>JAYTOE010000065.1:0-4526 GCA_043747935.1 Akkermansiaceae bacterium
ATGATCGGTGTGGAAAAGTTCTCCTGAAAAGTTCACTCCAGCCACCGCAGATTTATCATCAGAAGGCCGTGGGGAAGCTGCAATTCCTTGGGTCTCTGGAACTCAATTTCACATTCAAGAGGGCGAGATAACCCCTTATTTACTCAAGAAAAGCTTGCCATGGATTCTGGTCAAAACAAAATTTTCATGGCCAATCCACAGCATCACCATGATACCCTCAACTCCTTGTTTTTCAACGATTTAATCGAGATTTATCCGTCCTCTGAGCGTGCTTACCACTGCACTTCCATCAGCGATCTCGACTACGCGAAGCTCGGCGTCCTGCGCTGCATAAGCCACGCCAAGACCGGCCACGAATTCCTCCAGCATCACGCTGACCAGGGAGAGGCCGACATCGATCCAGGCCATTTCTTCAAAGCCCTCAAAAGCCCGCGCCGCCTGGCCAACATCACCTCGCTCAACGCCCTGCTCCTGCCTGTGATGAGGAGGCGGTGCGATGATCCGTTTGCGCGCTTCGGGGAACTCGACGATTTCGACATCTACGCCGCCGACGGCCACTACCAGCACGCCGCCACCCACGATCCCAAGCCCGGAGTGGACGGCGGGCAGACCATCGCCTCAAGCACAACAGCGGGATCTATTTCATCACCATCGAGAAATCCAACAGCGCGGCGGAAGTCTGCTCGCGCAACCTCATCGACCCGAGCGATCCACGCAACGAAGGCATAGTCGGCGACCACTACGTTGGCACCTCTAAAGGCGTCCAGCTGCGCCGCATCACCTACACCGATCCGCGCGACGGGACACATTACACCTACCTCACCAACGAGATGACCCTGCCCGCGCACCAGCTCGTCATCATCTACAAATGCAGGTGGGACATCGAGAAAGTGTTCAACGAACTCAAGGGCAAGATGGAGGAGCACAAATCATGGGCGAGCGGGCCGGAGGCGAAACGGGCGCACGGGCAGTTCGAGTGCCTCGCGCACAACCTGCTGCTTCTCGCCGAGCGGGAAATGAAAGAACTCGGGCTTGAGGATAAGGTGGAAAGCAAAAAGGGGATCCGGCGCGGCGAGACCCGCCGCAATCGGGAAGGGAAGCCCATGGCGCAGGCCACGAATTTCATCGGACGCGCGATCACTAGAGCGACCCAGAGGACAGTCCGCTTCATCCGCTGGTTGCGTGCCCACATCTACAGCGAGGCTCCCCTAGGCGTCTCAGCGGCTCGCCTTGCTGCGGTATGGGGCTGTTAGATAGCGGACTTTTCCACACCGATCCAGTAAGTCACTTTATCATTAACAACTCCTGCGGATCTCAGTGATCCGAAGTTTTTGGATTGAGGACGGCGCGATGAGCGCCATCGTTCCGGCATGGAGCGCGTCGCTAGCGGGATAAGGAAGGTGCCGGGCCTGGAGGGCGCGGAAGCCATCGATGTCGCGCGCGGGCTGCGTTGGCTGGGCGGATTGGTGTTTTTCGATACGGCGGGAAATGTCCCGTCCAAGGCGGGCCGGGCGATCTCTGTGATCGCAGCGGCACCGGTGGCGATGCACCGGGGATCGGTCTTTTCGGAAGCGGATCTAACAGGGCTGCGTGCCGTGCTCGCCACGAATCCGGCGGGCGGCGGGGATCATGGCTTTCCTGAGGGCGGGCTGTGCGGCTGGGTGGATTACGAGGGAAGTTTCGTCTTCGGCGAATACCGCGACATGCTGGTGAAGGACGAGCAAACCGGCGAATGGTGGGAACGCGGCGACCTTTCCTCCAAAATCCGCGAAGCTGAAAACGAGTCCGTGGAGGTCGAGGATTTCACGGCGGAAATGGGGCGCGAAAATTTCATCGAAGCGGTGAGGCGGGCGAAGGAATGGATCGCGGCGGGCGACATCTATCAGGTGAACCTCGCGCAGGGATTTTCGGCGGCCGTGAGCGGCGGTTCGCTCTTCGGGCTTTACGAAATCCTGCGGCAGGCCAGCCCCGCGCCGATGGGTGCATGGCTGGGGCTCGACGGGAAAGAGGTTCTCTGCACCTCGCCGGAGCTGTTTCTGCGTATTTCAGGAAACATCGTGGAGACACGGCCTATCAAGGGCACCAGACCGCGCTTCCGCGATGCGGATGAGGACAGGCGCGCGGCGGTGGAGTTGCAGACTTCGGAAAAGGAAATCGCGGAGCTGGTGATGATCACCGACCTGCTGCGCAACGACCTCGGGCAGGTGTGCGAATTCGGCAGCGTGGAGGTCAGCGGCATGTTGCAGCTTGAGAGCCTCGCGCAAGTGCATCACCTCGTCTCCACGGTCAAAGGCACTCTACGCGGCGGCGAGGATACGGTCGGCGCGCTGGCCGCGTGTTTCCCCGGCGGCAGCATCACGGGTGCCCCGAAAAAACGCGCCATGGAGATCATCGCGGAACTGGAAACCGGAACGCGCGGGATCTATTGCGGCGCGATCGGCTGGCTCGGATTCAACGGAGAAAGCCAGTTCAACATCGCGATCCGCACCCTCGTCCGCGACGGCGGAAAACTCGGCTATCACGTCGGTGCGGGCATCGTCGCGGACTCCGTGCCGGAGGCGGAATACACGGAGACCATGGACAAGGGCGAGGGCATCCGGCTGGGTGTGGAAAATTTCAAATCTCAAATCTCAAGAAATAGGCTGTCGAATTCGAAGCCTAAGAATTTCCAGAACTGCGGCGTTGCCACTTTGCCATGGCACGCCACAGAACCATCCTCGCCGAACCCGACTCCGAACCACAGCTCGATATCTCCTCGCTCATCGATGTCTGCTTTCTCCTGCTGATCTATTTCCTGGTCACATCGACCATCACCCCTCGCGAAAGCGATCTGGCGCTATCGCTTCCTCCCATCGATCCCGCGCCACAAACCTCGCCCATCGCGCCCCTTTTCATCCGGGTGAATGAACAGGGCGCTGTTTTCACAGGCACAGGAGTCGGCGAGATGCCGGTGGACAATGATCCGGCCAGCCGAGATTTACCGCTGTTGGCGAGCCATCTGGAACTCTACATGGGCGCACTGAGAGGCACCCGTGAAAAGCCGCTGGTGCAGATTTGGGTCGATCCCGGAGCGCCGCAACAAAGGGTGATTGATGTGCTCAACGCCCTCGCCGCCGCCGAGATCGCCAATGTGACGTTCACCGATCTGGTGGAAAAACGGTGAGGCGGGCGCTTACGCCAGTCAAAGGCGGGGAAGATGGAGGGCTCCAAGCGGGCCTGCGGTTCCGGAAGAGATGGTGGGGATGATTTTGTTGATCATAGTGCGCGGATGCTAGCTTTCGACTACCAACTTTCAACTCCCAAACACCAAGGAATCGCCTCTCCGCCCGAATACCCCAATTTCCAATCGCCAATCCCCAATCTCCAATTTACAACCCCGCCCCCATGTCCTCACTTCCCACCGCTGACCTCCTGGCGCTTGACACGGATGGCTTCCAGAGCCGCCTGTCAAAACTCAGGAGGTATCTTTGACGTTCCCGCTTTAGAAAACAAGATCCAGACACTAGAGGAGGCGATGGGCGCCCCGAACTTCTGGGACGATACGGACAAAGCCCGCTCCATCTCGGAAGAGGCGGCCGGCATGAAAAAGAAGCTGGAGGCTTTCTTCGCACTCGAATCCCGAGCCAACGACGTCGTCGAAGGTGTCTCGCTGGCCAAGGAGTTCGACGACGAGGAATTAGCCCGGGAGGCCATCAACGGAGCGGCCAAGCTTGAGAAGGACATCCGCAGTTTCGAGCTCCTCACGCTCCTGAACCGTCCCAATGACAACGCCAACTGCTACCTCGTTATCCAGGCGGGAGCCGGCGGCACCGAGGCTTGCGACTGGGCGCAAATGCTTCACCGCATGTACACCCGCTGGGCGGAGAGCAAGGGCTACAAGGTGGAAACCCTCGACTGGGAAGACGGCGATGGCGCCGGCCTCCGCTCATCAACGGTCAAGATCATGGGCGAGAACGCCTTCGGTTTCCTCAAGAACGAACGCGGCGTCCACCGCCTCGTCCGCATCTCTCCTTTCGACTCCGCGGGGAAACGGCACACCTCCTTCGCATCGATCGACGCCACCCCCGAGGTCGATGACAAGATCCGGATCGAGATCGCCGACAAGGATGTGGAGATCAGCACCATGCGCTCCGGCGGCAAAGGCGGCCAGAACGTGAACAAGGTAGAGACCGGCGTGCTGCTGCGCCACCTTCCCACCGGCATCCTGATCAAGTCCACCGCCTCCCGCACCCAAGGCGCGAACAAGGAACTCGCCTACCAGATCCTGAAAGCGAAACTTTTCCAGATCGAGGAAGACAAGCGCGCCGCCGAGGCCGAAGCCGCTTACGGCGAGAAAAGCGATGTGTCATGGGGCAGCCAGATCCGCTCCTACGTTTTCCAGCCCTACCAGAAAGTCCTGGATCTCCGCACCGGCGAGGAAAGCGGTAACATCCAAGACATCATGGACGGCGACATCGACGCCTTCATCGAAGCCAAGCTCCGCGGCAAAGTCCGCGTCAAGGGCGCGAAGGACGACGAGGATTGAT
>JAYTOE010000066.1:0-32253 GCA_043747935.1 Akkermansiaceae bacterium
TGATGATGCTGGTGGTGGGCTGGGATGTATCGGACATGACCGCGCAGCCTACGCGAAATGCCGCGCCGATGGATAGTGGGGGTCTGTTGACCGCTTACGAAATAGGTAATCGATACGCTTTCTGTTTGTCGTAGAATGTGAAGCACTGCTATTGAAAATTGAAGTTTCGCAGTATGATGATTTTAGATCGTCGATTGCCCATAATACTGGCCGATGTTTATTTACCCGTAGTCTCGTAAGAATAAACTCAAAGTTGTCAAGTGAGTGTCTTGAAGCCACTGTGAAATGACGCTTTCTGTTTTGGGCGACGCCAAAATCTGCTGCGTTCAAAGACAAGTTGAGAGTGTGGTAGCCAAATCCTTGTAATTGAGAAAGTGTGCGCGCAACTACCTGGTTTTTTGAATGCTTAACCCCAAGCACATTTTCGATAATCACCCATTTAGGTCTGAATATTTCGGTTGCACGTGCCATCTGGAAATAGAGGTCATTTCTAGGATCTTCTCGTCGGGTGTGGTTATTAAGGTCGGAGTGCCCTTGGCAAGGTGGTCTACCCATTAGTAAGTCAGTCTCTCCGAGTGCCTTGAATAATTCTAATTCGGCTGCATTCAGCGCTTCTCCAGTAAATGAAGATAATATTTCTTCTATTGGTCTTTCGATAGTTCGAATTGGGGAGGAGTTTTCTTTGTAAATTTCGTTATAAATTTGGGATGTTTCGCATGAAAGAAGAACTTGTATATTTAGGCCGAGGCTGGCGGCTGCTTGTAACGCGCCGACAGTCAGACCTCCGCATCCCGAAAATAGATCGATTACCTTTATATGGTCGTATCCGCTTACAACTGGACGTTTTTCTGATCTCAAGGAAGCTAGATCAAAGTCATCCTGAGAACTTGTAATAAAATTACTCTCAATGCGCATCTGCTTATCCCAAAATCTGCGCGAGGACGTAGGGGAGGATGCCGCCGGCGCGGTAGTAGTCTTTTTCGACGGGGGTATCGATGCGGACGACGATGGGGAGGTCGAGGGTGGTGCCGTCGGCTTTGTGGACGCGGAGGGTGGCTTGTTGCATCGGCTTGAGGTCGTTGTCGATGCCGAGGATGTCGAAGGTGGCGTCGGCGAGGTCTTTGACTTTTTCGTAATCGTCCTTGTTGACGAAGTTGCAGGGGAGGACGCCCATGCCGACGAGGTTGGAGCGGTGGATGCGCTCGAAGGATTTCGTGATTACGGCTTTCACGCCTAGTAGGCTGGTGCCTTTGGCTGCCCAGTCGCGGGAGGAACCCATGCCGTAGTCTTCGCCACCGATGATGATCGTGGGAGTGTTAGACGACTGATAGATGTCGGCAGCGTCGAAGATGTCTTTGGTTTCTCCGGCGATGGTGGTGACGCCGCCTTCGGTGCCGGGAACCATGAGATTCTTGATGCGGACGTTGGCGAAGGTGCCGCGGGTCATGATGCGGTCGTTGCCACGGCGGGAGCCGTAAGAGTTGAAGTCGAAGAAATCGACACCTTTTTCTCCGAGGAAACGTCCGGCGGGGCTTGCTTTCTTGATGGCTCCGGCGGGGGAGATGTGGTCGGTGGTGACGGAGTCGCCAAAGATGCCGAGAGGCTTGGCCGCTTTGATTTCCAGGATGTCACGTGGGGTTGGCGTGAAGCCATCGAAGAACGGAGGCTCTTGGATGTAGGTGGATTCGCGATCCCATTCGTAGACGTTTCCGGTGGAGGATTTGATGCTGTTCCACTTAGGATTCTGGTCGGCAAAGCCGGTGTAGAGGCGTTGGAAAACGTCCGGGCGCAGGGAGGAATTCATCGCGGTTTCGATCTCGGCGGAGGTCGGCCAGATGTCTTTCAGGAAAACCGGATGTCCGTCGGAGCCGAAGCCGAGTGGCTCGGTTTCCATATCGATATCGACGGTGCCCGCGATGGCGAAGGCGACGACGAGGGGAGGGGACATCAGGAAGTTCGCCTTGATGGATTGGTGGACGCGGGCTTCGAAGTTGCGGTTTCCGGAAAGCACGGAGGCGGCGACGATGTCCTCGGATTTCACGATGTCCTCGATGCCGGTATCGAGCGGGCCGGAATTTCCGATGCAGGTGGTGCAGCCGTAACCGACGGTCTGGAAGCCAAGCTTGTCGAGCTCCGCTTGGAGGCCGGTTTTGTTGAGGTAATCGGTGACGACGCGGGAGCCGGGGCCGAGGGAGGTTTTCACCGAAGGCTTCACGGTCAGGCCTTTCGCGTTGGCTTTCTGTGCGAGCAATCCGGCGGCGAGCATGACGCTAGGGTTGGATGTGTTCGTGCAGGAGGTGATGGCGGCGATGAGGACGGAGCCGTGGGTGATCGTGTCCTTGATGCCGTCCTTGGAATCGACGGTGACTTCCCAGAGCGGGTAGGCGGGATCTTCGTTCGTTTCAGTGACCACGCCGATTTCCGCGCCAAAACCGTGGGCGATGTTGGTTGGATCGTCCGGTTCGCTGTCGAGGGATGGCGGGAGGCCTTCCGGGGTTTCCGTGTTGATGACGGGCTGCTTGTTGTAGCCGTCGGGTGCGGGGCCGGTGAGGAGACTTGCCCATTTGGATTTCAGGGAGTCGATTTCGATGCGATCCTGCGGACGTTTCGGGCCGGCGACGCCGGGCTTCACGGTGGAGAGGTCGAGATCGACGATCTGGGAAAACTGGAGCGCGTCGCGATCCGTCGGGATGCCCCAGAGGTCTTGGGCTTTGTAGTAGTTCTCAACGGTGGTGCAGAGCTCGGGCGAGCGGCCGGTGCCTTCGAGGTAGCCTGTGGTGATTTCATCGATGCCGAAGAAGCCCATGGTCGCGCCGTATTCGGGAGCCATGTTGGCGATGGTGGCGCGGTCGGGCAGCGAGAGGGCTTTCGCGCCTGGGCCGTAGAATTCGACGAATTTTCCGACGACCTTGGTTTTCCGCAAAACTTCGGTGACGAGCAGGACGAGGTCGGTGGCGGTGACGCCGGTGTTGAGCTCGCCGGTGAGGTAAACGCCGACGACTTCCGGAACGAGGAAAGTGACTGGCTGGCCGAGCATGCCCGCCTCCGCTTCGATGCCGCCCACGCCCCAACCGACGACGCCAAGGCCGTTGATCATGGTGGTGTGCGAATCAGTGCCGACGAGGGTGTCGGGATAAAAAACGCCGTCTTTTTCCAACACGCACTTGGCGAGGTATTCGAGGTTTACCTGGTGAACGATGCCGATGCCGGGAGGCACGACCTTAAAGGTATCGAAGGCTTGCTCGCCCCATTTCAGGAACTCATAGCGCTCGCGGTTACGGTGGAACTCGAGGTCGAGATTTTTCTCCAGCGAAGCTCCGGTGCCCGCGTAATCGACCTGCACCGAGTGATCGACCACGAGATCGACCGGCACGAGCGGCTCGATCATTTTCGCGTCCTTGCCCATCGCGTGGACGGCGGAGCGCATCGCGGCGAGATCGACGAGCAGCGGCACGCCGGTGAAATCCTGGAGCACGATGCGGGCGACGACGAAGGGGATTTCATAATCGCCGGGGCTCTTCGCGTTGTAGTTCGCGAGGTTGTGGATATCCTTGTCGGAGACCTTGAGGCCGTCGTTGTTGCGGAGCAGGGACTCCAGCACGATCCGGATCGAGACCGGGAGCTGGGAAAGGTTCGGGAATCCGTTTTCGGAAAGGGCGGGGAGAGAGTGGAGTTTGCCCTCGGCTCCGGAGCCGGTGGTGAAGGTGCGGATGTAGCTCATGGTCTTGTTATCAGTGGGATATCGTGTGGGCGGAGGGTTGGGGATGGCGGGGGATTTGTCAAAAATGTTCCGCACGCCTTAAAATAGCTCTCCCCATGCCAAGATGGGGGTTGATCGGGGCGGCCTGTTTTCGTTACTTTGTGTTATGAAAAAGCCTGCCCTCGCCCTGTTGATTGCCGCCGTTGCCGGATGCGCACCCGCTCCTGTGATCCCCGTGCCCGATGCCGCGATGGCTCAGAAAAGCGGCGATGAGCTCCAGACGCTGCAAAAGGGCTATGGAGTTTACATGGCGCAGTGCACGCGCTGCCATGAGCCGATGATGCCCTCGAAGGTCTCGGAAACCGATTGGCACCTCGTCACCCCGGGCATGGCATGGAATGCCGGGATTTCCGAGGCCGATGAGGCCGCCGTCCTGAAATACATCCTGGCGGCGAAGCAATGAGGGTGTCGGTTGGGAGGTTCGTTTGTTGCAAACGAATGTGCGGCCTCTCATTCCCGCACGTCGCCGGGAAAGCTGACAGGGACATTCCGACTCCACGCTTGCGGAAACGGGTCGTGGCTTCTTCAATGCCCGCATGTTTCACAAAATCTTTGGAAAGCTGGGTGCTTCGGTCTTGATCTCCCTCGTCTGCGTGGCCCTGAGCTCGTGTTTTGAAACCGAGCAGGAATTCACGCTCAACCCGGACGGCACCGGGAAAATGACGATCAACTCGGTTTTCCCCAGCATTTCACTGGATGGGAAAAAGACTCAGAACGATGCCTCGCTGCAGAAGGCGGTCGCCAACTTTCTCGAACAGAGCAAGGGTATCGAGGCCTGGCGAGATGTCAGCTATGCATGGGGCGAAGACGGTCGGATCAAGTTCAAGGGCACCGGCTATTTCTCGGATCTTTCCGCAGTGGAGCTTCAAAATGTCGGGATGATGGCTTTCGCATGGAAATCGGACGGCAAGACCGGCCAGCTGACCATGGATTTCAAGAGCGACGGCGATGAGGAAGAAAAGGCCATTGCAAGCGACCCCGTGGAGCGGGCTAAGGAGATCAAGGCGGAGCGTGCGCAGTTCCAGCAATCCAAACCGATGCTCTTGGGCATTCTCTCGGGAATGAAGCATACGGCGACGTTCAAGCTCCCCGGCAAGGCTGGAAAAACCGAAAACTTCGTGACCGCAGCGGACGGCAGGGTCGGGCTCAAAATCACGGGAGCCAAGCTAATCGAAGCGATGGAGAAGCTGGTGAACGACGATGCGTGGATGGCGAAAAATGCCTTCGACGCACAGAACGCGCCGACCGACATGGAGGCGATCAGCGAGAGCTTGTTTGGAAGCAAGGCCCCTGTCGCCGCGCAGCGGGTTTCGATGGCCGCGCCGCTTTTCGATTACGCAAAGGAACTCGCGGCGGCACGGATCGAGATGACCAAGCTTCAGGAAAAACTCGGCCCCCAGTTCGCTCCTGCGGCGGCCGGGCAGCCCTTCGAGTCCTTGGAAGTGGCGGGAGTGCGCCTGATCCGCAAGGTCAGTGATGACACGGATCTCCGCGCCTTCAACTACGAACCGGGCTTCACCCTGAGCGTGCTCGGGAAATTCTCCGGCAGTGTCCTGAGCGTCACCGACAAGAGCGAGGTTCTGAAAGCCATCGGGGACGACGGCAGCGATCTCCTTCCCGGCTCGGATTTCAACAGGAGGATCAGCTTTCCAACCCTCTCGGAGGATCGATCGGCGGTGCTCTTTGAGGTCAGAATGTTGGAGCCCTTCGAAACGGTGAAATCGCTCCGCGAAGTCTCAGGAACGATCCAATACGTCGTTTCCAGCGGGACGATGGAAGTGGATCTGGGCTTCGTTTCGCTGAAGGCAGGAGCTTCCGGAAAGGCACTCGACGCGAAAATTAAGGAGATCAAGAATGGTTGGAAGGATGATGGCTCGAAGCAGATGGAGATCGAGCTTTCCGTAGATACCGAGGCCATCAAGGAGCTTATCCTAATCGATGGAGCTAAGCGGATCGTGATGGAGCGACGCGGTTCCAGCAGCTTCGGCAACGGGTCGGTGAGCTACACGTATGAGGCGGAAAAAGGAATTCCGGAGAGCGGCAAGCTCATCGCGGTGTTGCATGACGGCCTCAAGACATACGACATCCCGTTCAAGCTGGAGAACTTAACCCTTTTGGGCACCCCGGCCGGGAAATAGCTGAGAACATCCTCCTCGCGCCTCCCGAAGGCTAGCGATGGCGCGAGAAGCAGGAGGGCGGGTGAAATGAGCTTATAGCTTGCGGCTTGCCCCCGCGAACGCAGCGTGTAGATTTCCGGAAGTTCGATGCGTTTCCTCGCCTCCATCCTCTTCGCCCTGATGACCCTCATCCTGCCTACGGCCGGGGTGATGCGGATTTTTTGCACAAGGAGCATGACCTTCGTTTCGGATGATGGAAAATGCCCGGTTGAGATGAAGGATTGCTGCTGTGAGGAAGGGAAACATGAGTCCCAGTGGCCTGACTGCATGGTCGTGACGAAGCCTTTACCCAACGCCGACAAGACTCCCGCACCACAGATTCCGCATGCGGATGACAAATGGGTTTTGCTACCGGCAGCTCTTGCGGATTTTCCGCCCGCAGTGGGTGTGGAAATTCTACCTGTCCTTTGCCAGCTCTTCCCGCCGGTGATCCCGGATCCGCTTTATCTCACGCAGCGGCGGCTGCTTATCTGAAGAACGGTCACGATTCCCACGACGGCGTTGATCCCATTGGATCGCGCGTTTCCCGTTTCCTGCGGACATTTTTCCGTGAACCTGATCTTTCAGAACAAGTATGCCTACTCAAGAACCGCCACCCACCCGAGCCGCGAAACGCAGGCTCGGCGTGTGGCTGCTGCCGCTCGCGATCTTTCTCGGATTCGCGCTGCTCTTCGCCCTGCTTTTCCGCGACCGCCTGCTGCCCGCCACGCCCGTCGCGGTCGTCCCGGCCATCGGGATCGAGGAGACGATGTCTAGCACCGATGCGTCTGAGAAACGCGCATCGTCCGGGAAAGCCCTTTTCCAAGCGTCCGGCTGGGTGGAGCCCGACCCGCTGCCGATCAAGGCCACTGCGCTCACCGACGGCATCGTCGATGAAGTCCATGTGCTCGAAGGGGCGCTGGTGAAAAAGGGCGACCTGCTCGCCACCTTGATCGGCGATGACACCCGCCTCGAGCGCGACGCGATGGCCGCGAAGCTCGCCGACATGAAAGCCTCCTTCGATGCGCATTGCGTCGGCACGCAAATTTTCATGCGGCGCATGGACGCCGAGCAGGCGATGCTTGCCGTGGCCGAGGCGAATCTGGATGAGGCCTCGGACAAACTGCGCCGCTACGAGCAGGTCTCGGAGGGATCCCTCACCGGCGACGAACTCCTCGCAGTGAGGATCGAGCACCGCAAGAGCCTCGCGCAGGTGGATCTCGCGAAAGCGCGCATCGCGGAGATCGCCCAGGAACTCAACAAGATCGCCCATGAAATCCTCGCCATCCAGGCGCAGATCAAAGGGGCGGAGATCGACCTTGAGAAAGCGGAGCTGGCGCACCGCCGCACCCGGATCAGCGCCCCCGTTGACGGTCGCGTCCTTTCCCTAATGGCTGCGCCAGGCGCGAAGAAAATGGTCGGCATGGACGAGGAGGATAGCTCCACCATCGCGATCCTCTACGACCCCGCGCATCTCCAAGTCCGCGTCGATGTCCCGCTAGCGGACGCCGCTGGGTTAAGCGTCGGCCAAGCCGCGAAGATCCGCTGCAACCTTTTGCCGGACGAGGTTTTCGAAGGAACTGTGACGCGCATCGAGGGCGCGGCGGATCTCCAGCGCAACACCCTGCAGGCGAAAGTCCGCATCGCCGACCCGAGCGACAAGCTGCGCCCTGAAATGCTCTCCCGTGTGGAGTTTCTGGAAATGCCGCGCGGGAACAAATCGGATACGGGTGCCTCCGGGGTCGCCGTCTACGTCCCTGCCACCGCCCTCGCGGACGGCACGGTTTGGGTCTGCGATGCGGACACAAAACGTGCCGAGCGCCGTCAGGTCACTTCATCGGCCACCGCCGAAAATCTCGTCCGCATCGATTCCGGTCTGCGCCCCGGTGAGTGGGTCGTTTCCGATCCCGTCGGTCTCCGCGAAGGTGAGCGCCTCAACCCCCTTTTCATCGAACGCCCATGATCTCCTGCCTATCCATCAGCAAATCCTACCGCAAGGGCGCGAACACCGTGACCCCTCTGGAAAACCTCAACCTCGAGGTGCCGCGCGGCGAGTTTCTCGCGCTCATGGGGCCATCGGGTTCGGGGAAAACCACACTGCTCAACCTGATTTCCGGCATCGACTCGCCGACCTCCGGCACACTCCTGATCGATGGCGAGAACATCGCGGGTTTTTCCCGCAAGCAGCTCACGAAATGGCGCTCGCGCAAGGTCGGTTACATCTTCCAGCTTTATCACCTCATCCCGGTTCTAACAGCTTTCGAAAACGTTGAGCTGCCCCTACTCATCACGTCCCTCAGCCGCGCCGAGCGACGCGCTAAGGTTGAGGAAGCACTGGAGCTCGTCGGCCTGCGGGATCGCTCGCACCATACGCCGAGCGAGCTTTCCGGCGGGCAGGAGCAGCGCGTCGCCATCGCCCGGGCTTTGGTGGGGGATCCTCCGCTTCTCGTGGCCGATGAGCCTACCGGAGACCTCGACCGCGAGTCCGCCACCGGCATCCTTTCCCTTCTTCAATCCCTGTCCCGCGAGAAAGGAAAGACCATCGTGATGGTAACGCACGATGCCCGCGCCGCCGCCGCCGCGCACCGCACGCTGCACCTTGAGAAAGGCGTGCTGCTCTCCGAAGACCCCAACCTCACGCACCCGTGACCGCACTCCTATCGCTCGCCATGAAGCAGCTGCTCCGCCACCGGCTGCGGACATCGCTGACCGTGCTCGGAGTCGCCTCCGGCATGTTCCTTTTCACCTCGGTGGAAACGCTGCAAAGCTCGCTCGGCGCGGCCACCGAGGAAACGGCGGCGGATACCACGCTCGTAGTATATCGCGAGAACCGCTTCTGTCCCGCCGCCAGCAAACTGCCCGAGCATTACGCGGACGAGATCCGGCGAATGCCCGGCGTGCGCGAGGTGATCCCGATCCAGATCGTGGTGAACAACTGCGGCGCGAGCCTGGATGTCATCACCTTCCGCGGCGTGCCCGAGGGAATGCTGCGGAAATTCGCGCCGGAAATCGAAATCATAGCCGGCGACGATGCGGAGTGGGCGAGGCGCGACGATGGCGCGCTCCTCGGCGAGCAGTTCGCGAAACGGCGCGGCCTGAAACCCGGCGACAAGTTCGATGCCGTCGGCGTGACCGTCCACGTGGCGGGCATCATCCACTCGCCCTTTCCGCAGGATAACAACGTCGCCTACGTGAAGCTGCCTTTCCTCCAGCAGGCCTCCCGAACGGGGCTGGGAGTGGTCACGCAGTTCAACGTCCGCGTGAACCGCTCCGCCGATCTCAAGCCCGTCGCCGACGCCATCGATGCGCGTTTCAAATCCGACCAAGCGCCGACGAACACGCGGCCGGAGAAAGCGTTCTTCGCGGAAACCGCCAGCCAGCTTATCGAGTTGATCGGCTTCACGAGATGGCTCGGCCTCGGCGCGGTGCTCGCCGTGATCGCGCTGGTGGCGAACGCGATCCTGCTGATGGTGCGCGGTCGCGTGAAGGAAAACGCCGTGCTCCGCACCCTCGGTTATCCGGCGCGCGCGATCATGTTTCTCGTCGTCAGCGAGGGCGGGATGCTCGGCCTCGCGGGTGGCCTTTTCGGAGCCGGCCTCGCGTGGGGCTTCCTGCGCTGGCAGAGCTTCACCATGGGCAGCGAGGGTCACACGCTCGCTATTCTTCCTGAGCTTTCCACCGCACTCCTCGCCTCCGGCGCTGCGCTCGTCCTCGGGGTTATCGCCTCGATCCATCCCGCACTCGTCGCCATCCGGCAGCCGATCGTGAAGTCGCTCCGCTCCTAAATTTCAAACTTTAAACTATAAACCTTAAGGAAGAAGAATACCCCTCCGCTCCGAACAAAGACTCTTATTTGGAGTTTAGAATTTAAAATTTAGAGTTTCATGCTTCCTCTCACCTACGCCTTGCGGAACCTCTTCCGCGACAAGCCGCGCCTTTTACAGACGGTCGGCGGTTCGGCGCTGGTGGTGTTGCTGGTGATCGCGGCCACGGCGCTGAACGGCGGCATGAGCCAGGTGCTCTCCGCCTCGGGATCGGAAAAAAACATCATCCTCCTCGGTGCAGGCAGCGAGGAAAGCATCCAGCGCAGCGAGGTCAGCGCGCTTCTCGGCGGCATCTCGGAGGCGGGTGTGCGCGGCGTTTCCAAAACCCTCGGGCGCCCTGCGGCTTCGGTGGAAATCCATTACATGACCTACCTGTTAGATAAGGACGGTCGGAAAGGGCAGGGACTTTTCCGTGGCATCACGCCCCGAGCGCTGCTTGTGCATCCCGAGGTGCGGCTGTTAGAAGGGACGTTCCCGCGCTCCGGCGAGGTCATGGTCGGACGACTCGCATGGCGGAAACTCGGTGTGCCCGAGTCCTCGCTGAAACCGGGAGCCGAGGTTACCATCGACGGCTCCGCGATGACCGTTTCCGGAACCTTCGCCGCACCCGGCACCGTGATGGAATCCGAGGTCTGGGCCGCCCTCGGCGATCTCCACATGCTCGCCCAGCGCGAGACGGTTTCCTGCGTGGTGCTCCGCATGGAAGATCCCGCCGATTTTTCCGAGGCGGAGCTTTTCGCCCAGCAGCGGCTTGATCTGGAGCTCGCGGCGCTGCGGGAAAGTGATTACTACGCGGCGCTCAGTTCCTTTTTCAAGCCGCTGCGCGTGATGACATGGATCACCGCCGGCCTCATCGCGGCGGGTGCGGTGTTCGGCGGATTCAACACTCTCTACGCCGCCTTCGCCTCCCGCATCCGCGAGCTCGCCACCCTCCAGGCCATCGGCTACGGGCGCGGTGCGATTTTCCTCAGTCTCGTGCAGGAAAGCCTCATTGCCTGCCTCACCGGCACGCTGCTCGCCTCCGTCACGGCTATTTTCCTGCTCGATGGGCTGACGATCCCGTTTTCCATAGGAGCCTTCACCGTGTCCGTTTCGCCGCAGGTCGCGCTGGCTGGCCTGGCCACCGGCATCCTGCTCGGCATCCTCGGCGCAATCCCGCCCGCCATCCGTTGCCTGCGCCCGCCCCTTCCCAAAGCATTAAGATCCTGATAGAAAAAAATTATGAAAACAAAACAACTGACCGTCCTCCTCATCGCCGCCTTCGCCGCGATCTCCTGCGAGAAGAAAGAACTCGCCGTCAACGCCGATCCCGGCATGCCCGCAAACGCGTTCGATTCCTTTTTCACCGACCAATCCATCGCCGATGCGAAAGCGATCCACCGCGCCCGCGAGTCCGCGGTTCCCGGCGAAGCGATTGTCATCAGCGGGAAAATTATGGGCCGCGAAAAAGTCTTCGTCGATGGCCGCGCGTCCTTCCTGCTCGGCGATCCGGAAAAAATGACGCCCTGCAACGAGATGCCGGATGACGAATGCTCAACTCCATGGGACGCCTGCTGCGACACCAAGGAAGCGAAGCGCGGAAACATCGCCTCGATCCAGATCGTCGATGCCGAAGGCCGCGTCCTTTCCGGCGGGCTCAAGGGCGTGAACGGCCTCAAGGAACTCAGCGCCGTCACTGTCAGCGGCACGGTGGACCAAAGCTCGACGGCGGATAATCTCGTGGTGAACGCGAAAGTCATCCATGTCACGAGGCCGTAGCTGCGACAGCGGGCTTGTCACGGCTGAGCGCCGCGAGGCGGAGGCTTTGGCAGGGATCGCCACCACCCTCTCCATCCTCAAACTCGGTGCCCAGGTGAAGGCTCTGGAATCCTGAGCCTTACGCCGCCACTCCACGGATGAAGGTGGCCACGTAATCGACCACCTTATCAAGCACCCGCTTTCTTGTTGGGCCGCGTTCTAGGATGCCCAGCGGCTTCTGGATCAGTTCCACGATGTCGGGGATCTCGGCGGAGGAGCCGAGCTTCGGGAGGTTGCTGTCGATGAATTTCTGGATCAGCTCGCGCTTGCTGCGGAGTTCGATATCGCCCGCCACGCTGTCGAGGATGAGCTTGCGTATGTCGGCCTGCTCCGCCTCATCCGCGTCGTAGAGACTGGCGAGCAGAGTGAGGATGTGATCATCCCTCCCAGATGCTCCCGGTTCAGGAAAGCGGTGGTGAAGGCGGGTAGCTCGCGGATCGTCTTGTTGTCCTCGCTGGCCCAGTAAAAGGTCTGCTTGAAGGATTGTTTCCGGGCGTTGGCGTAATACTTCGTGTTCACCCCGTTGGAGATCACGAAGAGCTGCACGAAGTGGAACAGCCCCTGCGCACTCCAGTAGCTGTGCTTCTGGTAACGCTGGATCTGGTTGAACGCCTCCTTCATCTCCAGCCCGCGCCGTTTCAGCTCGATCTGCACCAGCGGCAGGCCGTTGACGAGGATCGTCACGTCGTAGCGGTTCTTGTAGCTGCCCTCGATGGCAACCTGCTGCGTCACTTGGTAAAGATTCCGCAGCGGATTCGCCGAGTCGAAGAACTCCAGATAAACCGTCTGCCCGTCCTCCCGATCCAGCTTCATCCGGTCGCGCAGGGTCTTCGCCTTCTCGAAGACGCCCGCCTTGCGGTTCAGGTGGTTCAACACCTTGGAGAACTCGCCCGCCGTCAGCGTCAGGCCGTTGAAAGCCTCCAGTTGCGCCTTCAGATTCGCCAGCATCGACGCCTCATCCGTCACCGCCACTTGCGCGTAGCCTTGCCTGACGAGCTGGGCCACCAGCGCATCCTCCAGCGTTTGCTCGGACTGGGTGGCATGTAAGACATTGGGTGGGGTATCGGCCATGCTTCTCTGAAATGAAGACTCCACAACCATCAGGCTTGAATCAATCACCTTCTGGCGCATCCAGCAGAATCACACGATCAAGCCCCGGCCACCGATACGCTGCTGATCTCCTCCACCAGCGGCTCAGTTGCGGTGATCTCAAAGCAATCACCTGGCCCATCGAGATGGAAATGGCAGTGTTTCAAGACATCCATGCCGAGAATCGCCCGAAATCTCCCGTTCCCTACTGGATGCCCAACGAGCTGGCCGGTCTTGACAGTCAGAATGGGAGCAACCCCGGAGGCATCCAGTAAGACCAAGCCAGCCTCGTAGTTCGGATACTGCTTTGCCTTTCCTTCATCGCCTCCCTGACTGTCGAAACCGGAGATTGGACAATAGCCATAGGAACGGAGGGGCATTTCCTCCACGATGCTCGAATCGATGATCGAGACGGAGGCTCCCGTATCAATCAGGGCATCGACCTCCAGTTCCTTGGGGATGCTTCTGGGCCACGGTTCACAGCGGTTGGCATAGCCTTCTTCAAGATGCCTGAGAGTCACTGGACCGATCCGGATCTTAACCCGGATGATGGGCATCCGAAATGTCAGGGCACGGGACATCGGGGAGGCGGCAGAATCGCGGCTTACGCCCGGAGACCGTAAACGTATTGCACGTCCTCACCCACTTTGCTCACCTGTTTGACAAGGAAAGGCTCCGATCCCGCCTTTTCATATCCGGCTTCAAGAGCGGCGGAATACGTCGCGAAACCACCAACGAGGCAAGTGCCCATGAAAAGAACATACGTCCCGATCGGAAATTTCGTCCGGAGGGTCGGGAGCTGTTCCTCAAAGGTCTTGATCTCAGTTTGGAGCGGTATCAGGGCTTCGTGCATGGTTGGGAAGGGGCGCTAACGAGTCGCAGATGAGTAATTTGCACACCACAAGGCAAGGGGAAAGTGCCAGAATACAGGGAAGAAGTCAAAAAATATGCTGGAAGCGGGGCATTTTTACCTATCAGCCCGTCCCGAAGCCAATGCTCGGGCTGAACGTTCAATCTTTGAAAAACGGCTTCAAAGAAGTTCAAACTGCCATCTAACCTCCCCTTGTCCGATAAGGGTGCGGTGTCTTCCGTAATCTTGGGCTTCCCTGCGTAGACGGCCAGCCAATATCGCGGGGTGAATCGCAAGTTTCTGCGCCGCCTTACGGATTTCCTTCGCAGTAGTCAGGTTCCTCACTTCCTCCCAGCTCTCGGGCGATATGAACTGGTCTAGGGCAAAGGTGTCCGCTTCCCGCTCCTCTTTCTTCTCGGATGACGAGTCGATGTCCGTATCGATGAACCCTTTGCGCTCGGAATCCAAGTGGTGGGCTACGTGACCGATTTCGTGGAAAAGCGTGAACCAGAAATTGTCCAGCCTGTCGTAGCGGAGGGTCAGGCCGATTACAGGGAATCCATCGGGATGCCAGAGCGCCGCCCCATCCAACCGGGTCTTCTCCAAGTGTGGTTCGATGACAACGGCCACCCCCACTGCGGCCAGGCGATCACGGACAAGCAACGGACCGGAATCCAATGCGCTGAGCGCCGTAAGCTGGGTGTAAAGCGCTGGGTTCAGGTTTTCACGGGCATATCCGCCGCGCTTCACCTTCTTCGCCCTGTCGAGCACCCGGCACCGCCATGCATGAACCGCGTATTCGTTGATATCGAATTTGCCCGTGCCCTGCCGGTTGAAGGCCAGCATCGGATCATTCTCACGCCCACGGAAAAAGGCATGAAGCAGCTCCTCTGCCCGGCCTTTGATCGCGGCCAGCTTCTCGTTCAGGACTTCAGGGAAATAGCCCATCTTGTGCATCTCGTTGAACGGGAAATCCTCCACGGAGATCTCATCGGGCACCTCGAACCCCTGCTCCTGCACCAGTGCCTTGAAAGGGATGTCCAGCCCGCCGTGAAGCGCACGTATCATTTTCAGCGTCAGTTCGCGCTTGCCGGAAAGGATCTCCGACACCCGTCCCTTCGATCCGATGTACTGGATTAGATCCTGCTGTTTCAGTCCGCGCTGCTCGAGCACGAACCGGATCACCTCGGCGGGGGATGCTTGCGGGAGGTTCACGGTGCGCTTCTCGTAGTCCGCGATCAGGAAAGCGAGAAGCTGGAGCTTCTCGTCCTCATCCGTGCCCGGTGCGGGATCTGCGATCATCAGCTCCTCCAGATCGCGGAGGGCATCCTTGTGGTCTTTGCTGTTTTTGAGGATTTTCATGGTGGTTGGGGTCAGTCGAGTTTCCAGCGGTCGTATTCCGCATGGGTGCCTATCTTTTGGATCAGGAGGATTCCGTTTCGGTAGCGGGCGAGAACCACCAGCCGGTAGTTGTTCCCCCCGATCTTGAAAACCAGCCGGTCGCCTGATAGGACTTTGGTGAACGGCAGGCTGTTTTTGACGTCTTGAGGCGATGTCCACTCAGCACCCTCGGCGATCAGCAGCCAGGAAGCGAGAGGCGCTCGGGCATTCGCATGCTTGCGGACGAACTCCTCGATCTTGTCTGCCGCGAGAATCTCCATGTGGTGGACGCACCTTATCCACGGTTATTCACAGGAGAAAAGAAAAAGTTTCCTGTGTGGGAACTTTTTTCTGCGGAAAAACATCAAGCCTGGAACTTTCCGCTTGGCTCCGGGTAAAAAGTAGGATACTCCTCTTCGCATCCAAGAAAAAGGGCAGGTGCTGATACACCTACCCTTTTCTTCCAAACTAACTTCCAGCTTCAATGGAAGCGTAAGAAATCTTGTCGCGGACGACGGGGTTCTTATCCGGTATCAATCCGGGCGCGTCAAGGATGAAGCTGGCTACCAAATTAGCTAAATGCCTAATCCAAAAAACGTCCATGTCGTCAAACATGGGGAAAACTGGGCCTGGAGGCGTAAGGGTTCCTCACGTGTCTCAGGCATCGCCCCGACTCAAGCCGTAGCGATCAATCATGGTCGTGAGGCATCCCGAGCCGGAAAGGGTGAACTATTCATCCACCGCCCCAACGGCCAGATCCGTGATCGTGACAGCCACGGAATCGACCCAACCTCAACCAAGGGATAATCCAGATGGGAAAGAACTATAATATCCTATCCAGTTCCGACATGAGGCGGTTCCGGCAGGATCTCGAAAAGCAGGTGGTGAAAGCCGCTGAAGATGGGATCCGAAAAAAGCTGGGGCCGGCCCTTGGGCGGAATCTGAAGATCAAATACGATGGCCGGTCAAAAGTCTCCGTGACCGGCCCTGATCATCTCGTCGAGGAAGCCAAGAAGCGGCTTTCCTGACGGGTTCCGATAACCAGCCAAGCGCCATCGGGGTAACCCGATGGCGCTCATTTTTTTGGCTACCGCTTCATACAAACATCTGCTGGAGCAGCCCTTTCTTGAAGGTTTGGGTGTGGGTGATCTGGGAGGAAACGCTTTCGATCTTGCGGTCGAGCGCGGTGAGGAAGTTGGCGATCTTGGTTTGTTCTGCGGTGCTGGGGAAACGTAGGGAGAGACCTTTCAGTTGGTCGGGGTAGAGGTGAATCACGGAACTCCCTTGGGCGACGCTCGCGATAGCGTGCTTGCAGGCGTTGTTGAGATAGTAGGCGAGGAAAACTCCGTTTAACTTCGTGCGGATGATATTGAGATCTCCACCGAGTGCGATGCCTTTGGACATGACGCAGGAAGCGGTCGCAATATCGATGTGGGTCTCGCCGGAGGCAGGAATAATCACATCGTTCTCTTCGCTGAGAACAAGCTCCTTCTCGGCCACGTTAGTGCGTGACATCGTTTCCTGAATCAACTCGGAATAAAAATCGTGTAAAGCTCTCCGTAACGGATGCAAGGGGTGGCACCATCCTCGACAAGATCGGCCTTCGATAGCCCCTTCCCTTTTAAGATCCGGCAGACCGCCCCCAGCTTCTTCTCCTCCCACTCGGGGAAGTCGTTGCCGTGGTCGTCTTTGAAGCGGAGGGCTTGGGTGAAGAGCTTTTGCATTACACCCTTTTTGTAGGCCTCTAATAGGCTTCGATTATGACCAGCAGGAAAGGGCAATCCAAGCTCCGCACAATTCTTAAGAATGTCGTCATCCGCATCAGCAATTATTTCTTCAATGGCAGTTAGATTTGAGACTACGACGTCCAAATTCACCGCTTCCTCGGCATCGAATGTATCGACGTAGCGAGGGATGTTTAAGTTGTAATCATTTTCCTCCACTTCGCTTAGATCGGCGACCTTGCTGAACTTGGCACTACTCTCCCGCTTCCGGTAGGTGCTGACGATGCGCTCTACGTGTTCGGGGCGCAGGTAGTTTTGATTGCCCACTTTCTCATAGCCTTGGCTGGCGTCGATGAAGAGAATGTCGTCGGGGTTCTCGCGCTGCTTTTTCAGCACGAGGATGCAGGTGGGAATGCCGGTGCCGAAGAAGATGTTGGGCGGGAGGCCGATGACGGCATCGAGGTAGTTGCAATCCTCGATGAGGTATTTCCGGATGTGGCCTTCCGCTGCCCCACGGAACAAGACTCCGTGCGGCAGGACGCAGGCCATGGTGCCGCCGTTGTCGAGGTGGTGGATCATGTGCTGGACGAAGGCGAAGTCCGCTTTCGTTTTCGGGGCGAGTTTGCCGTAGGCGCTAAAACGGTCGTCCGTTTCATGGATGGCGCTGGCAGACCAGTTCGCGGAGAAGGGCGGATTGGCGACGATGGCATCGAAGCGCAGGTCGGCATGCTCGGGGGCGGGATGCTCCAGGGTGTCCTCGTTCTTCAGGTCGAAGCGCTGGTAGTGGACGCCGTGCAGGATCATGTTCATGCGGGCGAGGTTGTAGGTGGTGGGGTTCATCTCCTGCCCGTAGAAGTGGCCCACGTCCGGCACCTCCTTGGCCACGCGCAGCAGCAGGGAGGCGGAGCCGCAGGTGGGGTCATAGACGCTCTTGAGCTTCTTTTTCCCGGTGGTGACGATCTTCGCCAGAATGGTGCTGACCTCCTGCGGCGTGTAGAACTCGCCGGCCTTCTTCCCCGCGCCGCTGGCGAACTGGCCGATGAGGTATTCATAGGCATCCCCCAGCACATCGGCCTCGGTATCGGCGAGTCGGAAGTCGATCTGGTCGAGGTGGACAAGGACGCGGGCGATAAGTTCGTTTTTCTGGTTCTCGGTTTTCCCGAGCTTGGACGAGCCGAGATCGAGATCCTCGAACAGCCCCTCGAAGTCGTCCTCGCTGGCGTGGCCCATGGTGCTGGACTCGATGTGCTTGAGGACGGCGGTGAGATCTTCGAGGATGAAGTTGTCCTGCTTTTGCGCGCCCTTCTCCGCGACCTTGTGGAAGAGTTCGGTGGGTTTCAGGAAGTAGCCGAGGCGCTCGATGGCTCCTCCCGGATCGCCATGAGCATCTCGATCCCCTCCATGCTCTTCTCGTCGATCCCATCGAAGGTGATGCCGTCGTGCTTCAGGATCTCGTCGGCGAAGAGATGCATCCGCTCGGAGAGGTATTTGTAGAAGATGAAGCCGAGGATGTAGTCGCGGAACTCATCCGCGCCCATCTTGCCGCGCAGGGTGTTGGCAATGTTCCAGAGCTGGGTTTGAAGCTTTTTCCTGTGATCTTCCGACATGGCGAGCAACGCCTATGGCAAAGGCATGAATGTTTCTAACGAAATTCGTCCGTGCGGGAAGGGCAAAGTCGTTTAGGATGGGGCGGCGTATTTGTTGTGGAACTGCTGTGGAAGCGGCAGATGCGAGAAGCAGGGTGGCTGCTACAGATGCGAATGTTGTAAATCCCGCGAAATATCTCCATGGGGTGCGGGCGTAGTTTCCCCAGATGACCGCCTCACGGAAAATCCCTGCCACGCTGGGAAGAAAGCTATTGCGGCTAGGCATTGGGATTTTCCTGACCACGGCGGTTCTTTATCTCGCGTTCGTCTGGTGGTGTGTCAAGGAGATCGCGCAGCCGTCGCGCAGGGCGGCGGACGCGTCGCACCAGCCTTACTTCGATGGGAGCGCGAAGGCGGGTTTCGTGGTGGAGAAATTCGTTTCCTCGGACGGGATGCCCTGCCTTGTTTGCACGCCGGAGCATGTGGATGAGTTTTCCAAAAAAGCGGGGATCATCCGCGAACAGCTTTCCGCAGAGGGGATTTCCTTGAAACCGGCAGGGGAGGTCATCGGCACATTGCTGATCCTCCATGGACGCAAGGGGATCAAGGAGAATTACCTCGCGGTCGCGGAGCGGTTTTGTGCGGTGGGCTTCCGCTGCGTGATCCCCGATCTGCCGGGGCACGGCGCGAATCCCGAACCTTTCACGACGTATGGAGTTCTGGAGGCTCCGATGATCCTGAAATGTTACGGGGAGGCGGCCGCGAAATTCGGGTTCGCAGGCCAGCCTTGCGCGATCCTCGGGCAGTCGATGGGCGGAGCGGAGGCGATCCATACGGCGGCGCTCGATGGCACGCCGTTCGCCGCGATGGTGATCGTTTCCAGTTTTGATAAACTCGAAACCGTGATCCGCGGACAAGCCAACAGCCTGCTCGGCCTCACCCTTGGCGCCGCCGTCAGCAAGCCCGCCGGGCTGGTTTACGAATGGAGGACTGGAATCCACCTTTCCGAGATCGATTCATCGAAAAAAGCCCGGAAAGTTAGCATCCCGACCCTCGTGATCCATGGCGACGATGACAAAATGGTGCCGACGACATCCGGCAAAGCGCTCTTCGAATCGTTTCCGGAAAGCACGAAAAAGCGCTGGCTGGAAGTTCCCGGGGCGGAGCACAACAATGTCCTCGTGACAGATTTCCCGCTCTACGCCGCGATGGCGGAGTGGTTTTTGGAGCATTTAGTTGCAGCGAGAAGGTAGACCAAAAAGTGTTGCGGACGTGATGGCTACTTTTTTTCGTATTCGCTGAATTCCGATGCGTACTTCTCGAGAATGCCGGGGGACGTTGCGCTTTCGCTTACAACTGTGCCGTTCACGACGACACGAGTGACGCATCCGATCATGAAATCGCGGCTGCGTTCAGATTTTGTATAGGTTGTGCTGCCTCCGCAGCTGCCACTGGAACAACCGCCCGAGCTAGTCGCCTCACTGGGCTTGAAGTAGTTTACAAGTTCCACCGTTTCCGTCTCCACGGAGGCGGAACTATTCGGCGGGATTTCAACAATATCCGATCCTTTGACCACGATGTCGTTGCTATCTCCCGTCACAGCATCTTTGCGGTAAATCATCAGATACTCGACTTCCGCTTCCTTGACCAGAGTCGGGCTGAAGCTGTTCAGGTAAATGGTGTATCCCCCCTCGTGGTTCGTAGTTCTGCTTTCGTCACCGCGCGTCGTGCCCTTGCGGTCGCGTAACTCTTCGAAACGAATCCTGAGATTCAAATCCGGTGCGAGTTTGCTGGCATTGTCCAATACGTATTCCTGGTCTTCTTCGGAGATTACATCGATCTTGAAAGTGATGCGTTTCTGGTCTGATTTTAGCACGGTCACGGTGCTCGATGAGGTGTCGAAAGCGGTTAGCTGGCCTTTGAAAGTCCGCGTGCCATCTACGCTGCTGAACGTGCGCCATTCCTGACTTGCGTGTGCGGTCATCCCTAATCCTAGAAACAACAGAGTGAGACTTTTTTTCATTGAGAACTTTTTCATTGGGTTAAGAGGTGACTTTGATACTTCCGTTACGTCCGGCAAGGATATTTTAGGATATTTTACGATATTTCTAACGCACGTGGCTCGTCATTTACGCTCTCCAGCCAAGCGGCTGACGCGCATGCGCTCGGCGATGACGAGGGACTTGAAACGTGAGTAGTCCTCCTCGCGGTCGCCGGAGAGCAGGCGGTATGTGTATTCGGGCCAGTGGCGCATTTCCTCCAGTGCGTTCGTCATGCGCAGCGCGATGACCTCGGCGCTGTCGGTGCCTCGGCCGGATAGGCGACCGTGCAGTTCTTCCTCGCTGGCGGGCATCACGAAGAGATCGATGGCGCTGAGGCGAATTTCCTCGTCCGCACAGTCGCGCACCTGGGCGGCACCTTGTACATCGAGATCCATCACGATGTCCATGCCTTTCCCCAGCGGGCCGATGACTTCGGACTTGAGCGTGCCGTAGAGGTTGCCGTGGACTTCCGCGCTTTCCAAAAACTCACCGGCATCGCGTTTCGAGAGGAATGCCTCACGGGAGAGGAAATGGTAATCCCTTCCGTCCACCTCACCGGGTCGTGCGGGACGGGTCGTGCATGAAACCGAGTAGCCCGCCTCGCCCTCATCCGCCAAGCGCCTGCAAAGCGTGGTTTTCCCCGAACCCGATGGCCCGGAAACCACCAGTAAGATCCCTTTGCGTTGCGACATGACGGCGAGGCTGGATGGAAAATTCAAAATTCAAAATCCAAATTTCAAGGAAGACGGATTTGGCTGCTGGTAAGGGGTTTTTCCGCTTTGCCCGCTAGGTGGCTTTCTGATTCAGTCATGCCATGGAACAACCACCTGCCATCCCGCCGACGTTGCCGCCGCAAGCTCCCGCCAAGAAGGGGATGCCCGCCCTCGCATGGGTGGGGATCGGGTGCGGAGGGCTCTTGCTCATTGCTTTGGCGCTAGGGGTTTACGTATTTATCCTGGCGAAGCAAAAGATCGATGAGATTGCAGCGAATCCGGAAAAGGCGGCGGCGGGGATGGTTATTTCAATGCATCCCGAGCTCAAGATGCTCTCGCAGGACGAGGCGAAAGGCACCATGACCCTCCGCACCGCGGACGGCAAGGAAATGACCCTTTCCTACAAGGATATCAAGGAAGGGAAATTCATCATGACCGACAAGGACGGGAACGTCACGAGCATCGGTTCCCCGGATCTTTCGCAGGTGCCGGCATGGGTTCCCAAGGCTCCCGATTTGACTGAGGGTTCCAGCATGTTTCACACCGAGGCGGGCGGTAAGGTCGCCGGTCAGTTTTCCGGGAAAAGCGCGATGAAAGCGGAAGATCTGAAGAGGTTTTTCGAGGAGCAGGCGAACGCGGCGGGCTTCATGGACTTTGCCAGCAGCCACCTGAATACGGGCACGATGAGCATTTACACACTCAAAATGGGCGACGATGCCGTTAAATCCCTCAACATCGTGATCACCGAAAAGGCCGGTGGTGAATCGCTCGTGAATACGAATTATTCGGAGAAGAAATAATTTAGGAATAAAATGGGTAGCTTTGTGGCTCTTATGGATGAACGTGCGGAGTAAATCCGCTCGGATAACAAACACATCCTATGAAAATCGTCCGCAAAACCAAGAATGGGGAAAGCCGTGAAGCTCTTCTCAAGGAGTATTTCATCACCGCCTCATTGATCGCGCTTCTGAAGCGTGTCGGTGAGGAAGCTGCGAGAGCCGCACCGCGCCGCTCGAAAGCCGCTGCGCTCGCCAAGGTGCGCCACTGAAGCCATCGGTTGTGATTCACACCCCGCCCACTGAAGAATCTCTTTTCCAGCGTGTTTGGAATCGTGTTAGCTCATCTCAATGAGCGACAAGAAACCCAGTCCGGAATATCCGGAAGTTACCGCTGACCTGAATATCACTGAGGAAGAGGTTCTTCAGCAGCATCGCTTTGAACTTGAGACGGAAGAGACCTCATGGCTCGCCGGGCCGCGTTCGCGCTATCACGATTTCGTCTCGTTGCTGCGCGTGGGGCTCGATTTCATCCGCGCTTACCGCATCCTTCATTTCGTCGGGCCGTGCGTGACCATATTCGGTTCCGCCCGGACGAAGCCGGGCACCCGTTACTATGAACTCGCCCGCGAAATGGGCGAGGCCTGCTCCGAACTGGGCTTCACCGTTCTCACCGGCGGTGGGCCGGGCATCATGCAGGCGGCGAACCAAGGTGCCTACGAGGCGGGCGGCACCTCCATCGGCGTGAACATCGAGCTGCCCTTCGAGCAGCATGTGAACCCCTACGTCCAGCGCTCGGTGAACATGCGCTACTTTTTCACCCGCAAAACGATGCTGGTGAAATACTCCTATGCCTTCGTCGTCATGCCGGGCGGCGCGGGAACGCTCGACGAGATGTTCGAAACGATGACCCTCATCCAGACAGGGAAACTGAAGAATTTCCCCATCATCCTCATGGGTCGGGATTACTGGCAGCCGCTGATGGATTTCGTCTATCGCATGGCGGAGGAGGGGATGATCAGCCCGCAAGATCCGGAGCTGATCTTTCTCACCGACAGCGTCGAGGAGGCGAAGGCGCATCTCCAGCGCAACGCCGTCCGGCAATTCGGGCTGCGCCGGAGAAAGGTGCCGAAGCCGATGCCCGTGCTGGGCGAACGGGCGGTGAGATCCTGAGCCTACGCCTTCGGCAGGAAAAATCCGCGCTGCTTCTCAGAGACAGGCATGCCGAGTTTTTCCATGGCGGCGAGCATGTCTTCCCAGAGTGCGCGCTTCACATCGTTTGAGCCGCCGCTCTGCAGGAGGTAACTGGGGTGGTAGGTCACGCGCGCGGGGATACCGGAAACCTCGTGCCACTGGCCGCGCATCGAGGCGACCGTTCCCTCCAGCCCGATCAAGCCTTCTGCTGTCGTGCCGCCGAGTGCGATGATGATTTTTGGCCGAAGCACCGAAATTTCCGCCAACACCAGCGGCAGACAGGCGGCCATTTCCTCTGCGCTGGGCTTACGGTTGTTCGTAGTCTGCTTCGGCAGAGCCGGGCGGTATTTTACGAGGTTGGAAATGTAAACATCCTCACGCCGCAAACCCATCGCCTTAAGGATGTCGTTGAGTTTCTGTCCCGCCGGGCCGACGAAAGGCTCGCCCTCTTTCTCCTCGTTGTAGCCGGGAGCCTCGCCGACGAGCATGATCTCCGCGTCGGGGCTGCCGGTGGCGAAGACCATCTTCTCCCGCAAGGTGCCAAGTGCAATCGCGGGTGCCCATTGCTCCGCCTGTTTCCGCAGCCCCGCGAGCTGCTCCGCTTTTCCGCTGCCAGAAACGACCGCGTCCTGTTTTACCACCGGAGTGGCGGCGGGTGCCTCGGCGGCCGGTATGGTCACTGGCTTCCGCATGCGGATGTAAAGCTCCCGAAGGCCTTCGCGGGCGCTTTCGTCGAGAAAAATGTGGCTGCGTCCGCGCGCTTGTTCGGCTTGCAGGAAATCGATGAGGGAATCGACGGGTCGGGTCACGCGCCTTTCGTATCGGGGCGGCGGGGGCGAGGCAACCACGGCTTCCGATTTTCCCTCTTTTCGCCCTTGCCGCCGACTTTCCGACCCCATAAACCCAACTCATGTCGTTTTTTCCCGATATCCCAAAAGTTCAGTTCGAAGGCCCCAAGTCCCGCAACCCTTTCGCTTTCAAGCAATACAATCCCGATGAGATCGTCGCCGGGAAAACGATGAAGGAGCATTGCCGCTTCGCCGCCGCTTACTGGCACGTGATGCGCAACGGCCTTTCCGATCCCTTCGGCGGGCCGACGGCACTGATGCCATGGGACGACCAGTCCGACTCCGTGGACAACGCCCTCAAGCGCGCGGATGTGTTCTTCGAGTTCCTCGACAAGACCGGCATCGATTACTACTGCTGGCACGACCGCGACATCGCCCCGGAACTCGGCGATCTCGCGAAATCGAACGCCGCGCTTGAGAAAGTCACCGACCATCTCCTCGGTCTTCAGCAAGCCACCGGGAAAAAACTGCTCTGGGGCACTGCCTGCCTGTTCTCCCATCCGCGCTACTCCCAGGGTGCCGGAACTTCCCCGAACGCGGATGTTTTCGCCTACGGCGCGGCTCAGATCAAGGCGGCCATGGACGGCACGCTGAAACTCGGCGGCGAGGGCTACACCTTCTGGGGCGGACGCGAAGGCTACTCGACGCTGCTCAATACCGACATGAAGCGCGAACTGGACAACCTCGCGAACCTCCTTCACCTCGCCGTGGACTACGCGAAAACCATCGGCTTCAAGGGCCAGTTCTACATCGAGCCGAAGCCGCGCGAACCCTCGACCCACCAATACGATTCCGACTCCGCCGCGTGCCTGAATTTCCTCCGCCAATATGGCCTGATGGATCATTTCAAGCTGAACCTCGAAACGAACCACGCGACTCTCGCCGGCCACACGATGCTTCATGAAATGACCGTGGCGATCGACGCCAATGCGCTCGGCTCCGTGGACGCGAACCAGGGCGACGAGCTCATCGGCTGGGACACCGACCAGTTCCCGACCGACATCTACCTCACCACCGAGATTATGCTCAAGGTGCTGGAAATGGGCGGCTTCACCACCGGCGGACTCAACTTCGACGCAAAGCGCCGCCGCGAATCCCACGAGCCGTCCGATCTTTTCCACGCCCACATCGGCGGCATGGACGCCTTCGCTCGCGGCCTGAAAATCGCCGCCGCGATCCGTGAGGACGGGCGCCTGCAGGAGTTCGTCACGAACCGCTACAAGAGCTGGACGACCGGCATCGGCGCGAAGATCGCCTCGAAATCCATCAGCCTCGAAGAGGTCAGCGCCTACGCCCTTTCCAACGGCGAGCCGACACTCGACTCAGGTCGTCAGGAGATGCTGGAGAACCTGGTGAACGAGTTCATCTGACCGTGGCGGCGGATTGCATCCGCCATGCCAAACCCCTCATCGTCCGCTGGCTTGTCTACCCATGAAACAGCCAGCGGACAAACCCATCCTCCTTGTCATCGGCGGCCCCAACGGAGCCGGCAAGACCACTTTTGCCCGCGAGTATCTCACGCGGGAAATGAAAGGTCTGCGCTTTCTCAACACCGACGAGATCGCGCGCGGACTGTCCCCCTTCGATGTGGATTCCGTGGCGTTCAAGGCCGGGCGGATCTTTCTGGAGGAGGTGAAAGGGGAGATCGGGGTAGGGAACAGCCTCGCCATCGAATCGACCCTGAGCGGGAAGGCGCACGCGAAAATCATCCGCAATGCGAAGGCTTCCGGCTATCTCATCCGGATACATTTCCTGTGGATCCCTTCGGCAAAGTTCTCACGGAAGCGTGTGACGCAGCGCACGAAGCAAGGCGGCCACGATGTGCCGACGGACGCCATCCTACGCAGATTTCCAAGGATTTTCACAAATCTCGTGGATCTCTATCTGCCCTAGGCGGATGAATGGAAAATTTGGGACAGTTCCGAAACCCCTCCAAAACAGTTGGCGAACCACAACAGCCATGTTATCTCTTCCTTGGCCGAATTCTTCGAAATATGATCAACTATCGCAAAATCAGCCGTGCGGGTTTGAAGCCAAGCGAACTCGACGCCGAATCCAAGCTCGCCCTGCGCGCGATGCGGAGAGCCGGTAAAAAGGTCGTCGAAGACTACCGCCGCCTCGGGCTCAAGCTCGTCGTGACCGACAAGGACGGGAAGATGGTGATGCGCGACGCCTGAGGTTTTACTTCAAACCATACACCTTCTCCGCGTTGCCGCGGTAGATCTTGTGGCGCACCTCGTCGGGGAGGTCGAGTTCTTCGAGGAAGGTGTAGTGCTGGTTCATCTGGCGATCCTTGCTGCCGAACGACCACCAGCCTTCGTCGGTGGCCCAGAGGATCTTGTCCTGGTTGCGGATGAGGAACTCGCGGGCGAACTTGCGGTCGCGGTTGAGGACTTGCACGACCACGTGGCCCGACATGTCGGCGTAGAGGTTCGGGTGCTCCTGGAGTTGGCGGTCGGCATGCTCCAGTTGCCGCCACCAGTAAGCGTGGGCGACGACCGTGCATTTGGGGAACATTTTCAGGACGCGATCCACGCGCTCCATGCCGGGCTCGACCATGTTCTTGTTCTGGTCGATGTGAAACATGACGGGTAGACCGACTTTCTCGCAGGCCTCGTAAAGCATGAGGTTTTTCGGATCGTCGAACATCAGGTCCACCCCGTAATGCTCGCCGAACGCGATCGCGCCTTCCGCTTTTTCCTTTTCCAAAATGGCGACGGCCTGCGCGGCGGTCTCCACCTCCCCGGCATCGATGATGGCCATGCGGTCGATCTTACCTTTGTAGGGCAGGAAATTCGCGAGCATGGTCGCGTGTTCCTCCTCGGTTTGCGGGCGTGAGCCCTTGTGGTTGAGCGGGCTGACGATGCAGCGCTCGACGTTGCGTTCCTCCATCCATTTCGCCACCGCGCGGAGGCCGAGGGGCGTGACGGACATGGCGTGGACGTGGGGATCGATGAACTTGATATCGGACGGCGGCTTGGTCTCGGATGCGGGCGGCCGCTGGGCGTGGAAATGGGGCACCGCCCACCCGAGGGCGAGGAGGATCAGGAGAAAGGGGTAAAGGCGGGACATGGGCGGTGGATGCACGGGCGACAAAATGTCCCCCGGACGGACTGGGACTGCAAGTTCCAGCCACGGAGAATTTATCCTTCAGCAGATTCCGCATGCGGATCGCCGACAATGTGGCCGAATGCGAGATCCGGTTCGATCTGATTCGAGAGGCGACCGATGCGAGCGCGTTTCCTGGAACTTTACACCACCCTTGCTTCTCGCTCCGAAATCCGCCATCTTCCACCATATAAAACATGATCTGCTGATGGAACGCATCACCTGCGACTCCGGGATCTTCGGGGGGAAACCCATCATTCGGGGACGTAGGCTTGCCGTTGAGCATGTGCTCGACACGCTCGCCGCCGGGGACGATGCCACAACCATACTTGCGGGCTGAGGCGGTGCCATCATCACGGCAGACCCGGAACGGATTCGGATTCGAAACCCATAGCTGCGGGATGTCTTCGTGCCGACAGTGAATGGGTCAGAGTTCGACCCTTCCGAGACGGGCTTTCAAACCCCAAAAAAGCGGGGCTGCCGACCCTCCGGTCAGCCGCCCCGCAGTTAATTCGGAGAAAACCCATTAACTCCGAAAAGTGTTCAGTTCCGGCGGCGGCGGAGCAGCAGGAGCATGCCGAGGCCACCGAGGAGGGCGGTGACATTTGGCTCGGGGATTGCGACGGCGGAGATCCCGATATTGATCTGGCCAAGCGCCGCGTTGCCCAGTGGCGTGTTGAGGCTGGTGCCGTTAAAGGTCAGGGTATCGGTGAATGTGCCGGTGCTGCCGGTGAAGAAACTGACGGTAAAGGTATCCGTGCCGCCCGAGGTGAGCGATGCGAAATTACCGGCGGTTTCCGAGAACGCTCCTCCGACGGTGCCGTAAGCCCCTTGCAAGGAGTCCTTGTAGAGACTGAACATGCCGTTGGCGAGTTGGAGCGTGGCCGTGTAGGTGGTGTTGAGTGCCAGGCCGGTGCCGAAGTCCAGTGTGTAGCTGACACCACCGCCTGTGAGTGAGCCGTCACCTGCGGTTTGGGAGAAAGCTGCGGTGGCAAAGTCGTAGGCATTGACGTTGATGGTCACAATCTGATTGCCGACTCCCGCATTGCCGAGGCCGCTGGAGTTCACATCCTCCGTTTGCAGCCCCAAGGTGGTGGCGCCGGAGTAGATTCCGGCTGTGCCGACGGTGCCTGCAGTCACACCCACCGAAAGAGAGTCGCTGCCTGTGCCTCCACCGGCAATGCCGGTCGCGGAACCGCTGGCGGTGAAGCTAGAGGTGGTTCCGCTGAAACCGGTGGTTCCCAGGTTTTCCTGGAAAGGTGCGGTGACGTTGTTGGTATTGGTGAGGCTGAGGCTGGTGGAAACCGAGACGCCGGTGCGGGTGTTCAGCGTGACCGTCTGGGTGGAGGCGGCGGCGGCAACCCGGTAGTTGTCCAAATAGATGCCTTGGCCGCTGCCGGTGCCCGCGCCATTGTTCACGATATCAGCACGGTAGCCGGTGGCATTCGTGATAGCGGAGTAAGAACCGCTGGTTGTTCCGCCATAGGTTTAGATCTTGTAGGAACCCGCGCTGATGCTGCCGTTGCTGTCCGCTCCGGCGTTGTTGATGACGCTGAGGGTGCCGCCGAGGGTGAGGTTTCCGCTGACATTGCCGAGGTCGGAATTGTAGGGACTGGCATAAGTGCCCGCGCCCGTGCTGTTGCCGAGTTCGATTTGATCGTTTCCGGCAAGGCTGAGATTGCCGGTGTAGGCCTGTGTGCCGATCGAATTGCCTTTGGCGAGCGTGCCGTTGACGATGATAGTCTTGCCGGCGCCAATGTTGATCGTGCCGATTCCCTTGACGGTTTGCCCGCTGCCGAAGGTGAATGATGTTGTCTTGGCCGTGAGGTCTAGGATAGTCCCGCTGGAGCCTGCATCACCCACGACGATGGTCGCGCTGTTGGCGAAGGTGCCGGTGGAGTTAAGTGCCAGCGCACCCGCCTTAATGGTGGTCGTTCCGGTGTAGGTATTTACACCGGCCAGTGTCTGGGTGCCGGAGCCGATCTTGGTAAGCGCCACCGCCGCATTGGCACCGTTTAGAATCACGCCGTTGAAGGTCGCGGTGGCGTTGCCATTGCCGACGGTCAGGAGGCTGGTGCCAGAGGCGGCGGAATTCGTGACGACGCGCTTGTCGTCCCCGCCGATGTTGGCGGTATTTTTGGTTCCGATGAGTCCGGCGACGGTCTGATTGAAGCCGGCGAGATCGAAGGTGGCAAAATCGAAACCTGCAGTGCCGCCGGCTACCCCCAAAGTCAGGCTTAAGGCGGGATTGATCGCATTCGTTATCCCGAGTTTAAGGGTGCCGTTTTCAGCGACGTTGGTGTTACCAATGCCTGTGGAGGCGGCTTTAAGAGTTACAATACCAGTTGCAGCACCACCCGCACTGCCGAGGATGTCCAAGACGCCGCCATTGTTGGCGATGGCGTTGTTTACGGTGATTAAAGCACCGGGAAGGGTCTGTAATCTGAGGGTTCTGCTGGAAGTGGTCTGCGTAATCGTGCCGCCCAAAATGAGTTCACCGCCATTCGAAGTGATGCGGATGCTTGAAGATGGACTGGCCAAGGTGATGTTACCGCTGAGGGTGTTTGTCCCGCTGGTGTTTATGATTACTCCGGTGTATTGATTAGCATCGGAACTGCCGTTGAGGGAGATGTTTTCCGGTGAATTGATGTTCCCGCTCAGTTGCAACTGCGGCCCACCGCTTGCGCCGGTAGCCGTGATGGTGGTGTTCCCGGTGTTATTTCCGAGCGCATTTGAGTGCGAGATGGCGAGGATGCCCGCGCTGATCGCGGTCACGCCGCTGTAGCTGTTATTGCCGCTCAGGGTGAGCGTGCCGCTGCCGATCTTGGTGAGTCCCAAGGTGCCAGTTGTGTTTTTAATGGTCCCGGCGAACGTGGAAGAGACATTTTGTTCCCCCACCGTGAGGGTCGGTGTGCCGGAGCTGCCATCGACAACACCGGTGGATGTGCCGTTTAGGAAATTGGTGCTTTCACTCTTGCCGTTAAGGTCCAATGTGCCCGCGACTCCGTGGATGCCATAGGCAGTGGAGTTACTACCGCCGAAAATTTGGTCACCATTCGTGCCGGTCAGCTTGACGGTGGCACCGTTTGCAATCGCAAAAATTCCCGCCACAGCACGGCTCGTGGCATTGGTGGTCTTATTTAATTCCACTACGCCACTGGTGACGTTTAACCGCAAGTCACCGTTATCGGCTGTGCCGCCTAAGACCAGCAAGCCGTTGCCCGTTTTGGTGAGGTTGAAGCCACCACTTACCGCACCGTTCAGGGTCAGGGTTCCGCTGGTGGCCACATCAAGACCGGATGCGACGGTCAAAGTGACTGCCCGGGCAGTGATCCCAGTCGTGCCGGTGAAGGCAAGAGTGCCGCCGCTCAAGAACAACGTGCCGGCTGTGCCAATGGCGCTGGTGCCGCTGTCAGCAATCGTGTTCACGCTCAAGACGCCCGCACTGACCCTGGTGCCGCCAGTGTAGGTGTTACTGCCGGAGAGCGTCAGGGTGCCAGTGCCGAGCTTGGTCACTGCCAGAGTTCCAGTCTGCCCGCCACCCGCGTTATTGGCGATCACACCGCCAAAGGCGGTGGTGCCGTTGGCGTTGCCCACCGTGAGAGTGCTGGCCGTGCCATTGGCCGTGTTGTAAATCGTGGTCCCAGAAACGCCGGTCAATCCGTTGATCGTTTCATTCTTGCCGTTCATGTCCAGTATGCTCGTGTTGTTCAAGGTCACGTCGGAGTTATCGAATATCTGGTCATTCCCGGTGCCTCCAAGCTGGACGATGGCGGCGTTGTTGAGCGTCAGGCCGCTGCCCACCGCATGCACACTAGCACTGCTCGTTTTCCCGAGGATGACCGTGCCAGCGCTGACTGACATCGCCAGGTAGGAGTTGTCCACAGTCCCGGCAAGCGTCAGCGTATTCGCCCCGCTCTTGGTGAGGGTGATGGTGCCGGAGGGTACGGTGTTGCTGACGGTGTTGAGCGTGATGCCGCCGTTGCTGCCATTCACCGTGAAGGCTCCGCCGTTGTTGAAAAAGATGCCACCCGTGACCGCTGCGGCGGTGGCGCTGCTGTTGGTGAGAATGGAAGTGCTGTCAAGAAAGCCATCCGTCTGTGTTACCGAGCTTTTCCCGAACTGCTCGCCGATGGAGAATCCGTTCAGGTCCAGAGTCGCTCCTGACCCCACGATGGTGTGGTTGGTGTCAGTCGCAGTGCCAAGGGCATTCGCGTGCCCCACTCTCAGTGTTCCTGCGCTCACTGTGGTGATTCCGGTGTAGTTGTTACTGCCCGAGAGGATCAGTGTGCCGAGACCGTTTTTCTGCAGGCCATCGGCACCCGCGATCTGGCTGGAGATGGTGAGGGTGCGGTCCACCTGGGTCACATTGATGAGCGATGCGCCGCTCGCGACGTCGAGGGTGAGGATATTGGCACCGCTGATCGTTAGATTGTTTTTACTGGTCGAGGTAAATGGCTTCGTTTTTCCAAAGCACTCTGTGGGAGATCAGATTCGTGCTTGCGCGAACCCTTTTCAGAATTTGCAGACCGTATGGCGATGGAATTAAGGTCTGGCCACTTGGTCTTTTTGTACACAGGATGGCGGCATGTCCGGGATGCGTTTCTTGAGCAAGATCGAGCAAGTGGCCGGTAGGTCATTGAATCCAAAACCCCACTTTCAAATCACCCAATCCCCTATTTCCATTTAAGGAGCGGACTCGCTTCACACGTTCGACCTGCGGCAGCGGCAGCTTGCCACGACCTGCGGCCTGAAAGTCCACCCGGTAACCATGCCGAAACCTTCCCCAGGTAAACAGGGTCAACGCTGAACGACTCAACCCGAAATCTGAAGTAGAAAATTGGTTCCAAGTAATTTGACCACAGAGACACAGAGAACACGGAGCTCACGAAGCAACATCATAAAGTGTTTCGCATTATTTTCCCAAACCTCTGTGTTCTCTGTGACTCTGTGGTAAAGACCGCTGATTTTGAAATTGAATATCGGATTTAGAGCCCAATGCAGAGCTTGCAGCCTGTCATTTTTTCACACAGATATCGGTCATGCCTGAAATGCGGTTCTTGAGCAAGATCGAGCAAGTTGCGGCCTTCCTGCGGGCGGGGCGGCGGCGGCTCATTGCGCAGGTGGCAGAGCCGGTGAAAGTCGCGCTGAAGGTCAGGATACTGCTTTATGTGAGGATCGACAAAGGGCTGCCGTTTCACGTGGATCTGCTGCACCGGCTCGCCGACCAAGGCCATGCCGCCGCGTATGCGGAAAAATCCCTCCACGATCTGGGCATGGATGCGAAGCGGGTGGCGGCCTACGTGAAGGCGGAGGAGGCGGATGCCTGGATCGTTTGCGCCGGTTCGCGGGAGATCCTCGAATGGTTCGCGGCGCAGCCGGTGCCCGCCTTCGCCCTTTACGGAT
>JAYTOE010000067.1:0-96255 GCA_043747935.1 Akkermansiaceae bacterium
TGGGCGTGATGTGGCATGCCTTTCGCCAGATCGCGTCGAGTCGGAGGTTGCCCGTGGCTTTGCTTGGCGGTTCGAATGATCCTGCCGGGTCGATGCCGGTGAGCAATTGATGGAGGATGACGCCGACCGAGTAGATGTCGGCAAGCCGGCCGGCCTGGCTGGGATCATGGAATACCTCCGGGGCGGTGTATCCGGGGGTGCCCATCATCATGCCGGATTCGGCCGAGTCGGTGGCCTGAGCAAGGCCGAAGTCGGCGACTTTCGCTTCGGCCTTCGTGGTCAGCAGGATGTTGGATGGTTTGATATCGCGGTGGACGATGCCGTTCTCATGGGCATGGGCGAGTCCGTCGCAGATGCCCTTTACAATGGCAACTGCCACCGTGGTTTCTATCGCCTGGTTCCACGCCGCCTGGTGGAGCGATCCTCCCTCCACATACTCCATCACGATGTAGGGCATTCCATCCACATCTCCGTAGTCGAATACGCCGAGCAGGTTCGGGTGGTTGAGCCTGGCCATGGCCTTCGCCTCGGTGATGAAGGACTCCCGGAATTCGGCATCCATCCCCAATTCCTTCGGCAGCACCTTGATGGCGACGTCGCGATCCAGCGAAAGCTGTCGCGCCTTGTAAACGGCACCCATTCCTCCCTGCGCGATGAATGACTCGATGCCATATTGCGGGAGTAGTTCGGCGAGGATTTCTATGCCGGGTGCCTTGAAGGCGTCGTAGCTCATTGGAATTGGTAAAGTGGGCTGACTCTCTAGCAGCATGCAATATGGTGGACAACCCTATTATAGAAATGGCGCAGGGCAGCCTTCCGTCCGGGCAACGGTCTCTGCTCGTATTGTTAAGCCCTTTTCCCCTTCCACAGACCGGCTCGTCAGTGCATTCTCCACGAAAGGTGAAAAAATCAAACTCCTGGCATAATGGCTCTTTGATCTGTGAAGGGATGGAATCCCAGTCCCTCGGGAAAACTTTCTGAAATCCGAAACATTTCCCGGCTGGCGGTGTTAACCTTCTGATCGCATGGAATTTCACGCCAAAACCCTCGCCCTCACCTTGTTCGCCCTCGGCGTGGCCACTGCCCCCGCCAAGCCCCTCACGGAGAAGCAGGCACAGGACGCCGCGGCACGAATCGATACCCTGATCGCCGCCGATCTCAAGGCCGCGAACCTCCCCCCCAACGGACGCATCGATGACGGCACTTTCCTCCGCCGCGCCTACCTCGGCATCATCGGACGCATCCCCACGGCAGAAGAGAGCCGCGCCTTTCTCGCCGACCCTTCGAGCATGAAACGTGAAACGTTGGTGGACGCCCTGGTCGCTTCGCCGGGCTTCGACAGTCACCTTTTCAACTGGACCGCAGATCTCCTGCGCATCCAGACGGAGCAGGAGCAGTTCGGTCTCGGCTGGCATGTTTGGCTGCGGAAATCTCTCTCCGAAAACAAGCCATGGGATGTGATCGTCCACGAGATGCTCTCCTCCACCGGTCACGCATCCAAGGATCCCGCCGTCGGCTACTACCTGCGGGATCGGAACATGCAGCTCGATAATTTCAGTAACACCATGCAGGTCTTCCTCGGTCGCCAGATCGGCTGCGCCCAATGCCACGATCATCCCTTCGACGATTGGTCGCAGCTCGAGTATTACCAGATGGCAGCCTTCGGGGGTGGCTTCGATTACCGCAGCACCGATGCCCTCGCCACTGTCCGCAAGGCAGCCATGGAGCTTCACCCCGAGAGGGGAGCCAAGGCACCGGATTCATCCAAAGACAAGAAGGCGAAGCAGCGCGCGCTCCGTGAGGTCCAGAACAAGAAGGGTCAGGATCTCAAGAAGGTCAACAAGCTCCTCCAGCCCGTTTTCAAGGACTTCAACAAGAACGCGCTCTTCGACGATCCCGGCCGCTCCCTGCATCTTCCCGAGGACTACAAATACAAAGACGCGAAGCCGAACGAAAAGATCGCCCCTGAAACCCTGTTCGGCGCGCAGCTCGCGGATGTCCCGCCGGAGCAGCGCCGCGAAGCCTTCGCGAAATGGCTCACATCCCCCGAAAACCCTTACTTCACCAAGGTCATCGCTAACCGCCTGTGGGCGCGCACCTTCGGCCACGGCCTGCTCGATCCCGTCGATGACTGGAAAGAGGACAGCCAGCCCGCGCATCCCGAGGTGCTCGCTTTCCTGGAAACCTCCATGAAAGCCGTGGACTACGATCTCCGCCAGTTCTGCCGCATCCTTTTCCGGACCAATCTCTTCCAACGCGAGTGCGATCCCACCGAGCCGGAGTCCGGTGTGGCCCACCTCGTCCGCGGCCCCGCTCTCCAGCGCATGAGTGCGGAGCAGCTCTACGATTCCATGCTCGTCCTGACTCACGGAGAGGTCGAGGACTCACCGCTCGCCGCCAACGAGAGCCGTTGGGAGAACTACACCGCAGGCATCGAGAAAATCCTCAACGCGGAAACCCACGATCTCGTCCTGCTCGGCGAGGCCACCACGCAAGCAGAGGCGTATTTCCGCGAGGCAAAGAGCGAAGCACTGAAGTTACGCGGCCTCATCGCCAAGGCGAAGCCTGGCCCGGAGCGCAGCGAGCTTTACCGGAAAATGGCGGCGGTGCAGGAGAAATTCGCCGACTACAAACGCCAGCGCGATCCGCTGAAAATGACCGAAATGTCCATGGATTCGGAAGAGGGCCGCGGAAAGCGCAAAAGCGGTAAAAACTCCTCGGCGCGCGCTTCCGAGCAGCCGGCTCCGTTCGATCCCGGCACCCTCGTCCGCGAATTCGGCGGCTCAGACCGCACTACCCCGTCCTCCGGAGACACCATCCCCACTGTCCCGCAGGCGCTCGCCCTGCTTAACGATCCCAATACCGATATCATGGGCGGCAAGCGCAACACCCTTGAGTCGCGGCTTTCCTCCCTGAAGACCCCGGAGGAGCGTCTCGACCTGATCTTCCTGCTCCTCTACTCCCGTACACCCAGCGCTGAGGAAAAAACCCGCTACGCACCACTCGCCAAGGACGACCGCACCCTCCGCGACTTGACCCGCGCCATGCTCACCTCGAACCGCTTCATCTTCATCCAGTAGGCTCGCAATCCCGGACTTTCCTTCCAATGAACCCCAACTCCCTCAACGAACTCTCCCGCCGCGACTTCCTCGCGCGCACGGCCCGCACCTGCTTCGGACTCAGCATCGCGGGCTCCGCGGCGGAGCTTTTCAGCCCCCGAGCGCTCGCCGCGGATCCGGCCATCGTCAAAGCCGGCGGCGGCAAGGCCAAGCACGTCATTTACCTCTACATGTCCGGCGGCATGACCCACATCGACACCTTCGATCCGAAGCCCGAAGCCCCCGCCGATTACCGCGGTCCCACCGAGGCGATCAAGACCAACGTCGATGGCATACAGCTCGGCCACTGCCTGCCGCTGCTTGCCCAACACATGGACAAGGTCGCGCTCATCCGCTCGCTCAGCACCACCCAAGGAGCCCACGAGCAGGGGAAATACCTCATGCACACGGGATACAGCCAGCGGGGCACCATCGCACACCCCTCGTCGGGCGCATGGGTTTCCAGGCTCTCAGGCGAGCCCCAGGGCAGCATCCCGCCCTTCGTCCTCGTCGGCGCGGGCAACCGCCACCCCGGCAGCGGATTCTTCGAGCCGAAATACGCCCCGCTTCCCATCGGCGATCCGAAGACCGGATTGCGCAACATTGAGAAACGCAGTGACACCGACGACGCCTCCTTCCAACGCCAGCTCGATCTGCGCCTAGAGATCGACCACGATTTCGACACCCGCTACCACCCCGGCCAGCGCTCCGTCCGCGCCTACAACGAGGTCTATGACTCCGCCGTGAAAATGATGAAGAGCGAGGATCTTGAGGCCTTCGACCTTTCCCGCGAGCCCGCCGACTCACGCGCCGCCTACGGTTCCGACCGCTTCGGCCAGGGTGTCCTCCTCGCCCGCCGCCTCATCGAGCGCGGCGTCCGCTTCGTCGAGGTCGAATATGGCGGCTTCGACTGGCACGCCGACAACTTCGAGCAGATGGAGGAGAAAATCCCCGTCCTCGACCAAGCCCTCTCCACCCTCATCACCGACCTCGAATCCAAAGGTTTGTTAGAGAGCACCTTGATCGTCGTCGCCACCGAGTTCGGCCGCTCACCGAAAATCGTCGAGGACAAGGCGGGGCGGAACCATTATCCCAAAGCCTTCTCCTGCCTCATGGCCGGCGGCGGCATCAAGGGTGGCCAGGCATACGGCAAGACCGACGAGACCGCCTCCAACGTCATCGAGAACAAGGTCGGTGCCGCCGATTTCAACGCCTCCATCGCCTTCGCCCTCGGCCTGCCCTACGATCTGATTCTTATGTCTCCCTCGAAGCGCCCGTTCAAGATGGGCGGCAAGGAAGGCAAGCCCATCGCACAGCTTTTCGCGTAGGCCGGGGCCGGAGCCTTCTCCTTATTGGAAGAGCGGCTTCATGTGGCGATCGAACAGGTTCTCGGTGACGCAGCGGGAAACGATGGCGCGGTTGTCGTGAAGCGCTTGGATGTAGGTCTCGCCCATCATCGCGGCGATCTTGAAACCGACATGGAGGAGTTGGCGGACGTTCGCATCGTAGAGAGGGTTGCTTTGGTCGTGGCGGACGGCACCGGTGAACTGCGCGCTCGTCCAACCGCGGACAGTTTCGGCAGAGGGGAGTTTCGCGAAATCGATGTCGATCACCGTGGCGTAGGGCTGGCAAAGCGCTTCCTTTTTCGCGAGAGCCTGGGCGTAGATCTCCTTGGCGAGTTCGAGGCCGGAGCCGCCGGATTCGGCGAGGCCGATGACTTCTTCCAGCCAGTTCGTGCCGGCGGTCTTGATGTGGAGACCCGCGCCGGTGCGGGCGATGGCGCGTTTGATCGCGGGATAGATCGAGAACTTGTCGGAACCCGAATGCACCGAAAGTTTCAGGGTTTCCGGGAGGCCATAGGCGGCGATTGCGTGGGCGATGACTGCAAGGTCGTCGTTGAATTCCTTTTCGAATTGGGTGACATCACCGACGTAATCGACGCCCTTGTTGAAACGTCCGGTGAATTTCGGTGCGATGGTTTGAATGGGGATTCCCTGGTCGGCGATGGCGGCGAGGATGACGAGAAGCTCCGGAGGGGTCTGCGGGCTGTCGGTTTCGTCCATGGATACCTCCGTCACGAAATTCGTGCCCTTCGCGGCGACGATGTGATCGTAGATCGCTTTCGCCTTCTGGGTGGCTTTGAGGAATTGGTTCGCGGTTTTCTCGACATCCGCGCGGGTGATTTCGAAGGGCTGATCGATACCAACTATTGAAACGGTGCCAATGAGTTCCGGGTGGCGTGCAATGAAAGCGGTGACGTCGGCGGGATCGGCGGCTTCACCGATGTCATCGGCGACATCGAGGGTGAAGAAATCGCAGGGAGCGATGAAGCGATCCACGGTCTTGAGATTGATGTGGTCGGCATCCAGCAAGTATTCGCCCGTCCAGCCGAGGTCGGACACGGCTTTGTCGGCGGCGTCGCGTGTGGACTGCGGCTGGGAGCCGATGATGTCGTGCTCGCGGTTCGATTTGTTCCAAACCGGCGTGATGTCAATGCCGAGTTCCTTGGCGGCGATAAAGGCATTGAGCTGGGCGTGCGCTCCGTTGGCGAAGCGGTCACCGACTCCGAAGGTGTATTTGGGGCAGGTTTTCATGAGATTACGTTAGAAGTTATTTGTTAGAGGTTATTTGGGAAGATTTTCAACGCAGAGTCGCAGAGGTCGCGGAGGGGACGCGGAGTTCTTGGTTGAGGTTTAAATCACTTCGATGATGGCCTTGATCGCTCCGAGGTTGGGGTCTGTGAACTGGGCGAATTTTTCCGGGACTTCGTCAAAGCTGATGCGGTGGGTGATCCAGACGTCGGTGTTGATTTTGCCCTCGCGGATGAGGTTGATGATGGCGGGGAAATCGGAAGGCAGGGCGTTGCGGGAAGCGAGCAGGGTGAGCTCGCGGCGATGAAACACCGGGGCGTGTGGGAAGGTGAGATCGGAGGTGGTGATGCCGACATAAACCACGCGGCCGGTGAAGGCGGCGTATTCAAAACAGGTGGACATCGATCGCGGCGAGCCGGTGGCGTCGATGATCACGTCGGCGAGGTTTCCGTCGGTGAGTTTTTCCAGATCGGCGAGGTGGGAGCCATCGACTTTGGCGAGAACGCCGTTGGTGATGCCAAGATGCTTCGCGCAGAAATCGAGGCGGCCCTGCACCATGTCCATGACGATCACGTTCACGCCTTCCATCAGTTTCAGGAACTCAAGGCAGGAGAGTCCGATGGGACCGGCACCAATCACAAGGACGGTCTCGCCGGGCTTGGGGTTGCCGCGTTGCACGGCGTGGTAGCCGATGGACAACGTTTCGACCAAGGCGAGCTGGTCGTAGGAAAGGTCGTTGCCGGGATGGAGCTTGCGGGCGGGGACGATGAAGGTGCCTTTGCGGAGGCCGCCGTTGTTGTGGACGCCGATGACCTGCACGCCGGGGCAGCAGTTTGAGGAACCCTTTTTCGAGGTGGGGGTCTCGGGATCGTTCACGTAGGGTTCGAGCGAGCACTTGTCGCCGGGCTTCACGTTGGTGACGCCTTCGCCGACGGCCACAACCTCAAGCCCGAGTTCATGGCCGGGGGTGCGGGGGTAGGCGAAGAAGGGGAATTTCCCGAGGTAGCAGGAAAGGTCGGTGCCGCAGATGCCCATGCGGTGGGTGCGGACGACGGCTTCGCCTGGGGCGGGGTTTTCCTCGTTCGGGCGGTCGATGACGGTGATTTTTTTCGGTTCGGTGAATTCGATGGCGTGCATGGAAGTTTGCTGGGTTTCAGTGTTCAGTTTTCAGGGAAGACTGGGGCTGTTCAATTCTTGATGGTGTGGAAACCGAGTTCTTTTGAGGGTTGGTTGTCGGCGGCGATGAGCTGTTTGATGGCGTCGAAGACGATCTGGAAGTTCTGGTCGTATTTCTCTTCGAGCTTTTCGATTTTCTCGGCGAGGAGCTTGTTGGACTGCATCAGGGAGCGGAGCTGGACGAAGGTGCGCATGATGGCGATGTTGACCTCGACGGCACGCGTCGAGCGGAGGACGGAGGAGAGCATGGCGACGCCCTGTTCGGTGAAGGCGTAGGGGAGGGTGCGGCGGCCACCGTGGGAACTTGAAATCGCAATTTGCGATTTCAAGTTGAGGGTGTCTTTTGAGGTCACAAATTGTGACCTCAAACTTGAGGTTCCAATTTGGCACCTCAAGTTTTCCATCTCATCTGCTGTGAGTTGGAACATGAAGTCGGCGGGGAAGCGCTCGATGTTTCGTTTAACGGCCTCATTTAGCCGACCAACAGGAACCCCATAAAGCTCGGCGATGTCGGAGTCGAGGATGACGTTTTCGCGGCGGAGGCGGATGACGAGGGGGGCGAGTTGGTCGGGGATGAGGGACAGCGACACGGGTTTTGAGGCCGCTTTTTTGGCGGGTGTCTTTTTGGCGGTGTGCTTCTTTGGGGGCATCGCGCAGGATTGACGATTGATGATTGTTGATTTTGGATTTTTGAATCGGAAGAGGATCAGTTGTTTTCCGCGAGGCCTTCCTTGTGGCCGATGTCCTTTACCGGTTCGAAGATGGAGATGATCTGGTTGAGGAGGTCGCGGTCGAGGGGTGCGGCGAGCCATTCGGCCCATTTGGAAATGTTCTTGGGATTGGCGGAGCCGGCGATGGTGGTGACGATGCCGGGGTGCTCGCAGGAGTATTGGATGGCGAGTTGGGCGATATCGACGCCGTTGTCGGCGCAGAGTTTGGCGGCGTCGCGGGCGGCTTGTTTGACGTTTTCGGGTTCCTTGAGCCACTCGGGGAGTTCCGCGTTGGTGAGGAGGCGGGCGGAGAAGGGCCCGGCGTTCATGGCACCGATGCCTTTCGCTTCGAGGCGGGGGAGCAGTTCGGTGGCGAAGGAGGTGTTCTGGAGGGTGTAGCGGTTGTAGCTTAGCACGCAGTCGATCTCATCCTCGATTTGGTCGAGGACGGTGTGGAAGGTTTTCATGGGGTAGCAGGAGAAACCGATGGCGCGGACTTTGCCTTGCTCCTTGAGTTTGATCAGAGCGGGGAGGGTTTCCTCCCAGATCTGTTCGAGCGGGACGAACTCGACATCGTGGAGGAGCATGATGTCGAGGTAATCGGTTTTGAGGCGCTGGAGGGAGATGTGGGTGGATTCCTCAACGCGTTTTGCGGAGAAATCGAAGTGGATATCGGAGTAGCGGCCGAGCTTGGAGCCGAGGAGGTAGGAATCGCGGGGGATGTCCTTTAGACCGAGGCCGAGCATGATTTCCGACATGCCGCGACCGTAGAAGGGCGAGGTGTCTATGAAGTTCATGCCGAGATCGAGGGCGGTTTTGGTGGAGTGCATGGCCTCGTCGAGCGTGATCGTCCGGAATTCCGCTCCGAGAGAGGATGCGCCGAAGGAGAGGATGGGGAGGTCGATGCCGGTTTTGCCGAGTGGACGGGTGGGGATCATTTTTTGATGAAAGCTGAAATTCTGAAACGCTGAAAAACTGAAATTACATCACGCTGCGGATGGATTGGATGGTTTGGGTTGCGGCGGACTTGGAATCGGGGAGGGGGAAGATTTCTGCGGAGAGGTGGCCGGTGTAGCCGATTTCCCTGAGGGCGGCGACGATGGGTTTCGGATCGGTGTGGCCGTAGCCCATGGCGCGGCGGTTGGAATCGGCGTAGTGGACGTGGCCGACGTGTTTGCCGGCGGCGCGGATCGAGGCGGCGGCGTCGGTTTCCTCGATATTCATGTGGAAGAGGTCGGCGAGGAGGACGATGTTTTCCAATGCGTTGGCTTCGATGAAATCGGCACCGTCTGTGAGGCGGTTAATGAGGTTGGTTTCGTAGCGGTTCAGTGGCTCGTAGATGAAAGGGACGTTATATTTCGCGGCGGCTTTTCCGGCGATGCGGAGGGCGTCGGCGAGCCATTCGAGGGCTTGGTCTTTTGAGACCTCGCCGCCATGTTTTCCCTGCATGGAACCGAGGATGGCGGGTGCGCCGAGCTGGCCGCCAAAGGCGATCATCTGTTCGAGGAAATCGAGGGCGGCGACGCGCTTTTCGAGTGAGAGGTCGGTGAGGGAGAGGCCGTGCTTCACCATGCCTGCTCCTGTGCCGACGGCGGCGATGCCGAGGCCGTGGGTTTGGGAGAGGGCTTTGATTTCATCTATGGAAATGGCGGCGGGGCCGGGGAGGAAGAGCTCGACGTCATCGAAGCCGGTTTCCTTGGCGAGCGCGAAGCCTTCGGCGAGAGGTTGGTGAAAGACGAAAGGCCCGGCGGCGGCTTCGGGGACTTGGCAGAGGGTGACGGCGGTTCGCATGATTTTCGATTTTTTTCACCGCAGAGACGCAGAGGTCGCGGAGGGACGCGGAGTAGATTTTTTGACCACGGAGGACACGGAGTTCACAGAGGTGGATTATGGCTTTGAAAAATTGTTGAGTTGAACTCTGCGTCCCTTTGCGACCTCTGCGTCTTTGCGGTGAGAATTTTTAATTAAACGGATTCCAGGATGATGTTGCCGTAGGCGGTGGTGTCGCCGGTGCGGATGAGGCCGATGGCGTGGGGGACGAGTTTTTTGAAATCGTTGTGGGGGAGGCGGGTGACTTCGACGGATGGGTAGAGCCCTTTGAAGCCGTTGAAGGAGGTTTCGTATTTTCCGACGACTTCGGTGGGGTTGGTGGTGAGGAATTCCTCGGCTTGCCAGATGCGACCGACTTTGAAGTTGTCGTGGAGGAGATCGAGGAGGTCGGTGATCGTCGGAATGCCGCGGCAGAGGGTGATGTCCACGGTTTCGATCTCGTCCCAATACGGAAACGCCCAGTCGGCTATGACGAGGGTGTTGGTGTGGCGGATGCGGGCGAGGAGGTGGAGGACGTCGGGGTTGAGGATTCCTTTTTGGAGCATGGTGGTGGATGAGTTGACGGAGGGGTTCTAGCTGGAGATGGCGAGGGTTTGTAGGGAAAAATCACTTCATCTTTGCAGTTTTCATCAGTCGCTTGACTCCCCCGTCTGGCTTTCCGCACTCTTGCACCATGCGCAAAATGCTTTTCTTCGGACTGATGTTACTGCCTGCGGTCGGCACAAAGGCTTCCCCGCAGGAAGACGCCATTGCGTATCATCGTGACTTTCAATCCGACGGAGAAGGCGTTGTGATCGCCATTGCGGATGGCGGGACGGTTTCATTCGGTCACTCCGGGGATCTGAGGAAAAACGGGCCGGCCATGACTCCGGACACCCTTTTTGAGATCGGATCGATCACCAAGGTTTTCACCGGCATCCTGCTGGCGGATGCGGTGAACCAAGGCAAGGCGGCTCTCGATGATCCCGTTTCAAAGCATCTCCCGGTCGGTCTTCTCGCTAAGGATTCCCCGCTGCGGTCCGTGACCTTGTTGGATCTCGCGACGCATAGCTCCGGCCTTCCCCGCTTGCCTGCGAATCTCGATACGGGAGCGAATCCGAATGATCCCTATGCCCACTACTCTGTGGAGAAACTGCACGCTTATCTGCGGGATTTCAAAGCAGGCGATTTCGAAAAGCGCGGTGAGACGAACTACTCGAATCTTGGAATGGGGCTGCTCGGCCATCTTCTGGAACGGATCGCCGGGAAGCCTTACGAGGAACTGATACGGGATTCGGTCTTCGCACCACTCGGGATGAGTTCGAGTTTCATCCAGCGATCGCCGGGTTCCGTCCCCGCCGAATTGAAGGATCGGTTCGCCACCGGCCACAGCGGCGGTCGTCCCGTCGAGCATTGGCACATCGACTCGCTTTGCGGTGCCGGGGCGATGGTTTCCTCGGCACGGGACATGATGAAGTTTGCGAAGGCGCACTGGTCGGCGGGCACGCCGGAGACCTTGAAAATGGCCATGGAACTCGCCGCCAAGCCGCAGAGGAACGGGATCGGACTGGGTTGGTTCATCGGTAAGGAAGACCTGCAACACGATGGCGGCACGGGAGGTTTCCGCACCGAACTGCGGGTGAATCCGGATGAAAAATCAGCCTCATTGAAATTTATAAACAGCTCCGGCACTTCGGCCACAGGCGGGAATGTCGGCGACTTCAAGCCTCTGGCCGGTTACTGGGAGGGCACGCTCGATACCGGCCAGGCGAAGCTGCGCCTGCTGCTGCGGATGGCGGCGGATGGCGGCATTGTGTTGCATAGCCTTGATCAGGGAGGGATTGGGATCCCGGCAGGCAAAGCGGTCTCATCGGATGGCAAGCTGTCCGTGGTTTTCAGCTCCATCGGCGCGAAATTCGAAGGGAATCGGAAAGACGGCAAGCTCACCGGACAATGGCATCAAGGCAAAGAATTCCCGCTGATCCTCAACAAACGGGAAAGCATCCCGGAAGAACTCAAGGAATCGCTCAAGCGCCGGATGAAAGGTGATCCAACGGAAGTCGCCGGATACTGGTCCGGTTATCTTGGAGGGAAAACGGGGCTGTTTCTGATCCTCGAGATCGAGTCATTCGACGGCACCGGAGAGGCCCGCATCTACAGCCCCGACCAGCATCCGGAACCCATCGCGCTAAGTTCCTTTTCTTTCGATGGCGAGTCCCTTGCGCTTGGGATCAGCCATTTGGGAGCCGCTTACACAGGCCGTCTCGATGCTTCGGGTGATCTCAGGGGAAGCTGGAAACAGAATGAAACAACCCAGCCGCTCGATCTGAAGCGATCCGCGAAACGTCCCGAGCGGGAGTGAATGAATGAAAGTGCGCCGGGGAGTTGGCATCGCTGATCGAATCGTAATGGCGGATTGCGGAACTAACGTCGCGCCGAACCTGTGGGTGAAAGCGCGGCATCAGCGCCTCCGGTCGGCAAAAACACCTGCTCGCAGCTCGTCCATGGAGATGGTTTCGACCTCGCCTGATTTCATCTGGCGGAGCCTTTCGGCGGCTTCCTCGTCGGAGACGTCATACTCGGGATCGGGCAGCGAGTGCAGGAGGAAACTCGCCAACGAAGCCCTCTGCTCTACGGACAAGGCCGCAGCCTGTTCCTTGAATTCGGCGAGACTGACCATGCCGAAATCCTACCAAGGTTTTGTGAGAGCGGAAGAAAGAATATCAGGCCGGTGCTCACAGCCCGTGCTTCGCTTTCACCTGCTCGATTTCCTCGGTGAGGGCTGACCAGCGGGTCTAGGATAGTTCCCGCGTCTTGGTGATTGTCTCGATGGCGTTGGTGGTTTGGAGCGGGCGTGCTGGACGTGGTGGTGATTATCCTCCGACTTTGAGTCCGCGGAGTTTTTGGAGCCATTCTTTCTCACTTTCAGAGAGGGTGGGATGTTTGTAATCCGGATCGGGCATGTGCCATGGCTGGCTTTCGTAAAATGCTTTGAGTTCCTTGTTTTGGAAGACGTAGCCGCGGCGGGCGTAAGGGAGGTTTTCCAGGGCTTTGCGGGTGAATTCGTCCTTGAGTGTGAGTTCGTCATGGAGCCAAGGATATTCCTGAAGGGAGAGCTTGAGGGATTTGGCATCCAGAATTTCCTCACGAATAAGAAATCGATTTGCGAAAAGTGAGAGTTCGCCCTTTGGTTTGAAGTTTTTGGCATGGAAGGTTACGCTGCCATGATGTTGCCATACGGTCATCATGGGTGCGGTCACATCGCTCATTTCATTTTTTACATCTTCCATTGCGATTTTGACGCGACCTTGGGTTGTCCAGTTGTCGAGGTTGTCGAAGAAAGAGGGATAGAGATGGTATTGTTGGAATTCGCCAAGGTCGATGGTGAGGGTGAAGTCGTCGATCTGATTGTTGGCCCAACGGAGGGCGGGTGTGAGGAGGTAGTCGATGGATGTGGAAGTGAAGACGGCGCCAGATATGGCGTAATCGTAGGTGTGGATGACTTTGGTTTCGCCGGGAGGAAAGGTGGCTGGGAAGTGGTAAACGTAAATTTTATCAGTCGCGTTTTTACTATCAAGATTTGGTATGAGATGGTTCTTATTTAAGTCGTCGATGGTATATTTATTTTTAGATTTGCCATCTTGTTGATGCGCAGGTGTTAGATAAGAAACTTTATGAGGAATGCCTTTGCCGTTGAAGTTGACCCTAAAATTCTCGATGTATGGGTGATGTCCGTTTTTTGGTGTTTCTATCGTATCACCATAAGGAGTGTCGGCCTCGAAGCCCATGAGAAGGGATTTTTCGTCTTTGGGATTGAGGAATGTGTAATCGACGGTGATGCGGACTTTGTTACCATCGATCCGTTTGATGGTGAGGATTTCCTTTTTGACGGAGATGTCGGTTTCCTGAAGGGGGATGATTTGATTGCCGCTTGCGAAATAGGAGCTGTCGTTGGCGGATAATGGGGTTGCAAAGCAGATGGCGAGGAAAGCCGGAGTGAGCAGGCTGAGAAGATGTCTTTTCATGATGCGTAGCCTTTCATTCGCTCCATCGGTCGTCAATGTCCGAGGGATTTTTTGGCATGGCGGATGGTATCCGCCGCCACGGTCATAACCCGTGCTTGGCCTTCACCTGCTCGATTTCCTCGGTGAGGGCGGACCAGCGGGTGTAGGCGAGTTCGAGCGTTTTGGTGACTTTCTCCACGGCGTTGGTGGTCTGGCGGAGTTTTTCGGGATCGCCGGTAACTTCGTCTTGGGAGAGGGCGGCGGTGAGGGTGGCTTGGGCGGCTTCCTGCTCGGCGATTTTCGCTTCGAGGGTTTCGAGTTCCTTTTCGAGCGGTTGGAGGACTTTGGTTTTTGCTTCGCGGGCGAGGGCTTCCTGGCGTCGCTGGTCCTTGCGGTTCACGCCGGGAACGGATTCCTGTTTCGGCGTGTCCTTTTTCACCTCGGCGTCCGCGGTGGTGGCGGGGGGCTTGCGTGTCGGGGTGTTGCCGGAGGATTTTTCCTCGGCCTTCTTGTCGAGGTAGTAGGCGATGTTGCCGTGGAAGAGGCGCGGCTGTTCGCCGGGGCGGAACTCCAGGGTTTTCGTGACGAGAGCGTCGAGGAAATCGCGGTTGTGCGAGACGATCATCACGCTGCCCGGGTAATCCAACAGGGCGCGCTGGAGCACTCCCTGCGATTGCATGTCGAGGTGGTTCGTCGGCTCGTCGAGGATCAGGAAATTCGCGGGCTTGAGCAACATGCAGGTCAGCGCCACGCGTGAACGCTCGCCGCCGGAGAGGACGCCGATCTTCTTGAAAACGTCATCGCCGGTGAAGAGGAAGCAGCCGAGGATGCTCCTGACTTGGGGCATCGCATCGCGGGAGGCGACGGCCTGGACGGTTTCCAGAATGGTGAGATCGGGATCGAGTTCGTCGGCGTGGTTCTGGGAGAAGAAGGAAGGCGCGACCTTGTGCCCGAGCGTGACGTCGCCGGCATCGGCTTCCTCCTGGCAGGTGACGAGGCGGCAGAAGGTCGATTTTCCTGCACCGTTGGGGCCGACGATGGCGAATTTCTCGCCTTTGTTGATCTCAAAATCGAAGCCGTTGAAGATCTGCAGTGGGCCGTAGGCTTTCGATACGTTCTCGATTTTCGCGACGGTGTGGCCGGAGTTCGGTGGCGGGGGGAATTTGAAATTCATCACCGCATCGGCACGCTCGGGCTCCGGGATACGGACGACCTTTGCAAGGAGCTTGATGCGGGATTGGACGAGGGTGGCCTTGTTCGCGGAGGCGCGGAAGCGGTCGATGAAACGCTGGGACTCGGCGATCTCGCGTTGCTGCGCGGTGAATTGCTTGAGCTGGATTTCCTTCCGCAAGACCGACTCGCGTTCGAAGTAGGAAAAGTTCCCCGCGTATTCCTCGGCGCGGCCGTGGGCGAAGGCGATGGTGCGTGTGCACAGCGTATCTAACAGGGCGCGGTCGTGGGAGATGAGAAGGATGGCACCGGGGTAGTTGACGAGGTATTGCTCGACCCAGAGCTGGGTCTCGATGTCGAGGTGGTTGGTCGGCTCGTCGAGCAGGAGCACTTCGGGCTGCTGGAGGAAAAGCTTGGCCATCGCGATGCGCATCTGCCAGCCGCCGGAGAACTCCGAGCAGTCCCGCTTGAAATCCTTTTCTTGGAAACCGAGGCCTTTGAGGACTGATTCGATCCGAGGCTTCATCAGCTCCGGATCGTTGGCGTAGAGCTTGAGTTCCAGTTCGCCGATCTCTTCTAACAGATCGCCGTAGGGCGAGGAGCGCGGATCCATTTTCACCAACTCGTCGGAAAGGCGGTCTACCTTTTCCTTGAGAGCCATGACCTCGCCGAATGCGGATTGTGTCTCGTTCCAGAGCGTGCGGCCCTTCACGTGAATGCCCTCCTGCGGGAGGTATCCGATCTTAGTGCCCCTCGGCGCGGAGATCTGGCCGCCGCTGGCGGGGATGATCCCGGCGATGCATTTCATCAGCGTGGATTTCCCTGCTCCGTTGTGTCCCGCGAAGGCGATTCGCTCGCGCGGTTGGACGGAGAAGGAGAGGTTGTTGAAAAGGACGCGTGCGCCGTATTGGACGCGAAGTGTTTGGACGGAAATCATGGACGCGGGGAGGGTGCATACCTTCGGCAGTTGGTCAATGGCGGAACCGGAAAGGTGTGCGGGCAATCACGGTCACTCGCCGTAGTGCGTCCACATCCGGAGGATCAGGACTTTTCCCTCATCCGGGAAAACCTCGTAAACGATGCGGTGCTGCAGGTTGATGCGTCGGGAGTGGCAGCCGGCCAGTTCCCCGACGAGGGATTCGTAACGGGGCGATGTTTGGAAAGGGTCGCGGGCGAGGATTTCAAGGATTTCCTGGGCCTGCCGCTTGAGGTTGCTGCGGGAAAGCTTCAAGGTGTCCTTCCTCGCTTGCCGCGAATAAACGACCTGATACATCGGCTACCAGTCGAGCTTGGGGGATGCCTTCGCGAGGCCTTCCTTCCTGGCGGATTTGATGGAGTCCACCAATCCGGGGATGGAGTGGATGTAAAGGGTTTCCCGGATCGAGCGCCAATCCTCCTCCGCGATCAAGACGGCGTTGCCGCGCTTGCCGGTGATGTGGATCGGTTCGTGGGACGACCTCGCCTCATCGATGAGGCCATAGAGATTGCCGCGTGCGGCGGTGGCGGTGACCGTTGTCATGACGCGATAACGTGCGGAATAGCGGTCGGATGTCAAGGCGGAAGGCGAGCACGAAAGGAGGAGTAGGTTGAGGCTGCGTTAGGTGAGGCGCGAAACCCGTGTTGCCAGCGGCAGCCCTTTTACTAGGCTTTCCGACATGCGCCACATCGTCCTTATGCCATTCGGAAGTGCCGGGGATATCTTTCCTTTCATCTGGTTGGGAAAGCTCCTGGTGGCGCGGGGGCATCGTGTGACGATCATCTCCATTTGCCTGTTTGCGCAGGCAGAAGGGAATGCGGTGGCGGCGGCGGCGGCGGGTGCGGCGGGGATCGGATTTGTCGGGCTGGGCACGGACGAGGAGCGCAAAGCCATCCAGAATGACAAGCGCATCTGGATGCTCGGGATCGGGACGAAGGTGGTGCTCGATTATACGGTGGCGTGGTCGCCGCACTATCTGGAGGCGGTGGAAAAGCTGGATGCCGTTGATCTTATCATGGCTCCGGTGACGTCGTTTGGGGCGAGGCTGGCGCGGGAGAAGCTCGGGATCCCACTAATCACCGTGCACTTGCAACCGATGGTTTTAGTGAGCGCCTACGAAACTCCGCTGCTGCATCCTTGCTTGGGCTGGTTGCGAATGCTGCCTGTGGCGTTGAAAAAATTCCTGTTTGCCCTGCCTAATCCTATTGATCTCCACATTCTCGCCGGCATTCGCCGAATTTGCACGGACGCCGGGGTGACACCGCCGCGCAGCATCTGGCGGGAGTGGTGGCACTCACCCGATGGGGTGCTCGCTCTTTTCCCCGAATGGTTCGGGATGCCGCAGCCGGATTGGCCGCAAAACCTCTTTCAATCGAATTTCCCAACGGAGGATCTGGCTGCCGAGATAGCGATCCCGCCGGAGCTCGCGGATTTCCTGGCCGTCGGGGAAAAACCCGTCGTTTTCACGCCCGGCAGTGGGAATGTGCAGGCGGAAAAATTCTTTGCCTCGGCGGCAGAGGCTGTGAAACGGCTGGGCATTCGGGCGGTGTTTGTGACGCGCATGGAAAACCGGATTCCGGCCGGAATGGAGGAACACATCCTGCAGGTCGATTTCGTCCCGTTCAGCAAACTGCTCGTCCACGCCTCTGCCTTTGTCCATCATGGCGGGATTGGGACGATGGCGCAGGGTTTCCGCGCCGGATTGCCGCAGTTGGTCATGGCCATGTCCCACGATCAGCCGGACAACGCCGAGCGTTTGGAGAAACTCGGAGCAGGCATCGCAGTGATGGCGCGTGATTTCACTCCGGAGCGTGTGACCACGCAGCTTGGAAGGCTACTAAACGAAAGTTCATATAGCGAGGCGGCGAGGGGGGTGCAGAGGAAGGCGGAGGCACCAACCGATCGGGCAGAGATGGTGCGATGGATTGAAGGGCGGGTGAGAGGTGACTGAGGGAATCGATTCGTGAGAATCCACGGGATTGACGTATTTTCAGGGATGAAATCCGTTGCGCGAAGCGGCGCAGTGAGCCAACCTACTTGCGCCCATGTCCGAAAGCACACCTGCCGTCGAGATCCGCCACCTGGTGAAGGATTTCAAGACCTCCTTCCGTCGCCATCCGCTGCGCGCTGTCGATGACGTGTCGATCCGCATCATGCCGGGTGAGGTTTATGGATTGATCGGTCCGAACGGTTCCGGGAAATCGACGATCATGAAGGCGTTGCTGGGTCTGGTGGCTCCGACTTCCGGGGATTGCGCGATCTTCGGAAAGGATTCTCTGAAAGTGGATTCGCGCAACGAGGTCGGTTTCCTCCCGGAAAATCCCTACTTTTACAAGCACTTGAGCGGCAAGGAGACCGTGGAGTTTTACGGCAAGCTCTGCGGCATACGCGGCGCGACGCTCAAGGCGCGCGTGGCGGAGTTGCTGGATCTAGTCGATCTTACGGATGCGAGTCATCGCCGGATCGGCGGCTATTCGAAAGGGATGCTGCAGCGGATCGGACTGGCACAGGCGCTGATCCAGAGGCCGCGTCTGGTGATCCTCGACGAGCCGACGGCGGGAGTGGATCCCATCGGTTCGCGCGAGATCCGGGATCTGATCCTCAAGCTCCGCGGGCAGGGGATCACGGTGTTCCTTTGCTCTCACTTGCTCGAACAGGTGCAGGAGGTCTGCGATCATGTTGGGATCATTTTCCGGGGGAAAATGATCAAGGAAGGCAGGCTTGAGGATTTGATCGCGATCGAAGATCAGACCGAGTTGATCCTGAAGGACGCCGATCCCGCGCTGATCGCGGAGATCGAGGCGCTGATCGCACGAAATGCGGCGACCGAGGTCGTCCGCATCGGTAAACCCAGGACGACGCTCGAGCGTCTGTTCCTGCGTGAGACCACTAAACAGAATCCCAAGGAAACTCTCTCGAAATGAACCCGCTTCCCGCCATCGCCGCCATTCCCGATCACGCCTTCCGCATCGCGGTGATCGCGTTCCATGCCTTCACTCAGCTCGTGCGGATGAAGGTGTTCTACTTCCTCGCATTTTTCGCGCTGATCCTCATCGCCAGCAACTTCTTCAACCTGCCCCAGCACGAGGGTCCGGAGGCCGCCGGTATCGATGTCCTGCGCGCGATCAAGACCTGGTCGCTGGGCGCGATGACCCTGTTCTCGGTCGTCCTTTCGATCGTCTCCACGGCGCTGCTGCTGCCGAAGGATGTGGAGGACAGGACGCTCTACACGATCCTTGCCAAGCCGGTGCCTAGGCTCGATTACCTCGCCGGGAAATTGATCGGCGTGCTGCTGCTGGTGTTTGTCTCGCTGGCGATCATGGACGCGCTGATGACCGGCATCCTGCACATCCGGACGAACATGATTCTGGCCGATCAGATCGCTTACGCGCAGGCAAGCGGCTGGCCAGCAGGCGATGTGGAGTCCCTGAAAAACGAAATTCTGGCGCAGGGCCCCACCGCCTCGCTGCAAGGCGCGGTGTTCGCGGTTTTCCTGCGGGCCACCATCATCGCCTCGCTGGCGCTGCTGATCTCGACCTTTTCGACAAGCACGCTTTTCACGACCATCATCGCGTTCCTGATCTATTTCATCGGCCACTTCCAGGCGGACGCGCGGGCGGCCTTCCTCAGCCAGGAGGCGGGCGTGAGCGATAGTATCTTGGCCAAGGCCGTGACGCTGCTCGTGGCTCTAGTATTACCGGATTTCCAGCTATTCAACGTGATCGACGCGGTGATCGAGGGGCAAGTGATGCCGCTGCTGATCCTAGGGAAACTCACGGTGATCGGGCTTTTCTACGTGGTTTTCTACATCATCGCGTCGTGGCTCATTTTCGCGAAAAAGGAATTCTGAAGCAATGACCCAAGGTAAACGATACGCCGTCCTCGGCCTCGCGATCCTCGCGACGGGCGGGCTGCGAATGCCCTTCGAGCGGCAGATCACGGATGATCTCGCGGAGGCCGGGTTGCTGCCGCCCAAGCTGGAGCAGCGCACCGGCGAGAAGATCGGCCAGACGTTCTCCGCCGTTTCGCTCGGCGGGCTGCGGACGCTGGTGGCGACTTTCCTGAACCTCCGCGCGTTCACCTTTTTCACCGAACAGCGCTGGAGCGAGGTGGGGGACACCTACGAGATCATCGTCGATCTCGCGCCGCGCACCCGCTATTACTGGGACACGGGGAGCTGGCACCAGTCTTACAACGCAGCTTCCCACTATCTCTATGGATCGGATCTGCCGCCGCTTCGGCGCAAGGCGAACTGGAGGGCTTGCATCCATCGGGGTCGCGACTTCCTTGAGCGCGGCATCCGCAACAACCCCGACGATCCGATCCTGAAACACCGGCTAGGCACCCTGCTTTCCGATTCGAACAAGATCGCAGCGTTCGGCAATCCCGGTGAGGCTTACGAGCTGGCTTACGAGGCCTACATGGCGGCTGTCAAAACACCGAAATCGCCGGCTTCTTCGAAACGGTTTGCGCTTTACTCGCTGGCCCGCGTGCCCGGCAGGGAAAAGGAGGCGCTCGCACTCCTCAGGGAAATCGAGGCCTCGAAGGGACCCGTTTTGCCGACTTTCCTCGGACTCTCCTACACGCTCAAATATAACGAGACTCCCACCCTCCCGATCATGAGCCTGATCGACTCCACCTTTCCATCCCGCGTGGTGGCATACGAAATCCTCAAAAACCAATGGCTTCGCACGCGCGATCGCTTTCCACTGTTCGGTGTGGCCGAGGCCATCGTCCTTCTCGAAAACGATCTGAAAGTTCCACCGGAAAGTAGTGTGCTGAAGCAGGAATTGCAGCCTCCGATGGATCCCGACGATTACTTCAAGCCGGGGAAATGATTGCCCTCGCTAGAGCCCCACATTTTGTATATGCTCGGGGAAATCGCTTGTGGCATAGGCAAAAGCTTCGCAAGCTATCCGCAGGTATTTGACTCTATCCGCCATGCCCACCGATCATCCCTTCCAGCAGCTGTTCGAAAACTTCGGCAGACTTCCCGAATCTCACGCGGAGTCTGTAAACCGGATACCCAGGGAAAAGCTGAAGGGCTGGCTTGATGTGCCAGTCGGAAAGCCCGGGCACTGCCTCCTTCTGAAAGCCCCGCGTGCTGGCCATGGCAAGACCCACCTGCTGACAAGACTTCTCCACGAACTGGGTGGCAGCCATGAGTTTATTCCCCTGCATGCTGTCGGCGGTAGCCGAATAGACGCTGCCACCGTTCTCGATGACACACTTCGCCGTCTGGTGCGCGGACTGCCCGCTGCGGGTGGCCTGACGGTGCTGGATCTCGTTGCAAGGCGTCTTTTTTCCATGGCGCTCCAACCTCTGGTCAACTCCGGCGAGGTGCCTTGCCAGGATCGTGAAGCGGCTCTCGTCGCCCTGCGCGACCGCCCCATCGAGACCTTCGATTTCCACCATCCCGGCGCGGTCACCGCACATTGGGCGAAGGATAACTTCGAACTCCTCGGCCCACGCTTGGCGCTTGAGCTTTCCCAGCGCAACGGTCTCTCGCTCCGTGAGGTTTCCTTCTGGGTGGAAGCCATGTTCCGTTTCTCGGCCACTCAGATCGACAATCCGAGTCGAGTCCGAACCCTCGCCGCGCAGGTGTTCGACAGCCCTTCCGCCGAGGCCATTGCAAACGAACGCCTCGTCGCCCTTCTGGGCATGCTCACCACATTGCTCCGCGTGGTGCTCGTCGCCGACGAGCTCGAAGGCTTCTCCCTTGATGAAAGCGCCGCGCTGCGTTTCGCGTCGTTTATCTGCTCGCTTAGGCAATCCGTGGAGCGCGTGGATGTGATCATTTCGGTGAATCAGGACATTTGGGATAGCGCCTTCGTACCACGCCTGAGCGCCGGTCTCGCCGACAGGCTTTCCGAATTGACCGTCGCGATCGAGCCGCTCGATCAGAAGGGCATGATTGCCGTGATCGAATCCCGTCTCCCCGGAGAAGGGCAGAGGATCGCAGCGGGAGTGCAGGCCACGTATGCCCGCGGAATCGTCCGCGAAGCCGCCGAGTTATGGGATCGGAAGGATCTGATTGAGCCGGTGTTGCCTGCTTTCTCGGAACCCGAGGTGCCCTTCACCGAACCCGAGGTCCCCATCGTAATTGAGCAACCGGCAGTGCCCGCCTTCACGGAACCCGAAGCGCCCATCGTGTTTGAGCCACCTGCTCCTGCAGTGATAGCTCCACAACCCTCCATCCAGCCTCCCCCCGCAGTGGAGGTCGCTGCCTACGAGCCGCCCCCACAGCCGGTAGTGGCTCCCGTGGTTTCAACTCCACCTCCATCTTCTCCCGATGCCGGAGCCTTTGTATGGCCAACACCCGATGTCGTGGCAACGACTGCGTTTCCACATACCGATGATTTCGTGCCCATTACCCCGTCCATCGTACCCGCCGCAGTTGTGCCTGTTGCCTTTGGCGATGATTTCCCCTTCCAGATCGATAAGAAGGAAGATGCCCCCATCCACTACCATGTAGAGCCGGAGCCACCTGCGGTGGTCGCATTTCCGACTTTCCAAGCACCACCGCCACCCGCACCGGAGCCGGTAGCACCGCCTGTCCAAGCTTATATACCACCCGCACCGGAGCCGGTAGCGCCACCTGTCCAAGCTACGCCGGAGCCTGCTTCGGAGGCATCGACCGACCGCGTCGATGATCTACTGCGGCAGTTTCGCGAGCGTTACGGGAAATCCTGAGGTCGAAAAAACCGATAATGCCCTTGCGATGGCGGGCGCTTTGGGTGCTTATTTCCCCCGACTGAACGTATGAGCATTTCCACCGAATATGAGTCCTCGGACACCTTGGGGCGCACCGCGAAAGCCGTCGAATCCTACAAGGAAGAGGCGGACGACCTCGTCGGCGAGCGCATGACCCTGAATATGGGGCCTTCCCACCCGGCGACACACGGTGTGCTGCGCCTGATCCTGGAGCTCGATGGCGAGGTGATCCACTCCGCCGACCCCGATATCGGTTTCCTGCATCGCGGCGACGAGAAGATCGCGGAGAACATGCATTACAACCAGTTCGTGCCCTACACGGATCGGCTCGATTACCTCGCACCGCTCGCCAACAACGTCGCGTATGCCTGCGCCGTCGAGAAACTGATGGGCTGGGAACTGCCGCCGCGCGGACAGGCTCTGCGAGTGCTCTGCTGTGAGCTTGCCCGGATCTCCGCCCACATGCTTGGAGTCGGAGTTTGCGCGATGGACGTCGGCGCGATGACCGTTTTCCTCTACACCTTCACGGAGCGGGAAAAAATCTACAACCTCTGTGAGCAGCTCACTGGTGCGAGGTTCACCACTTCCTACACCCGCGTGGGTGGTCAGCTTCGCGATATGCCTCCCGGCTTCGACGCCGCTGTCCGCGCTTTCCTCGAGGAATGCGAGGTCGCCATCGTTGAGATCTCCAAGCTCCTCGACAAAAACAAGATCTTCCGCGACCGCATGATCGACATCGGCGTGATCACCCGTGAGTCCGCCATCTCCTTCGGCATGACCGGGCCGAACCTCCGGGCATGCGGCGTGGATCGTGACCTGCGCAAAAATAGCCCTTACCTGGGCTACGAGAAATACGATTTCGACATCCCCATCACGGACGAGGGTGATTGCTACGCACGCTATCTCATTCGCATGGAGGAGATGCGCCAGTCGATCCGCATCTGCCGCCAGGTGCTCGATACCATGCCATCCGGCCCGGTGAACCTCGCCGATCCCAAGGGCATGCTGCCGGCGAAGGAGCGCGTAATGATGTCCATGGAGGAGCTCATTCACCATTTCATCGTCGCCACCCAAGGCATCGACGCACCAGAGGGCGAGGTCTATTTCGCCGCCGAAAACCCCAAGGGCGAGCTCGGTTTCTACATCCACTCGAAGGGCGGCGGCGTGCCGAACCGACTGAAAATCCGCAGCCCCTCGTTCTGCAATCTCTCCATTGTCTCCAAGCTCCTCCCCGGCCACATGGTCTCGGATATCCCGGCTATCCTGGGATCCCTGGACTTCGTGATGGGCGAGTGCGACCGTTAAAAACAAAACAACATGAACATGAAAACGACACTATCCATCGCCATCGCGATCTCACTCGTCCTGCCGCTCTCCGCCGCATACGAGAACTGGACGAACAAAGACGGCAAGACCGCCCAACTCGAACTCGTGGAAGTGACCGGCGAAGCCGACGCAAAAGAAGGAGTTTTCAAGATGCGCAACGGCCGCAAGGTCAATATCAAAGCCGTCGATCTCGCGGAGGCCGATGCGAAACGCCTCGCCGAATGGAAGCCTGCCGCGCCCGAAGCGGCGGCCGGTGAACCGAGCGTCTTCGACGAAGTCCTCGACGGAAATCTCGTGATCCTGGATGGCCAGAAGTTCTCGAAGCACGAACTCGCCGCCAAGCCCAAGAAATACTACGTATTTTACTACACGGCTTCCTGGTGCGGCCCTTGCCAACAGTTCACGCCCAGCCTTGTGGACTTCTACAATACGAATAAGAACGAAAACTTCGAGCTCGTGCTGATCACCAGCGACGACAACGAGGATGCCATGGAAGGCTACGCCAAGGCCAAAAAAATGCCTTGGCCGCAGCTCAAGCAATCCAAGGTCGCAACCTTCGAGAAGGAATTCAAACACGGAGTCAGCGGCATCCCCTCAGTGATCGTTTGCGACCTTGAAGGCAAGATCGTCAGCACCAACGGCCGAGATCTCGCCGAACTCGAAAAACTCGTAAAATAACCGATGTCATCCGCCTCACCCGCCGATCTGGTCGCCCCGCAGGTATCGCCCGGCAGCCGCCACTTCCCGCCTTTTGCCGTCACCCCGGAGCTTGATTCCGAGGCCGACGGGCGCATCTCCCATTACCCGGAAAACAAGCGCTCGGCCGTCCTGCCTTTGCTCCACATCGTGCAGCATAAACACGGTTTCATCTCCTCGGAGGCCATCGATTGGGTCGCCGCGAAGCTGGGTCTGGAGCCGATTAAGGTGCTGGAGGTCGTGACTTTCTATCCTGGCTTCCGCCAATACGCGCCGGGCAAATACCACATCCGCGTCTGCCGCACGCTCTCCTGCGCCCTCGGCGGCAGCTACGAGCTCATGGAGGATCTCTGCAAGGAATTCAGCATCGACCGCGCCTCCGCCGATCCCCATCACCACCCGATCAGCGTCTCGCCCTGCGGGAATTACTCGGTCGAGTTCGCCGAATGCCTCGCCTCCTGCGGCACCGCCCCCGTCTGCCTCGTCAACGACGATTTCTACGAGGGCGTGGACGTCGGGATGATGAAGAAGGCCTGCGCGGAGTGAGTTTCACGACCCCGGAGCATCTGTCGTCTTGCTCGGCGGTGACTTGATGAACGGCGGTCTCATGCCCGTCCCCGCATCGCCGTTTGCGGCTTGTGCCTTGATCGCTCCGGCGATGGCCTTCGCGAGCCTGTCACGATGCGATTCCGATGCGATCAGCCGCGCTTCGGAGGAGTTGCTCAGGTAACCGCCCTCCAGCAGGACGCTGGGGATAGAGGGGTTTCGCGTGAGGCGCAGGCGGCGGCGGGAAAGGTCGGCGTTTTCCGAGTACGGGGCGACGGATTTCATCGCGCGCTGGCAGCGGACAGCGAGGCCGTGGGAATCGACGCGCCACCAGTAGGTTTCCGGGCCACGGCGGCTGGAGGAGCCTGAGTTAAAATGGAGGCTGACGAGGATGGCATCGGGATAGCGGTTCGCAAAATTAACGCGATCGTCGAGGTCGATGAAGCGGTCGTCGGAGCGCATCATCACGGTGCGGATAGAGCCGCTTAGTTCCCGGCGCAGGCGGTTGGCGAGATCGAGGTTCGCGTCCTTTTCCTTCTGTCCGGTGTAACGGCTGACGGCACCGGAGTCCTTCCCGCCGTGGCCCGCATCGATGATTACCGTCCGGAAACCTTGTGGGCCAGGGCGGTTGCCCCAGTAATCGCCACCCGAAGAGGAACCGAGCGGTGAACAGGATGGCAGGACAGCGATGAGACAAAGGAGGAGATAACGCATGGGTGAAAAATTAAATTTTAAACTTCAAACTTCAAGGACGAAGCGGAGGTTTCATGGCTTCTACTTTTTGGAAAAACGTTTCGAAATCACCGCCGGATTCCTCAAGGAGTTTTCGGAAGGTTCCGATCTCGCTGTTGTAGGTGACAAGGGCGAGCAGGTGGGCGTTGGTGAGGTCGAGACGCAGCCATTCCTCAAGGAGCTTGCCGCCCCAGCGTGCCTGGAGGGAGCGGGCGCGCGTCTTGAGCTTATCGAGTGTGGCGTGTTTTCGTTTCCTCATTTCCTCCTCAGGCAGTTCCGATGCGTAGAGTGCGCTCAGCTCCAGGCGCGTGGTCTCGATCTCATGGTAAAAGTCCCGCCGTCGGATCAGGCGTTCCTCGTAGACCTTGAGTTCGGCGCGGCGGCCTTTGGAGTTCAGCCATTTCCGCACGCCTTCTTCGGCTACCGCGTTTGCCAGCGATTCGTTGAACGTGGTCTCGCCGTTGCGGAAAATCCGGTTATGGGTCAGCTCGTGGAAGATGAGCTCCGCGAAGTCGATCTCCCGATACCCGGCAAAGGTGTTCAGCACGGGATCGTGGAAAATTCCGAGCGTCGAATAAGCGTCGGTGCCGCCGAGATGGATCTCGTATCCCTCCGCCTCAAGCTCCTTCGCGCAGGCCTCGGCCTCCTCCTCCTTGAAATATCCGCGGTAATCCAGCTCGCCGACCAAGGGGTAGTGCCAGGTCTTCGGTTCCAGCGAAAACTCCGGCGCGGCGTGCAACACGAAGACCACATGGTTGCGCCCCAGATCTGCGTATTTTCCATAGGCCGAGTGACCGGGTAGTGCCAGCTCGCGTCTGGCGAACTCACGCAGCTCTTCCGCAAGACGCAGCCTTTGCCGCAAGGTCTCCGATGTCGATGAATCCGCGATCACCTCCGCGCTCGGACGCGATTTCCGCAGGATCTCGAACTGCCCCGCCACGCCCTGCGAATAGAATTGCAGTGTTCCGCATCCGGACAGAAGGAGAAGGGGAAATAAAAGGAAAAGTCGCGGCACGTCGGAAACCATAGGCTGGGAATCTCAAAGGCCAAGGGATCTCGGCATTCACCATTTGATTTCCCCGATAAGCGGCTAGGCTGAGCCCATGAGCATCATCACGAAACGCGGCGACGACGGGGAGACCGACCTGATGTTCGGGAAACGGATCGCAAAAACATCCATGCGCATCGCGGCGCTGGGGGCGATCGACGAGCTGAACTCCGCGCTGGGTTTGGCGCGCGCGGCGGACACCGAAGGGAGGCACACCGCGGTGATCGACCGCGTGCAGAATCTCCTCTTCGGGCTGATGGGCGAGCTTGCGTGCCTGCCGGAGGATCTGGGGAAATACCGGGAAAAGGGCTATGCCGCGCTCACCGATGCGGATCTCGATTGGCTCACGGATACCGCCAAGGAGGCGGAGGCGAAGGGCGTCCGCTTCACGCATTGGGCGGTGCCCGGCGCTGAGGGTTCCATGGCGCGCGCGCACCTCGACCACGCCCGCACCGTTTCCCGCAGAGCCGAGCGGCACCTGCTCATGCTCCACGAAAACGGCGGCGAAGTGCCTCTGACGGTCCGCCTTTTCCTCAATCGCCTTTCCGACGCGCTGTGGATTCTTGCCAGGGGCGAGTGAGTTTCCCCTTAAATTTTCATTTCCTTCGCATTTCTTAAGGATTAATCTCCGCCAACTTCTTCCGATGGATGAGACCTTGCTACAACTGATCCGGGACGCCTTGCGAGGCGTGGCTACCGACGTATTCCTTGTGGAGGATGAGCAGCCGCGCATCCGCCGCGAGGGGAAAGTAGTGCCATTACATCCGGGCCCTGTCCCGCGTTTCGCGATCGAGGGGCTTTGGAAATCCTGCGGGGTCGATCCCGATACCACCAAGGAAGCCGATGTCTCCTGGCAGCTTCCGGAAGGAAAACGCATGCGCGTGAATCTCTACCATACACTCGGGCGGCTCGCGGCGGTGATGCGGCCCATCCGCGAGGATATCCCGAGCCTGCACAAGCTCGCGATGCCAGGGGATCTTCTGCAATCCTGGATGATCCGCGGCAACGGGCTCATCCTCGTCACCGGGCCGACGGGTTCCGGGAAATCGACTACCGTCGCGGCTTGCCTGAACTGGATCAACGAAAACCTATCCAAGCACATCGTCACGCTGGAGGATCCCATCGAGTTCCTTTTTCAAAACGACAACTCGCTCTTCTCCCAGCGCGAGATCCGGCTGGATACGGAGAGCTTCGCAAGGGCGCTGCGTTCTTCGATGCGGCAGAGCCCCGATATCATTTTCCTCGGGGAAATCCGCGATGCCGAGACCGCGCTCACCGCCCTGCAAGCGGCGGAAACAGGGCACTTGGTCGTCTCGACCATGCACAGCGGCGGCGTGGTGGAAACGATCGAGCGTTTCACACATCTCGTTGGCGAGAGCGGCGAAGGCGCGGTGCAGATGCTCGCCGCGCAACTCATCGGCGTCATTTCCCAGCGCCTGCTTCCCAAGTATGGCGGGGGACTTTTCCCCGCTCTCGAATACTTCCAGAACGAGGCAGCCACGCGCCGCTGGATTTTGGAAAGGCGGCTGGCCGATCTCCAGGATCACATCAACCGCTCCGACGGCACCAAGAACTGCTCGGCGCTCGATTATCTTGTCGCCTCGGTGAAACAGAATTATCTGGAGTTGGAAGTCGCCCGCGCCGCGTGTGCGAAACCGCAAGATCTCGATCGCGCGATGCGCGGTATCAGTTAAAGAACAGAAAATCACATGCCACGCGAAATCACCGAATATCTGAAAGACACCGTCGCAAGGGGTGGCTCGGATCTGCATTTGAGCGCATGGGCGCCCGCCTGCGCGCGGGTGAGCGGATCACTTGTTTGCCTGGATGATGAGACGCTCGATCCCGGCACCGTCCGCGAGCTGATCACCGATACGCTCAGCGAGGCGCAGCGCGCGCGTTTGGAAGAGGATCTGGAGCTGGATTACGCATTGCAAGTGGAGGGTGTGGGGCGTTTCCGCGGTAACGTTTATATCGCTCGCGGCAATGCGGAGGCGGCGTTCCGTTTCATCAGGGAAGATATCCCGGATCTGAATGATCTGGGTCATCCTTTGGTCGTTCACGATTTCTGTGGATTACGAGCCGGACTGGTGCTTGTCACCGGTATCACCGGATCGGGCAAATCCACCACGCTCGCCTCCATGGTGAAAAGGATTTCCGAGACACGCAGCGGCGTGATCATCACGCTCGAGGATCCCATCGAATATCTATACCAACATAGCGCCTGCCTCATCAAGCAGCGCGAGATCGGCGGTGATACCCGCAGCTTCGCTAAAGCACTGCGCCAATCTCTGCGTCAGGATCCTGATGTGATCGTTGTCTCCGAGTTGCGCGATCTGGAGACGATACAAATCGCGATCACGGCGGCGGAAACGGGGCACCTTGTGCTCGCCACGCTGCATACCTCGGACGCACCGCAGAGTATCGACCGCCTCGTGGATATTTTCCCGCCGGAGCAACAGCAGCAGATCATCACTCAGCTAGCCGGTGTGCTCGAGGGCATCGTATCCCAGCGACTTCTGGCTCGTGCCGATGGCGAAGGCCGCGTCCTCGCCACAGAAATCCTCCGCCCCAGCTACGCGATTCGAAATTGCATACGCGAGCGCAAGATGGAGCAGGTCGTCGGCCTCATGGAGATCGGCTCCAAAGAGGGCAATCGAACCATCGACCAAAGCCTCATCGAACTCTACGAGGCCGGTATCATTTCTCGAGAGGAGGCTTTTTTCAACGCCCGCGAACGCACTATCTTCGCCGACAAGCCCAAGGCCGCACCAAAACCGAAATCAATCTGGACATCATAACCTATGGAACCGCAGCACATCCGCTACATCCTCACACGCGCCGCGACAGCCATCGTGCTGATCGTCGCCATCCTCTACGGCGTCGGCATGCTTAAGAAAAAGCAGCGCAAGGACGCGATCATCTCTGATCTGAGATCCGTTTGCAGCGATAGCTCATTCTTCAGCCAGTTTCACGCGGAGGACGCGAGCAAGGCGCTCGTCCGCGGAGTCGGTCTCATCGCGGAGGCGAAGCAGCTGGGCATCGATCCCGACGAGATCATCAGCGGCGGGCTGGGCATCGAAGAGAAATACTTTGCGATGGATGAGGATGACGAGGGTGAACCCATCCGCCAGACTATCATCCGCAAATGCCTGAGGGCGAACTACGAGAACTTCCTCAAGCTCGGCTACACGCCGGATTACCATACGCTGCAGGGCATGAAAACCGGTGAACTCCCGCCTGTCCGCACCGGCCCCTCGGCGGGAACTCGCGCGGAGATCGGCACGATCATCGATGCCGGGCTTTCGCCGGGACTCGATCGCGTCGTCGCGAACCTTGAGATCCGCCCGCCCAGGAAGGCGAACATGCCGATGAATGATGTCGAGATCGCCAAAGCGAAACAACTCGCCAAGGATCTCTCCGACGCCGGTGTGATCGAGGTCGCAGCGGCCACTCGGATCACCGAAAGCCTCACGCCGAAGCTGCCGGAGGAAAAACCCAAAAAAAGGTGACGCTCCGTCCCCGCGTGCTGGTCTGCTCCATCGTGTATCACCGGAAAAAGTGACACCCGCAGACCGCAGGCCAATCCAGCCCTGCCTACGATGGGGGAGATGCGCGGTGAAGCCGTGCCGCAGCGACTCGGATGTGTCCCGCTCCGTAGAGATGAATCGCTGAAAAAGGACGGATATATCCATGTCCTTCGCGTTCCTTCGCCTCTTCGTGTTCCTTTTTTCCTTTCCCCGCCTGCGCGGTTATCGCCAACATGCGCCTGCAATCCAACCGCAATCCAACCACCATTATGTCAAGACCTGTCACACTCTTCACCGGCCAATGGGCCGATCTGCCGCTTGAGAAACTCGCGCCGCTCGCAGCGGAGATGGGATACGACGGCCTAGAGCTCGCCTGCTGGGGCGATCACTTCGATGTCGATCAGGCCGCTTCGAAAAAATCCTACGTGAAGGAGAAATGGGAGCTGCTTTCCGACCACGGACTCACCTCCTACGCGATCTCCAGCCACCTCGTGGGCCAGGCGATCTGCGATAACATCGACGAGCGCCACAAGGCGATCCTGCCACCCGCCGTCTGGGGCAACGGTGATCCGGAAGGCGTGCGGAAACGCGCGGCGAAGCAGATGATCAAGACCGGCCAGGCCGCCCGCAAGTTCTTCGATGCGAAGCCCGGCCGCAAGGGCAAGGACGAGTTCCCCGCCGTGGTCAACGGTTTCACCGGCTCCTCGATCTGGCACGGCCTCTACGCTTTCCCGCCCACCAACCAGGCCTTCTACGACAAGGGCTTCGAGGACTTTGCAAAACGCTTCACGCCCATCCTCGATGCCTTCGATGCGGTGAACGTGAACTTCGCCCTTGAGGTGCATCCCACGGAAATCGCGTTCGACATCGCCACGGCGCAACGCGCGCTCAAGGCGGTGAAGAACCACAAGCGTTTCGGTTTCAACTACGATCCATCCCACCTCGGCTACCAGGGCGTGGATTATGTGAAATTCATCCGCGACCTCGGCTCCCGCATCTACCACGTCCACATGAAGGACGCGTGGTGGGGTCACGGCGACGGTTCGGTCGGCGTTTTCGGCGGCAGCACGGATTTCGGCGATGCCCGCCGCTTCTGGGACTTCCGCTCGCTGGGCCACGGCGATATCGAGTTCGAGGACATCATCGTCGCACTCAACGACCTCAAATACGCCGGCCCGCTCTCCGTGGAGTGGGAGGACATCCGCATGGATCGCGTCCACGGCGCCACCGAGGCCGCGGCGTTTGTGCGCAACGTCGATTTCCCTGGCTCCAATGTCGCGTTCGACGCGGCGTTCGATAAGAAGAACCAATAACCCGTCACGATCATGTCACTGAAAGTAGGAGTCATCGGAGCGGGCTGGATGGTGAAATATCACGCGGAGGGATTCCGCAAGGCCGGGGCGGAGATCGTGGCCGTGGCGGATCCCGCGCCGGGAGCTGCGGAGAAGGCCGCGAAGGATTGGGGGATCGCGGGCGTTTTCACCTCCGTGGAGGAAATGCTGGCCGGAGCGCCGGATATCGATGCCGTCAGCATCATCGTGCCGAACAAGTTCCACGCCCCGCTTGCTCTGCAATGCCTGCGCGCCGGGAAGCATGTCTTTTGCGAAAAGCCGCCCGGCCTCAATGCCGGTGAGGTCGCGGAGATGGTCGCTGTTTCCAAGGAAACGGGGAAAACGCTGATGTTCAATTTCAACAACCGCGCTCGCCCCGAGTCGCAGGCGATGAAGGGTTACGTGGATGACGGCACCACCGGGAAAATCAACTCCGCACAGGCGAAGTGGATACGCCGCACCGGCATCCCCGGCTTCGGCGGATGGTTCACCACCAAGGCCATGGCCGGCGGCGGAGCGACCATCGATCTGCTTCACATGATCGATCTCGCCCTCTATTTCATGGGCTACCCGGAACCGTCGCACGTGCTTGCGAACACCTTTGACGACCACATCACCGATCCCGGTTTCAAAGGGCCGTGGGGCATCCCGGATCGCGTCGGCGGCACCACGGATGTGGAGAACGCCGTCCACGGCTTCGTGACCTTCAAGACCGGCCAAGTGCTCACCCTCCAGGTCTCATGGGCCGAGATGGTGAAGCGCGAGGAAGTGTCCGTTGTTTTCCAAGGCACCAAGGCGGGCGGCAAGGTCGAGCGCCTCTTTGGTCGCGACGGCCTCGATGACACGGCGATCGACACCTGCGAGCTCTACGTCCAGGAAAACGGCAACAGCGTGAACCGCACGATCATCACTGAAGCCTGCGAGGACATGGGCCGGATCAACTCCGCCGCCAATTTTATCGACACGATCAACGGCAAGGCTGCGCCCTTCAACACCCCGGAGCAGGCGCACAAGCTCATGCTCATCATCGATGCCCTCTACGAGTCCGCTAACACTGGCGCGCCCGTGGCGGTCTGAGGAGGAGCCATGCTTGTCGTGTTCTCCACCTTCCCCGACGAGGCGACGGCGCGGATCATCTGCGCCACCCTCGTTGCGGAAGGTCTCGTGTCCTGTGCGAACATCTTGCCGCAAGTCACCTCGATCTACCGCTGGCAGGGATTTACCTCGCTATGGGCAGGCGTTGCCGCATGTTCCGGGACTTTGGAAAATACACACGCGGACGGGCTGGAAAAAATGGTGAATGCGATCCGTGAAACCGGGTGGTGCGTATGGCCGGGGTTTCTGCAGGAGGGGCTGGCGGCGGATCTTTCCCGCGAGAGTCTGTGTTCATGGGAAGAAGGCGCATTCCGCCGTGCGGGTGTGGGGCGCGGCAACACCCTTGCCATCCGCGATGACGTGCGGACGGATCACGTGATGTGGCTGCGTGACGGGGAGGCGACCCCATGCCAGCGGGCGTATCTGGAATCGCTGGACGGGATCCGGGTGGCGCTGAATCGAAGCCTTTTCCTCGGTCTGGTCGATTTCGAAGGGCACTTCGCGGTGTATCCGCCGGGAGGTTTCTACAAGCCCCACCTCGACCGCCATCAAGAGACGCAGGATAGGATCGTTTCCGTGATCCTCTACCTCAATCCCGCCTGGCAGTCCGGCGACGGCGGTGAGCTGCGGATCTGGACGACGCCGGGCGACAAGGAAGGAGAATCCATCACCGTGGAACCGCGCATGGGCACGATGGTGTGTTTCCTGGCCGGGGATTTCTGGCACGAGGTGCTGCCCGCGAAAAGAACGAGGGCGAGCAACACCGGATGGTTCCGGGGAAGGGCGGTCTAGACGGCGCGAAAATAGGTTCGCTTACCCCTTGCGTGGATCGATCCCGATAACGATGACAATCCCTATGCCTACTCCTACTTTCTCGGAGGTAAGGGGGTCTGGTTTTTCGCGGACAAGTTCACGGCGCAAGGGGCTTTCGTCGGTGACTATGCCGCAAAGAAAATCTCCGGCGTCGATGTGAGCGTCTCGGTCGATCCGGAGGAAATCAACTACATCGACCTCGTCGTCTATGCAGACGGTCCGAACGGCCCGGGCTATTACTATTCGCTGGCAATTTTTCCCGAGGATCTCGGTGATCTGCCTGACTGGTATGACCTGCGCTTCTCGTTCAAGACAAGCTGGTTTGCGCTTCGGGACGGGGTCTATACCGCTTTCCAGCCCGATCAGGTCTTCCTTGCATCCATCGAAGAAATCGGCATCCGCTTTTTTCCATCTGCCGGAGTTGCCGGGAACGGCTTTGTCGGCGTGGATGATTTCATTTTGGTTCCCACTGTCGAAGCCCCAACGCTTTCCACCTCGCTTTCGGGCGGTAATTTCGTGCTCAGTTTCACTCCCAATCCGAGCGTCTCCGCAACGATTCAAGCGCTCGTGCCGATGTTCCAATGGCAGAACGTCTTGGGAAAATTAGATCTCCTCGGGCCGCAGACTTTCACTACACCGGTCGTCCCGGGAGTGGGACTGTTCCGGGTCGCCGCCAAGGAAAAGCTGACGCAGGTCATCAGCCCGTGAGAGGCAGGGCGATTCGCGCCAGCCGTTTCATGACGCCCTGAACCAGCCCTCGCGACCACAAGCCTCCGCTCAGGCATGCCGTCAGGTGGTTGCGCACACCAGGTATGACGAAGATCTTTTTTCCGATGCATTTCAGCGCGGTATCGACGACCTCATCGGCGGACATCCATGTGATCGGGAGTTTCGAGTAATCGACGGGATGAAGATATTTCCCGGGTGTCTCTGTTGCCCCGGGTGCCAGAACCATGACATCGACGCCCTGATCCCTCGTCAGTTGCTGACTTACATCGTTTAGGAGATCGATTCGTCTCGCAGCGATCACAAGGTTCATGCCGGAAGCCGCCAATCTTTGAGCGAACACGTAGCCAATGCCGGATGAGGCACCGGTCACCAAAGCCCAATCGCCGTAGCGTTCACGGAAGTTGTGCATGAATGATATCGTAATCGTCTTCCGTTCATACATCCAGCTTTAGCGTGGACTATGACCTTTGAACCCTCGAGTAGTTACTTCTTATGAAAATCGACTTGGCGGACGCTGTCTTGGAAGGCACAGGAATGACACCGGAGCTTGCGAAGCTTGAAGTCGCCGTGGCGCTTTACCGCGACCGCAAGGTGAGCATGGGGCGTGCGGCGCGGCTCGTGGATATGCCCCGTCCGCTTTTTCAGCGGGAACTCGGCAAGCGGGGCGTAACGGTGGATTATGAAGTGGATGATCTCCACGCGGATCTTGAATCCCTCAAAAGCCTTGTTTTCCCGTGATCGTCGTTGCCGATACCTCTGCCATCAACAATATGGACGGGGCGAGCCGTAATTTCCAGTAGACGCAGAGCCTCGCAGGCACGGCAAAACGCGCGCTTTGAGAGGGAAAAGCACCGCACTTGTCAAACCTTTGGCAAATCAGGAGCCTCTATTATTGGGTCACTTGGTGATGCCAGTTTCCACAGAGAACCGTTGATGCTGACGACTCCTATGCCGAATGAGTTGGTGGGTATGATTCGGGCGGATACAGATTCTCCTTGATTAGGAACCGGCAGACCAAGCGCTTCTGCTATCATGAGGTGCGCCCGGTACTGCCCTAAAATGATATGCCTTCCGGTTTGAGAGTGGTTCTCGCCCCACCGTTTGCTCGCACTCGTTTCATATAGTCATCTTGCTGCGCGACTGTCGCAACCACTGCCCGACCAATCCTCATGCCTTGGGTCAATCGGAATAGGTTGTTTATGCGCTTAACTCCGGATCCCGAAATCATGATCTTATCCACAACGTCCTGCGGCAGTTGAAGGAGCACATTGGGAGGTAATTCGGCATCCCTCCAAATCCAAAGAATGGCGTCTCGGCCAGTTACGTTAAGAGTCGCCTTGGAATCCCTATTCCCGCCAGAGTTAAGACGTTCGGGCGTAATTCTGACCAGACCCAAGCTCCATTTCGGATGGGAACTGTCTTCGGCCCACACCACCATGCAGACATGCCCCAGTGCTTCCGGTGGAATCATCCAGCCTCCAAGACGCTGAGAATATTTGCAGTCCACCTCAACCCCTGCGATTTCGTAATCCAACGTCTTTCCGTCATCGAAATCGAAACGCCGCTGGAGGTTGATCTCCACAAGAGTGCCGCAATGGGTTTTCTCTGTTTTGTAGAGTTGATCCCATTTGTATCGACCGGTTCTCTGTTCATCGTAAAGTTGATCGATCGTATCACGAATGACCCGCGCGAACATCCGCCCGGTCGGATCCAACTGCCGTAGCTGAATTGCAACCTTGGCCACCTCCTCGTCTACGGACAATTCAAGAGCCATCTCTTTTGCCTTTCGTAGCAGGTATTTCGCCGACAGCTTCCGAAATCAGGCTGGCCAAGCTCATGTTCAGTGCGACGGCGATTTTGGCAGCGGCATCCAGGGTGGGGTTGCGCATACCCCGCTCAATCATGCCGATGTAGGTCGGGTGGAGTTTGGATAGCTCAGCCAAGCGTTCCTGTGAAAGTCCGGAATTCAGACGTAATCGCTTAACCGCGATTCCAAATTGCTTCGAAACACTGATGGAAACCACTAGTAATTCCTGACAGCGAACCCATCAAACGTCCACAGACTATAGTCTTTCCTGTGCGCTAACAGGATGGAGTTCAGGAAACGCGTATGCTCTGTCTGCCAGCCTGAGATCCGCGGATGGCCTCTCTTATACGTAGAGCAACGGCCTCTGCAACTGGCGGCGGAAAGGCATTGCCGATTTGGCGGTAGGAAGCAGTTTTTCCCCCGGCAAATTGCCAGTCATCGGGGAAACCTTGGATTCTGGCGGTCATACGGAGAGTGAGACGCGGAATTTCCCTGAAACCTTTTGGTGGAGCTTCATTGGCTAGCGAGATCCCGTTCACGCCGAGAGCAGCCCAGGCTTTACGGGCGCGGGTTGGCCCGAGGTCGGCTCCGCCATGCTTTTTGGAACCACCCACGAGAGTTGGAGCGATTTCGCTGGCATTTGCCGCCCATTCGAAAGCTCCTTCCCAGCCATTCTCTGCCATGAGATCAACGAGGGTTTCCCCAACCGTTTTGGTTAGCCTGCTGTCGGTGAGTGGTATCGGAGGGTAAAAATTCGATGAAAGGTCTTCACGTATGGCCACCACCACAACTCGCGGGCGAAGCTGTGTTACCCCAAAGTCCGAGGCATTCATCAGGTGCCAACTTGCGTCGTATCCAAGAACTTTTAGCTGCTTCTTCAGGCTCATGCGGTAGTCGGTAAACACCGCGTCCAGAAAGCCACGGACATTCTCCAGCATGACAGCCTTCGGTTGACATTCTTCCACCAAGCGGAGCGCTTCCGGGAAGAGGTCACGTTCATCAGCCTCGCCTAGCTGCTTTCCTGCCTTCGAGAACGGTGGACACGGCACTCCTCCCGCCAACAAATCTACTCCTTTGTATTCCTTGGCGGAAAATTGCCTCACATCCCCTTCGATCACATTCCACGTCGGTCGGTTCTGCCTTAAGGTTGCACACGCATGCCGGTCATATTCGACGTGCGCAAGAGCTTCGAAACCCGCTCTTTCAAGCCCTATCGCTTGCCCACCGGCTCCCGAACATATTTCTACACAGGTAAGTGGACTATTGCGTATTTTTGCGGCGGTAGAGAGCTTTATGGGTTCATTTGAACACTTTATTAACGCGGTGTCAATTTTTCAGTGAATGTCCCATCACGCATCCAGCCTCAGCGCCGCTTTTTGCGCCGCGGATTTGGCTTCGTTCTTGTCTTCGCTGGAAGCGGCGGTGAGGCGCATGCCGACGGGTTTCGAGACGCCGAACTCCTCCATGGTGACGCCATACATCACGTCGGCACGGGCCATGGTGCGCTTGGAGTGGGTGACGATGATGAACTGGGAGCGGTCGATGAAGCGGTCGAGCACCTTTACGAAACGTCCGATGTTCGATTCGTCGAGCGGGGCGTCGAGTTCGTCGAGCACGCAGAAGGGCGAGGGCTTGATCATGTAGATCGAGAACAGCAGGGCTACGGCGGTCATCGAGCGCTCACCGCCGGAGAGGAGGGTGATGGACTGGAGTTTTTTGCCGGGCGGTTTCGCGATCACCTCGATGCCGGATTCGAGCGGGTCGGACTCGTCGATCAGGGTGAGATCGGCCTCGCCTTTTTCACCGAAGAGTTCCTTGAACATTTCGCGGAAGTTGAGGCGCACCTGGGCGAAGGTTTCCGAGAAACGGCGCTGAGTCTCCTCGTTGATGCGCTCGATGACGGCGAGCAGTTCGGTCTTGGAGTTAACGAGGTCGTCGTGCTGGTTGCGGAGGAAGTTGTGGCGCTCCTCGAGCTCGTCGTATTCCTCGATGGCATCGACGTTGACGGGACCCATGGATTCGATCTTGCGCTTGAGGTCGTGGACGAGGGACTCGACGAAAGACCAGCTTGGCTCGCCGGGGATGTCGGGGAGGGGGTCGATTGATGATTGAGGATTGTTGATTGAGGATTTTTGATCTGCGTTGGCGGCGAGTTCTTCGGCTACTTCTGGATCTGTTTCATCCGCGCCGGAGGCGTTGCGGGCCTTGCGACTTGCCAGCGTAGCCAGCAACAAATGGGCGTCCGGTTCGAAGGTGGCGAGGGTGATCTGGTGGCGATCCTCGGTGGCATCCATGAGGTTTTCCATCCGTAGATCGAGCTTGGTGGCGGCGATCTCCTCGCGGCCTTTCTGCTCGTTGGTGGCGGCGAGCTGTTTGCGAATCGCGGCGAGCTGCACCTCCGCTTCCTCGATGGCCTTGATGAGTTCGCCGCGCCCCTCGGCCTTTTCGGAGAGCACCTGCTGGAGATCTTCGGACTCGATGCGGTGATCCTCGGCTTGGTTTTTCAGCGAGACGTTTTCCTCGGCGGCGGCTTCGATGCGGTTGGTGAAATTCGCGATTTCCGCCTCGCGCCGGATGGCGACTTCGCGGAGTTCGGAAAGGCGGGCTTCCATCGGGCGCTGCTGTTCTTCGGCGGCTTGCTTGGCACGTTTCTCGACGGCGAGGCGGGTGCGGAGTTCGTTGAGCGCGGCGCTGAGTTCCTGTTCGGAGGAAAAGGCGGAATCCGATTGTGATTGGAGTGAGCGGCTCTGATCCTCAATGGCGGCGAGGCGATCGCGTGAGGAGGCGAGTTCGGACTCAAGCGATTGGCGGGAATCAGTGGCGAGGGTCTCGCGTTTCTCCAGCTCGGAGCGCTCCCAGCGCACGTTCTCGATGCGGGTGTTGAAATTCTCGACCTCGCGGGTGGCGAGTGAAAGCTGACCCTGGAGAGTGGAAAGCTCGACCTTTTGGCGTTGCAGGCGTTCGCGGGAGACCTCGACGGCCTCGCGCTGGGACTCGAGTTGCGACTCCAGCGTGGCGACGCGGGTGCGGGCTTCCTCGTCGGTTTGGCGGAGCGCGGCGACTTCCTTTTCGAGGGAGCGGACTTCGTTCTGCCTCTCCAGCAGGGAAGTGGAGGCACCGGATGTGGCACCGCCCTGGATGGTGCCTTCGGGGGAAAGCATTTCGCCGGCGAGGGTGACGAAGGTGAGGGTGGCGTAATCGTTGCGGAGCTTCAGCGCCGTGGTGAGATCCGGGACGATGAGGGTTTTCTCAAGAAGCTGCTCGATGATCGCGGCGACCTGCGGCTCGGACTTCACCTTGTCGAGCGCCCACGCGGTGGCACCGGATGGGAGGGTCTCGATCTGGGTGCCGGAGGCTTTCGGGATGAGGTTTTTCGGGAGGATGGCGGCTTGGCCGAGTTTCTTTTCGGTAAGGCGCTGGATGAGGGTTTCCGCGACGGCGGAATCCGCGACGAGCACGGTTTGGAGCTTCGCACCGAGGGCGGCTTCGATCGCGCGGGCGGCGGAATCATCGGCCTGGATGAAAGAGGCGAGCACGCCATCGATGGACGGCTTGAATTCGTCGGGCGCGTCGAGACCTTTGAGGAGGTTCTGGGTGCCTTTCGCGAAGCCCTCGCCGGAAGCGACGAGCTGCTTCACCGCGTCGAGGCGGGCGGAGCGCTGGGCGAGGATTTTGTTGGAATCCGTGGCGGCGGTGCGGGCGGCATCGAGATCGCCGCGGGTGTGCTGGTAGGCGCGTTCGGCGGCTTGGAAGGCATCCTCCAACTCGCTGAGCTGAGCGCCCGTTTCGGAAACGAGAGTGGCGATGTTCGTCTGCTGGGCGATGTGCTCCTCGACGCCGATGCTGAGGCGCTGCTCCTCTTCGGCGAGCTGGCGGGAGCGCTCGCGGTTGCCTTCGAGCTGGGCGAGCGAGGATTCGATCTTCGCCTGCATCGAGGCGATGAGGGTCTGGCAAGTGTTCGCTTCGGCACGGGAGGCGCGCAGAGCCGTCTCAAGGTTCGCGCGGGTCTCGCGGGCGGTGACGGTGCGCTCCTCCAGTTTCTGAAGCTCCAGTTCCTGCTCGGCGATGCGGCGGTTGATCTGGTCGAGTGCTTCGTTGGCGGCGGTGAAATCAAACTCCTGCTGGGCGAGCTTTTCGCGGGTCGTCTGGATGTCGGAATGGTTCTGGGAGATGCGGCCTTCGAGCTCCGATTTACGCTCGTTGTTGAACGCGATGCGCGCCTCGGCGGAGGCGAGGGCGTTGCGGTGCTCGTTGAGTTGCTGGCGGAGTTCGGCAAGCTCGGACTCGAACACACGAGCTGCGGAGCGGGCTTCGGCGACGGTTTCCTCTTTCTCCGGAAGCTGGCGGGAAAGTTGGGAATCCTGCGCGTCGAGCGAGCGTATCGAGGTGGTCAGCTCGGCGCGTTCAGCAGTGATCTCGACGTAGCGCTTGTGGGCGAGGTGGGTGTCGAGCACGCGGTAATCCGTGGAGAGCGATTGGAAGCGGCGGGCTTTGGCGACCTGGCGCTTCAGCGAGTTCATGCGGCGCTCCTGTTCGGCGAGGACGTCGGATACGCGCAGCAGATTCGCCTCGGTGTATTCGAGTTTGCGCAGCGCGTCCTTTTTTTCACGCTTGAATTTCGTGATGCCTGCCGCCTCTTCGAACACCGCGCGGCGTTCCTCGGGCTTCGAGGAAAGGATCTGGTCGATCTGACCCTGCGCCATGATCGAGTAGGCGGTGCGGCCGATGCCGGTGTCCATGAACAGATCGTGAATGTCGCGCAGGCGGCAAAGCGTTCCGTTCAGGCGGTATTCGGAACGCCCGTCACGGAAGACCCGGCGGGTGATGGCCACCTCGTTGAAATCGACTTTCAGCGACTCCTCGCAATCCGCCATCGTCAGCGTCACCTCAGCCATGCCGAGCGGCTTGCGCTTTTCCGTGCCGTTGAAAATGACATCCGCCATCTCGCCGCCGCGCAGGGCTTTCGCGGAGGTCTCGCCGAGCACCCAGCGGATCGCGTCGACGACGTTCGATTTTCCGCAACCGTTCGGACCGACGATGCCGGTGACGCCTTCGGCGAATTCGAACACGGTCTTGTCGGCGAAGGATTTGAAGCCTAGGATTTCGAGAGTCTTGAGATACATGGAGTGGGTGTGTTGGGGTGGGAAAGCGACGATTCGGATGGGATCAGGTATTGGGTAGAGGCTAGGGAATGAATCCGGCGAAGCAAGATGAGAATGCCGAGAAGCACAGTATGCGGTGTTAAAAATCCGAACCACATACTAGATATTGTGTATAAGGGTAATTTGGGAAACCTAAGGATTTTGTCGGTGATGTCTTCTTTCCGGGGAAAATGGGCTTGCGGAGTAAGGGTTCGGTGATACACACAAGGTCTGATGCAAGAAGCCTTTACGCGAACCCAAGCGCGTTTCAGATGGGTGATGATGGCAGGCTTAGCGGCTTTCACGCTCTGCCGTGTCATGGCGCAAGCTCCCGAGGATCCGCAATTCGATCCCTCGGATGTCTATTTCCAAGCGTATCTGGAGGTGAGAGCCGCCGAACAGCTTGAGAAGGATGGCGATTTTCTAGGTGCTCTCAAAAAATACGAGCAGGCAGGGAAACTGTTTGAATCTGTGGGGAAATTTTATCCGGATTGGAAAGCGGGGATGGTGGGCAACCGGCGCGACCTTACGACGAAGGCGATCGAGGTGGTGCGCGGGAAAGCGGGGGAACAGTTTAAAAAGGAAAGGGGCGTGATCGCTGAACTGGAGGGTGGGGTGAAGGTCGGCGCGACGCCCGATCAGGAGACGGCGATGATACCGCAGCCTGCCAATCCCGGTGCTGCGCCTAAGCCGCCGACGAGAACCGAGCCGAACATTCCGGAAGTCCCTTCGCGTGGAATCCTTGAGGTGAATCCGCTTCAGGATCGCAGGCTGAAAGATGCGGAGGCCGAATTGGCTCGGCTCAGGAAAATGATTTCCGAGGCAGATGCGAGGAGCAACGATGCGATGCGCAACGCGACACGCCTGCAGGACATTCAGCGACAGAACGAGGCCTTGGCGCGGCAACTCAAGGAGGCTGAGGCAAAGGCGCAGGCGAATGCCGGAGCAAATGAAGCGCAGGCCGAGGTGGCGCGCCTGAAGAAAATGATTTCGCAGGCCGACGCGAGCAGCAACGAGGCGATGCGGAACGCGGCGCGTGTAGAGGACATGCGCAAACAGAATGACACCCTGTCCCGTCAGCTTCAGGCGGCAGAGGGCACCGTCCAGTCGCTGCGGGCGCAGATGGCCGCCGCGCCTGTCCAGAGCGAGATGGAAGCGCTGAACAAACAGATCGAGGATCTGGAGCAGGAGCGCGAGGCGATGGGGATGGCCCTGAGAACCAGTCGCGGCCAACAGACGGAGGCGCTTTCCAAGATCGAGATCCTTGCCGCGGACATGGAGATCATGAAGAAGCAGGCTGAGGAGCTGCGACAGGCCGAGGCGAACCTAAACCGCAACCTGAAGAAGGAACGCGAGGTGGCGAACGATGTCGTGAAGGGGCAGCGCAAACAGATGGATATGCTTGAGAAAGCGCTCGGGGAGAAATCCAAGGAACTCGAGGACGCGCAAGGTCAGATCGCCTCGTTGAAGAACGAGTTGGAGGAAAGCCGCGACGCCTTCGACGAGCTGCGCGAGGAACGTGACGGCCTGCTGCGCGAGCGCGACCAGATGGCGGCTTTGCTGAAACTGAGCGAAGCCGACCGCACCCAGGAACTCATCGAGCAGAACATGGGCTTGGCGAAAGACCTGCGTGAGGCCAACGAGAAGGTGGAACGCCTCAACAAGGATAGCAATTCGGCCAAGGATGACATCGTGGATGCACTGCGTGACCTCGCGATTGCGAAAAGCCAGATCAACCGACTCCAGACTGAGAACCGCGAGCAAACGAAACGTCTGGAGGATTTGACCGGAAAGCTGAACGGGGAAGAGGCCGCTCTGGCGAAAGGCGAAGTAAACGCCGATCCTGCGGAAGTGGAGATGCTGCGCGAAGTGATCCGCCGCCAACTCCGTGTGCAGGAGCACAGGAGGCAGGCGAAAGAGGTGATTGTCGATGCGGCGAAGCAACTCGCCAAAGAGGACGAAACCCTGAACGAAGCGATCGAGCTCTTCGTCGGCGCGGAGATGGCTCTGACCCCTGAGGAACAGAAACTGGTGGCCGACCAACAGGTTGACGGTGAGTTCGTTTCCCCTTTCGCAAGGGATCGCAATACGGTCGGACGCGCCACATCCGATTTGAACCGCGAAATGGAAAGTTATGACCGGGCGGCCACGAAAGCCTACCTGGCCGGCAGGTTGCTACCGACTAGGGAACTCTTCGAACTCATGGTCGAGCAAAACCCGGGTCACGTGCCCGCTCTTTGCAAACTCGGTGTCGTGCAACTGAAGCTGGATGATCCCATATCCGCCACAGAGAGTTTCACGAGCGCGGTGGAGCTGGATGCCAATAACCCCTACGCACATCGGATGTTGGGTTACGCACATCTCAGGGGCGGTGATTTCGCTGCGGCGGAATTGCACGTGAAGCGCTGCGTCGAACTCGCGCCCGACGACGCCATAGCCTATCTTTTGCTCGGAACCATCGCATACCGTCTGGGTGAAACCGACGACGCCGAGGGGTATTTCAAATCGGCGATCACGGCGGATCCCGTTCCAAGCGAGCCGTATTTCAACCTCGCATTGATCTACGCAAAGAGCGGTCGTCTTCCAGAAGGGAGGGAGCTTTATCACAAAGCCTTGGAAAGGGGAGCCCTGCCCGACCAGTCACTTGAAATGAAACTGGAGGGCAAGCCATGACCCAGGGTTGGAAAGCGGTTGTTCTTCTGACAGCTGGGTGCGCACTTCTGCCATCCTGCGCAGGAGACAAGGTCGATGACTCGAAGCCCACTGAGGCAGCTAGGCCGGGCTTGCAGGAAAGGCTTTCCGAAAGTGCAGGCTACAAGCAGAACGAGAAAGGTGAATGGGTGCCGAAATCCGACAAGCGCAGCACCTATGATGGTCAGCGCGACACGCCTTATTTCAAGGATAAGCTCGAAACCTTGGAGCGCTACAAGACCGGCGACTACGCGAAGAAATCCTGGTGGGGGAGTAAGGATTACGCAAAGAAATCCTACGCAGGCAATACGGATGGATCGAGGTTTCAGAAGCAGGCGCGGCAAGACGGACAGGTGGCGCGCGACAGCGGGAAGGCCGCGAGAACGACCGATCCTTTCAAGACGAATACCCTGCCGCGCGAAACGGCTCGGGAGAGCAAAAATCCCGCGGTCGACAGACCAACGAACGCGCTGATCGAAAGCCAGCGAAAAACCTACAAGGCTCCTTCTGTGATCGACTGGAAAGAGCAGCGCTCGATGGACATGGATCAGTCCAAGAGTATTCTTGGGAGGTGAATGAATTGTGGCGGCGGATTGCATCCGCCATGCCATTCCTGTCTGCTATTGTTTGGCATGGCGGATGCAATCCGCCGCCACGCTCGCGTTATGAACCGGGCAGTTGCACGACCTTGGAATACTGGTAGGAGTGCTCCGCGATGAATTCGGCGAGTTCCGTGCCGCTGAACGAGCGCCTGCGCATCTGTTGGACGCCGAAGTCGCTTAGTACGGTGATGGAAATCTCCGCAGCGGAGAGTCGCCCGGCTTTGAGTTGTGCGTTGGTTGCTCCAGAGGGAACGAAGGTGGTTTCAATGCCGCTTCCGGTGATCCTGAATTCCTCCACCGATTTCGCACCCTTTCCGACGGGGACGGTGACGGATTTTAAACCGGTGCCAACCGTCGTGCTCACATGGAAAGTGACCGTGAACTGATAGACGTTCTCGCAGATGAAGTTTTCCTCCTTTTCGATGTTAGTGCCGCCCGCCGTGTCGAACGGAGCCTTGATGCTTGTTTTTCCAAGGAGTTTGTCGAAGGTCTCTTTCGGATCCACCAGCTTGCGATAGAGAACGAAAGTTTTGTATTGATCCTGCGCCGCCCCGGCGATGGGATCCTTGTAGGTGAGCTTATATCCGACGGTGGATACATCGCCGCCCAAGTCGGTGGCGGAGCCGATCTGGCCATTATAACGATCTGTGGCCGCCGAGAAAAAGACGAGATCGATCGCGTTCGGGCTGGCGGTGCCTTTCGGCCCATCGGAGGAAGGGTTCGATTTCGCATAAAGCCACTCGAAGGTGTTGCCCTTGCGGGATACGAAGGATTCGAAGTCGCGCGCCATCGTGTCGATCATCGACTTAGCTTGGCGCGCGGCTCTGATTTCCGCGCGGCTGCGGTTCCATGTATCCAGTGCCATCGCTGTGACCGACACGAGAACGGTGATGATGATCGTGGTGATCGCCATCGCCACCAGGAGTTCGATGAGGGTGAAACCGCGCAGGGATTTTTTGGATCGGATTTTCATGATGATGGTTCCTGCAGTTTAGCGGCGTACGGCTAGGTTACGGGTGAAGATGGGCTTGTTGGTGGTGCTGGTGTAACGTGCCGTAAAAGCGGGGCTTTTCAGGTAAGCGATGGATTTGGTGGGGACGTTGTGGAACTCGGCGGAGAATGCAATCACCGCCTCCTTGTATGCCGCTGCGTCGGTTGCTTCGGTGGCTGGGGTATCCGCGTTCATGATTTTGCCCGGTGTGCCGGGTTTTAATTCGCCGGCGGCAAAAACGAGCTGAGTGGTCTTCACGAAGAAAACAGACCCTTCAATGGCCTTGAGGTCATTCTCGAGTTGGGGGTCACTGAGGCGCCGTGCCATGGATTGGACGATGTAGTCTTTGCCTGGCACTCCGGTGATGGTCAACTTAGGAGGTGGGGTACCATCGGCTCGTGGGGTGCCAGCAGGATCGCCACGATATTGGTAAACGAAGATCGCGGTGGCGGCCGTGTTGCCCTTTTGAATCCAATCGAAAGCCTTGTTGAAACCGGTCGCAGGCTCGGGAGTCTCCTGTCCTATCCTGAGCGTGGCGAGTTCATTCTCCAGGGTTGTGGTGAGCCGGTCGGCCTGCTCGGAGCTGATCGAGCGGCGGATGCCTTGGGCGGCGGGCGTGAAGACGGCGATGAAACCGGTCAACAGCACGGCGAGAACACCGATCGCGATGACGGTTTCGGTGAGTGTGAACGCCGCGGACAGGCGGTGTTTGGGAATATCGGATGAATGGAAAGGGGTTTTCATAATTCTCTAAAAAGGAAAGGGTTGATCGCTGTTCGGAAGTTTCGGGATCTGATCCGGAGTGCGGAAAGTGGAAGTCCGCCCATTGCGCCAGACGACAAATCCCGCGAAATCCCGCGCGGCCCCCTTGGTGGTTTTTGGCTCTTGTCCTTTTGGTCTCACGCCGCTACCGACGACGAAACTCGAGCCTGCCTCATCGAAGATGCCCTCTGCATTGAATTCGTAGTAGGCGTATTTTCCGTGGTAATTGGCCTTGATGTCCGCACCGCCCAAGGTTTGCTCCTTGATTTTGCCGCCTGCCTTCAATGCCGAGTATTGGGCGCTGAAAAAGGTTCCCTTGGGCATTTGGTATCCACGGTTGGCCATGATCCAGACTCCGGAATCCACGGTGCCGTCCGCTTTGATTTTCTCATGAACAATGACGATCCTAGTGAGATAGTTTTCGCTGGCCTTGTCATTGATGTCGATCAGCACCCGGGCCTTGCAACGTTTCGAGACGGCGATGGTGCGGGCTTCCTCGAAAAGGGATTCGCTGGTGGCCACGGCGCTGGAGACGCCTTTGCCGGCGTTCAGATTGCCGATTCCGATTGCGCCGGCCGCCATGAGGATGGTGATGATGGCGATGACCGTGAGGATTTCCACGAGGGTGAATCCCTTGCGTCCGCGCGCGCCGGAAAAGGGAGATGCATTCAAGGTAGGATGGTTCATGGAGCCTGGGTTGGGTTTGCTGGCTAGCTTTCGATTAATTTGGACTTTTCGTGCCGAACCGCAAGATTTTTTGTCAATACATCGCAGATACCGTTTTTGGGTACGCTCGGAGCATATTGTCGGTATCGGATCGTCCTATCCGGGATAGCGTCCCTTCCTTGCGCCGTCCATCCACGCCCAGGCCGAACCGACGATTTCCAAAACGTCGCGGTGCTTCGCGACCCATCCGAGGGTCTCGCGGGCGAGTGTGGGATCGGCGACGAGTTCCGGCGGATCTCCCGCGCGGCGCGGGCCGTAGCGGACGGGAACGGTTTTTCCGGTGACCTTCTCAGCGGCGGAGATGATTTCCTTTACGGAAATGCCCTGCCCGGTGCCGAGGTTGCAGCGCAGCGATTCCTTGCCGGAAAGCAGATGGTCGAGCGCGAGCGCATGGGCCTCGGCGAGATCCTCGACGTGGATGTAGTCGCGGATGCAAGTCCCGTCCGGCGTGGGGTAATCCGTGCCGTAAACTTCCAGGGCATCGATTTCGCCGGTGATGGCCATGAGGACGCGGGGAATGAGGTGAGTCTCGGGGTCATGATCTTCCCCGATCAGGCCGTCGGCGGAGCAGCCGCTGGCATTGAAGTAGCGCAGGCAGGCGGAGCGAAGACCCCATGCGTGATCGCAATCCCGCAGGATCCGCTCGACCATCAGTTTGCTGTGGCCGTAGGGATTGATCGGGTTCTGCGGGTTCGATTCGTCGATGGGGATTTTCGCCGGTGTGCCGTAGGTGGCGCAGGTGGAGGAGAAAACGAAAGCCTTGCAGCCGAATTCCTGCATCACCTGGAGCAGTGCGATGGGCTCGGCGGTGTTGTTCCAATAGTATTTCAGCGGATCGGTCACGGACTCTCCGACGTAGGCGAAGGCGGCGAAATGGATCACGGCACCGAAGCGGTGTTTTTCGAAAAGCGAGCGGACAAGATTGCGATCGCCGGTGTCGCCGATCACCAGCTCCACCCCATCGTCCACGATCGCTTCGGGGTGCCCGTAGGCGAGGTTGTCGAGGACGACGACCTTGATGCCTTGGGAAACGAGGTGGCGGACGGTGTGAGAGCCGATGTAGCCGGCACCGCCGGTGATAAGAACGGGTTGGGAAGTCATTTGTGTGGGATGAGAAAAGCGGGAAACGGCCTCCTGCGCAAGGCTGGGCTTCATGTTTGGCTCCGCCGAAAAAACATGAATGGACGGATCAGATGTGCAGTCTAATTTTCCGTTATGAAAATGAAACGCCTCATCTTGTCCGGTTTGCTTGTGGGTTCTGCGGCTCTTGCGGTCTCGTCCTGCGCCTACGATCCTTATTACTCCTCGTCCTCCTATTCCGGTGGATACGGAAGCGGATATGGGAGTTCGAGCTTCTCCACTTCCGTTTTCGTAAGCACTGGCAATCCTCGCTGGGGCTATGATCCCAACGCGGGCTGTTATTACGACTACACGCGCAGGTCGTATTATGATCCGTATCTATGCGGCTACTACCCCGTCGGTTATCGTCCTCGCTACGTTTATGGTGCGCCCCATCCCCACGGCTGGTCGCGTGGCAGCGGCTACTGCCCGCCGCCGACAAGGATCAGCAGCCACACGATCGTAAATTGTGACAACCGCGCCGAGAGCTACCGTTCGTTGGGCAGGGAGTGGTCCGACAATGTCAGAGTCAGTGCGCCCAATGGCCATGGGTCTCATAGTTACGGTGACAGCAACCAGAATGGTTGGAGCGGAGAGCGGATTCGTCCTAGTGAGGTAAACCCGCAATCACCGAGCATCCCGTATTTTAACAATGATGGAAATGGTCGGGGTTCATCCGGTAGGGGCGATGCAGGTGGCGGGGGCTTTGATCGCGGCAATAGGCCGCAGCCAACCATGCCGAATCCGAGAGCCTCGCGCAATGACTCGCCGCCGCCCGCGCCAACGTTCGAAGCACCTCCACGGATCGAGTCGCCAGCCGCGCCTCCACGGATCGAGATGCCTGCCGCACCTCCACGGATCGAGATGCCTGCCCCGCGCCGGGAACCTCAGGCACCGGGCGAGAATTCAGAAGGTATCAGATCGCTGGGCGAAGGCTGATCACCGCACCGAAAGATTTCAGCGCCCGCTTGCTTCGGCCAGCGGGCGATTTTCGTTCGGGGTGATCAGGAACCAACGGAAAACAAGGGCGAGCAGGATGGCCGCGAGGCCGACGTGCAGCACCTGCACCCACGAATAGATGTGGATCTGCGCCATCACCAAACCGAGAATCATCTGCGCAAACATGATTACCAGCACTCCGATCTGTGATGAAGTGACTCCATCCGGTTGGTGCTTTTTCGCCAGAGTGAAGGCAAAGACCGTCGTAAGCAGGAGCAGCCAGGAAAAACTGCGGTGAATGAAATAGGTCATGCTTTGTTCCAGTTCGCCGATCCAGGTTTCCCTTGGCGCATCGAGATGCGCCTTGGCGAGTTCGTCGGTCATTTCGCGGATTTGCGTCCCCATGATGCCCTCGATGACCACTAGGATCAGCAGGGTGAGGACGATCATCCTCATCATTTTGGGGTTGCCGGCGGATTTCACTTTGAGCGGGCGTTCTGCTCCCGCCCATACGCAATACGCGAGCACGCCGATCAGAGTCATGGCGAGCGCCAAGTGGGTGCTGAGCACGCCGGGAGCGATCCCGCTATAGACGACTCTCGCGCCCATCCACGCATTGGCCAGAACCAGCAAGAGTCCGGAGAAAGAGAGCCAGAACAAGTGGGGGCGGCTGTTCCTGAAACGGAATGAGGCGATGAATGTAGCGAGCGAGAAGAACCCCACGGGAAGAGCGAAAAGGCGGTTGATGAATTCCGTCCAAACATGGCGTGGATTGAACTCCGCACGCAGCGACTCGCGCGAAATGGACGAAGGATCACGCCCCATACGTTTTGCCTTGTCCTGGAATTTTTCGATGTCGAGTTTGTCAAAATCAACCTCCTCCACATGGGTCGGAGGGATCAGCATTCCCCAGCAAGTGGGCCAGTCGGGACAGCCCATCCCAGCGCCGGTAACCCTGACGATCGCACCCACGAAAATGAGCGTGAGAACGGAGATCAGAGCGGCGTTGGCCAGCTTGGTGTAGGTTTTGTAATTCATCCGTTTTGCAATAAATCCGCGCCGGACTATGGCCGCAACTGATTTCATGACGAATCTCCGTGAAAGCGTTCGGCGGGCACTTTGCATCTAAGGCTGCTTCATCAGGAAAAAAATGCCCGTGAGGACGATGGCGAGAAGTGAGAAGCCGATGGCGCACCATTTCATGAGACGGTAGCGATTCCTGCGCCGCAGGAGTTCAATATCGCGCCTTGATTTGGAATCGATGGCGGTGGGGGTCTGGGTTGCCCTATGGTGATGGCGTGAGTAGGTCTTTTTCGGACTTCCCCCTGGTTGGGTTGGGGATGTGGATTGCATTTTTTCTGTTTCCCTATCGCTGCCGGAAATCATGGATCGCGGCAGAAGACTTTTCCATACAAAAATCACGCACCGGTTGCGAGGAAATTTATGGGATCAATCGGGCACCGCGTCCGTACACGAAAAAGCAGGCCTGGGCTTGTTGAAAGCCTCAGACCTGCTTTTGAAAGATTCTAACGGCGCGCCTTACTTGGAGTATTCCACCTGCACGGGGGCGGGGGTAGTCGGGATCTCCTTGAAATTGGGCATGGGACGGAGAGGCGGTGCGGCCGAATCGCTGGTGCAGCAGCCGCAGGATGAGGATAGGACAGCAATGACGCTGACGGAGATGGCAAGGAAGAAACGAATCATGGTGGGCTTGGTTTAGCTTAGGTGTTTTATTTGGAAAGAGTTTTTTGATCACGGGGATCAGAAAAAAGCCCCGCCCGATTCCGGAGAAGCGGGCGGGGCGGGAGCCGGACTTACTTAGCTGGAGCTTGGTAAGCAGGAGCTGCAGGAGCGCTCGGGCAGCACGAAGCTGCGAAGAAGGCTGCGACAGTGGCAACGATGGCAAGTTTGATCATGTTCATATCAGTTGTGTTGTTTGTTGGTTGCTGAAATCACCTGCCCGTCTTGGGCTGATGATGTGGGCGAGACTAGCGACAGCAGATGGGTCTGCAAGGTAAAAGGTCGTTTTGCCTTGCCGAACAGCATCACGCGGAGCGGGCGCTCCTGCTCCTGCCATTGCCGAAGCCGCCTCCACGACGGTTTCCACCGCCTCCACCTCCATTTTGCCCGCCCCTGCCGCCTTGCTTGACGGCGGGCGGTCGGAATCCGCGGATGTGCTTCTCGTTGAGCGCCTCGCTGTGCCATGGGTGGTCGGTAAGACGTGGAATGGCGTTCTTGATGGTCTTTTCGATTTCTCGCAGGAAATCGATTTCGTCCTCGGCGCAGAAAGAAACGGCCATGCCATCGGCTCCCGCCCGCCCGGTGCGCCCGATCCGGTGGACATAGGCTTCCGGTTCGTTCGGCAGATCGTAGTTCACGACGAGCCCGACATCCTTCACGTCCACGCCACGCGCGGCGACATCGGTGGCGACGAGGACGGGTACGAGTCCCTGTTTGAATCGGGCGAGCGCCTTCTCGCGCTGCGCCTGCGATTTGTTGCCGTGGATCGCCTCCGAGGCGTATCCGGCGGCGGAGAGCGCCTTGGCGATCTTGTTCGCGCCGTGCTTGGTGCGGTTGAAGACGATAGTGAGCTTCGAGGACTCCGCCTTCGCCTGCTTGTCGAGGAGCTGTTCCAGCAGATACATCTTGTTACCGCGATCCACGAAGCAGAGCCGCTGCTCGATGCGCTCGGCGGTCGTGACCTCCGGAGTGATGGAGACCCGCGCCGGATCACGCAGGATCGTTTTTGCGAGTTCCACGATGTTCGGGGCGAGCGTGGCGGAAAAGAACAGGGACTGCTTTTTCTGCGGGAGCATCGCGACAATGCGTTTCACATCGCGCAGGAAGCCCATGTCGAGCATGCGATCCACCTCATCGAGGACGAAAAACTCGACGGCCGTGAGATCAACGTGCCGTTGCTCGATCAGATCCAGGAGCCTCCCGGGGGTGGCGACGAGGACATCGACGCCGGCACGCATGGCTGAGACCTGCGGGTTCTGGCCGACGCCGCCGTAGATGAGCGTCTGGCGGAAACGGATTTTTTGACCGTAGGTGGAGAAACTTTTCCCCACCTGGATCGCGAGTTCCCGTGTCGGCGCGAGGACGAGGCAGCGGCACTGCTTCGGGCGAAGGGTGCGTGGATCATTGTGGATCGCATTGAGGATGGGCAGCGCGAAGCTGGCGGTTTTTCCCGTTCCCGTCTGCGCGCAGCCGAGCAGATCGCGGCCTTCGAGAAGGAGCGGGATCGCCTGTGCCTGGACAGGGGAGGGAGTGGTGTATTCAAGTTCGTTGAGAACCTGTTTCAGGGGCGCGGCAAGAGCCATCGCTTCGAATGTAGCGGTCATGTGTTTTCAAATTCGCCAGACCGGCCGGGAATCGGCGTCTGGCGGTGTCGATGATTTGTGGGGTTGAACCTCTTGCAATCCCTCATCGAACGAAGACCGGAAAAAGCGTCGCCTGACGGCGCGGACGCGGCAAGCGGGGCGGGTGATACTCCGGATCGGACGAATGGCAAGATTTATGTGACAGGCTCATTGAACGAAAGGCGATGCTTGCCAACGCGGACTTCAGCAGCCAATTTGCGGTAGCGTTAGCCGCACACGCTATACCTTCCCCGAAAAAAAACAATCAGCCATGGCAGAAATTACAGAAAACGAACTCTCTCCCGCCCTCAGGCCGCTCTGGCTAAAAGCCCTGAGCGCCGTCCAGATGAATAACCTAGAATATGCCGTAAGCCTCCTCCAAGCCGTGCTTAAGGACGAGCCCGCTTTTCTTGAGGGACGTATGATTCTTCGCAAGTGCGAGATTCAGATCCATTCGAAAGTTGAGAAGAAAAAGAGCCTCTTTACCATGTCCGGCGGCGGCATGGGCATCATGAAACTGGCAAGCCAAGCAAAGAAGGATCCCGCAGGCACCCTTCCCCTGATCGAGAAAGAGTTGGAGAAAGATCCCGTCAACGACGCCGCCAACGAAGTCCTTTTCGACACCGCCCTCAAGCTTGAGCTTTACGAGACGGCCGCCTACGCGCTGGAAACCATACGCAAATACAAACCCGAGAACGTCAAGCTGCTCCATAGGCTGGCCGAGCACTACCTTTCGCGTGAGCTGCCTTCCAAGGCGACGGAGGTTTATAACGATATCATCAAGCAGGCACCCACCGATTCTTCCGCGATCAAGGGTGCCAAGGATGCCTCCGCCCGCGCTTCCATGAAGAAACAGCGGTGGGACGAGAACACCAGTATGCGCGACCTGATGCGGGACGCTGAAGGGAACGAGGAGCTTGAAAAAGCGGCTCGCTCCGGCCTCACCAACGAGCAGTTGCTGTCAAGGCGCGACAAAGTGATCGAGAAATACAACTCCGATCCGAACAACATCGCCACGGCAAAGGAACTCGGTGCGCTCTACGAGCAGCTCGAAGACTGGTCGAACGCCTATACCTTTTTCCATTGGGCGCACTCTCTCAGTAACGGAGACATCGCCCTCTCCACAAAATCCGCTCAAATGCGCGATCGTGCATTGGAGGCCGAGCTCAAGGCGCTTGAAGCCGCCGTGGCCGCCGATGCGGATAACCTTGAACTTGCGGCGCAGCTCGCACAGAAGCGTTCCCTGCGGCTTGCCGAGCAGGTTGCCGAAGCGAGAGCCCGGGTTGACCAGAATCCGACGGATCCCCAGCTCCGCTTCGAACTCGGTTACGCCCTTTACCGCAGCGGCGACAATACCGCTGCCATCCCGCATCTCCAGCAGGCGACCCGCAATCCGCACATCCGCACCAAGGTGCTACTCCTCCTTGGTCGTACCTTCCGGGCGAAGAATATGTTCGACCTTGCCATCAAGCAGCTCAGTGACGCCCTCGCCGATCTCCATGCGATGGACGGCACCAAGAAGGAGGTCCTTTATGAAAAAGGGCTGATTCACCACGATATGGGCGACAAGGCTGCTGCATTGGACGCCTTCAAGCAAATCTACGAGGTTGATTATGGCTATCGCGATGTGGCGGAGCGTGTGGAATCTTCTTATTCGAATTAATTTTTCCATTCCATGGGGGCGGATTCCCGCTAACTTGCGCCCATGCACGACCCGCGAATCGACGCCCTAGCCTCTCAACTTGTTGGATACTCCACCGCCCTGAAAAAAGGCGAGAAAGTCCTCATCGACCTCTACGATGTGCCGGACTCCATCGGTATCGCACTGATACGCGAGACTCGGAAACGGAAGGCGTTTCCCTTCATCCGCATCCACCAGGCCCGCATCACCCGTGAGATGCTGAAGGGAGCCGAGGACGAGCAATACCAGATCATCGCCAAACACCTGTTGGCCGAGATGAAGGACATGGACGCCTATATCGCGGTTCGTGGCAGCCACAATATCTCCGAAACATCGGATGTCTCCGCAGACTCCATGCAGCTCGCCATGAAAAAACTGCGCGGCGTGATGGATCACCGTGTGAAGAAAACGAAATGGTGTGTCCTGCGCTGGCCTACGCCCGCCATGGCGCAGCAGGCGAACATGAGCACCGAGGCCTTCGAGGATTTCTTCTTCAAGGTATGCCTGCTCGATTACAAGGCGCTCGCCCCCGCGATGAACGCCCTCGTCCGCCTTATGAACAAAACCGACCAGGTGCACATCACCGGGCCGGGCACCGACCTGAAGTTTTCCATCAAGGACATACCGGCCGTCGCATCCGGCGGAAACTACAACATTCCGGACGGCGAGGTGTTCACATCGCCCGTCAAGGATTCGGTTAACGGTGTCATCACCTACAACGCGCCGACGATTTACCAAGGCATCGCCTTCGATGCGATCCGCCTCGAATTCAGCGAGGGGAAAATCACCAAGGCCGAGGCGGGCGCGAAGACGAAGGAAATCAACCGCATTCTCGATTCCGATCCGGGCGCACGCTACATCGGCGAGTTCGCGCTGGGCTTTCATCCGCACATCCGCCAGCCGATGCGCGACATTCTTTTCGACGAGAAAATCGCAGGCTCCTTCCACTTCACACCCGGCCAGGCCTATGAGATCGCCGACAACGGCAACCGCTCGCAGGTTCACTGGGACATGGTCAGCATCCAGCGCAAGGACTACGGCGGCGGCGAGATCCGCTTTGATGGGAAACTGATCCGCAAGGACGGCGTCTTCCTGCCGAAGGAACTCGCGAAACTCAATTTCTGAGGATCATCCGTTCCTCCATGCCTCGATCATCGCTTGCAGATCCGAGGGATGGGTCGTTTCCCTCATCACACACATACCATCCAAGGACGTTTCGCCGATCACCCGTCCGCCGCGCAGGCCGCCTCCGGCCAGTAAGCAGGTGAACGCCGCCGGATGATGTTCGCGTCCGCCGAAGGCGTTGAGTTTCGCGCTGCGCCCGAATTCTGTGGTCACTACCATGAGTGTTTCCGAAAGGGTTCCGCGCGCTGCCAGATCATCCAGCAAACCGCTGAGCGTGCGGTCGAGCATCGCACATGGACGTGCGATCCTTGCGTGGATGTCCGTATGTGTGTCCCAGCCGTCGATGATGATTTCCTCCGCAAATTGAAATGTGTCCCGCGCCGCGCCGTGGCTCCGTTGTTCGTGGCTCATCGAACGGATCAGCGTGATCCTGTCCATCCGCCTTGCGAGCAGCGGCAGGTGCTCGCTGATATGAACGCCGTCCACATTCGTCGGAATCGTGCGGATGCCGGGCTTGGGATCGAAGGTGTCGATGTGACTCATCCCACCGGCCATAAAAAGGTGGATCACACGTTTCGTTTTCGCTGCCTTGTGCGTCTCGGCGGGCAACAAGCCAGCGCCGAGCGCCGAAGCCGCGGCAGTCGAGAGGAAACGGCGTCGTGTGATTTCTCCTGACATGCGATCAGTCTGCCTTCAGGAAATCCAAAAGGGAAGCGGCGAACTTTTCGGAGATGCCGGGGATTTCCGCGATTTCCGCTGGCTTCGCTTTCCGCAGTCGCTTGATGGAGCCGAAGGCTTTCAGTAGCAGTGCTTTCTTGCGCGGCGACATGCCGGGGCAATCGTCGAGCTTGCTTTCCCTCATGCGGCGGCGGTAGAGCAGCTCGTTGTAACCGTTCGCGAAGCGGTGCGCCTCGTCGCGGATGCGCTGGAGGAGCTTGAGCGCGCCGCGGTCGTGGGGGATGAGCAGTGGCTCCGACTCGCCGGGAAAAAAAACCTCCTCCCGCTGTTTGGCCAGTCCGATGATGGGAAGCTCCTGCAAGCCGAGCGTCCTGAGTTGCTTGAACGCGCTGGAAAGCTGGCCTTTTCCTCCGTCCACGATGACGAGATCCGGCAGGATAATTTTTGCTTTGCCCTCCTTCGCGAGACGACGCTGCGCCTCGATCAGCGGTTCCTGAGAGTGCTCCGTATCCTCGCTCAGGTTCTCCTTCAGGATTCGCGAGTAGCGGCGGAAAACGACCTCCGCCATCGACGCAAAATCGTCCTGCCCTTCCACCGTCCGTATCCGGTATTTTCGGTAATTCCCGTTGTCCGGCAGTCCGTCCGTAAAACGCACCATCGAGGCCACGATGTGGTTCGAGGAAACGTTGGAGATGTCGAAACACTCCATCACCCGCGGCGGGCCATTGAGTCCCAGCGCCTCTCCAAGATCCGCGAGATCCTCCTTCGGCTTCACGGTGGTGGGAACGCCCCGGCCGCGCGAAAACTGCCGGGTGGGGGATAGGGTTTTCCGCAGGTTGTCGAGGATGTCACGGAATGTCGCGGCCTTCTCAAAATCCAGAGCCTCGGCAGCCACCTGCATTTCCTCCCTCAGCTCGTCGAAAATGACCTTCCTGCCTTTGCCTTCCAGGATCAGGCAGGCGTCCTCCGCTTTCGCAAGGTAGTCCTCGCGGGAAATGCGTCCGATGCAGGGCGCGGAGCAGTTGCGGATGATATCGGCGTTGCAGTGGCGGTAATCGGCTTCGCCGGGGGTTGCCGGACGGCAGACACGAAGCCCAAGTCGGCGGTTCAGCCAATCCAGCGTGTCAAGAAGTGCGCTCGAATGCGGGAAGGGGCCGAAGTATCTCGCCCCGTCATCCTTCTTGGCCCGCACCGCGCTGAATTTCGGAAACGCATCGGTCATCTTTATCTTGGCGTGCATGAAGCGCTTGTCGTCGCGGAAAGCCACGTTGTAGCGGGGGCGGTAGTCCTTGATCAGTTTGCCCTCCAGCAGCAGGGATTCCTCCTCATTACGCACCTCGTGAATCTCGAAGTCATGGATCGAATCCATCAGGGCGCGCGTCTTCAGGCTGGCTCGGGTTTTCCGCGCAGGCGTGAAGTAGGAGGACAGCCGCTTCTTCAGATCCAGCGCCTTACCCACGTAGATGATCGATCCGAGGCGGTCTTTCATCAGATACACGCCGGGCTTATGCGGCACGTCGCGGAGCTTGGTCTTGAGTTCTTGGGAAACCATTATCTTTGGGCGGGACGAAATCCTTGCCTAATTTGGAGCGGATTAGAAAGGTTGCAATGGTGCGGAATATGCTCTACCTGTCCGCCCGGACAAGCCCTACATAGATGTTCTTAAAATCATTCATCCTACTACTCGCCGGTGCCACCGCTCTTCTGCTTTCAAGCTGCGCCATCAAGCCCGAACCCACTCTCTCCAAGTCGGACGAGAAATATGTGAACCCTTACGAGCCCGGCAGCTACGATCATTTCAAGGCGGAAAAGGATTACCCGAAGACCCACAATGTCTGGAAAAATATCCAACTGCTTCCGGAGACGAATTCCTCCAATGCATGGGTGAAGATCAGCCTGAAAGATCAGCGCGGCTTTCTCATGAACGGCGAAGAGGTGATCATGGACTACCCGATCTGTTCCGGGATCAAGAGCCGACCCACTCCTCCGGGCGACTACAAGGTGCTGGAAAAAATCGTGGATAAGAGCTCGAACACCTACGGAAAAATCTACGACGCAGAAGGCAGCATGATCAACGGTGACGCCGATGCCACCTCGGACACCATTCCCGAGGGCGGCAAGTTTGTCGGCGCACCGATGCGATACTGGATGCGCCTCACATGGGATGGGGTCGGCCATCACATCGGCCCCATCCGCCGTTATCCCGCCTCCCATGCCTGCATCCGCGGCCCAAGCGGCACGATGCCTACCGTCTATTCGAAGATGGCCGTCGGCTCCCGCGTGCTCGTGGAGTGAGGCGATTTCTTACCAAGGAAAAAGCCCGGCGGAGGATCTCCGGCGGGCTCTCGTGTGATTGGAAACGGAGTTCAGGTGAAAATCACTCGTCCTCTTCCTCCATGAACTTGTCGTGGCCTGTCTTCTTCATGTCGCGCATGGCCTCGACGATCTCCTTCACCTTCGCGGTGTCATTGCTCAGGAACGCGAGTTCCAGGTCGGCGAGGGTGGAGATGAGGGAGCCCATCATCTTGCGGTATTCGGCGGAGGCCTTCGCCTTTTCGGGGCCGTCGGGCATGTCCTTGACCAATGCGGGCAGTTCCACGATGCCCTTCACAATCGCGTCCTGCGCCTCACGGGCAAGGGCGGCACCCTTGGCGGGATCGGTCTCGCGGCGCATCGCCTTGTAGGCGTCGTACATGGCTTCCATCTGTTTGCCGAGCGGGGTGTCATCGCCATCAGCCAAGCACGGTTGGACGAACATCAGTGTCGCGGCGAAGCCGCAAAGGATCAATTTCATGGTGGCCATATTACGCATCCATCACCCCGTTTCTTCCAAGGCAAAAAATCCGATTCCGCTTTTGCGGAATAAACCTGCAAGTATGCGCAGCTCAGTCTAAACGTTGCGTGTGGATTCCGAGGAACCCGAGACCAAACCCCGCCGCCGACTCCGGTTCCTTGCTCGCTTGTTCGTCATCGGGGTTCTCGCAGCGGCCCTTGTCTGGTTCGTCCTGCCTTTCGCGTTCCAACTCCCGCCGGGCTTGGCCGTACGCCCGGTCGCCTCGCCGGTTCTGCTCGACCGCCACGGCGAGCCGATCCGTCACCTTACCTCCGAGGACTTCACTCGCGCCGCTCCGATCAGGCTTTCCGAAATTCCGCCCCGCTTGCTCGATTGCACCCTCGCCGCCGAGGACAAGCGCTTCTTCTCCCACCACGGCATCGACATTTTCGCTACCTTCCGCTCCGCCACCGATTTTCTCCGGCACCGCCGCGTGGTTTCCGGCGCATCGACCATCACCCAGCAGCTCGCGAAAATCTCCGCCCCGCCCGCGCCGCGCAAACTCGCCTCGAAATTCCGCGAAGCGATGATCGCCCGTCGCCTTGAAATGACGTGGGAGAAAGACCGCATTCTGGAGGCATATTTCGCGAGGCTCGATTACGGGAATCTCCGCATCAGTCCCACGGAGGCGGCGCGGTTCTATTTCCAGAAACCCCTGGCCGATCTCTCGCTCGGCGAGGCAGCCCTGCTCGCCGGGCTACCGCAGGCACCCTCGCGGCTCAATCCCATCCGCCACCCGGAGCGCGCGAAGAATCGCCGGCTTATGGTTCTCGATCGTCTTGCTCAGACCGGGAAATACCCGCAAGCAGCCATCGCCCTCGCCCGCGAGGAACCGCTGCGCCTCCGGCCGCTCACGGAGACGCAGAGCGCCCCCTGGCTCAACCGCTCGCCGGGCTTCACCATCCACGCCCGCTCCACCCTCGACCTTTCCCTTCAGGAAGACATCGAGCGCATCGTCCGCGAGGAGACTGCGAAGCTGAAGGAATCGAACCTCCGCCACGCCGCCGTGGTTGTGATTGATAACGCCAGCGGCGACATCCTCGCCATGGTATCCTCGGCCGATTGGGACGATCCGCGCGGCGGCCAGCTCCACGGCGCGATGACCCCGCGCTCGCCCGGCTCCACGTTGAAGCCGTTCACCTACCTCCTCTCCTTCCGCCACCTCGGTCATCTGCCGTGCACCGTCATCGCGGACATCCCCACGCCGCTCCGCACCGCGCAGGGCTTGCAGCTTCCGGAAAACTACGACCGCCGTTACCGCGGGCCGGTCACCATCCGTCACGCCCTCGCCTGCTCGCTCAACGTCCCCGCCCTCCGCGAGCTCGACGCCCTCGGCGGCCCGCAAAAACTCCAGTCGTTTCTCCAAATCCTCGGTATCTCCACCCTCGGCGGCAGTGCCACCGAATACGGCCTCGGCCTCACCCTCGGCAACGCCCCCGTCCGCCTGCTGGAGCTCACCAACGCCTACGCAGCCATCGCCCGGCTCGGCATGTTCCTTCCCACCCGGCTCTTCATGGATCACGAAATCCCCGCCGGGAAAAAGCTCATCGACGCCACCCACTGCTGGCTCATCGCCGACATCCTTTCCGACAAAGCCGCCCGAGCGCCCTCCTTTTCCACCGGCGGTGCGCTCGATCTGCCTTTCACCTGCGCCGTGAAAACCGGCACCTCCTCCGACTTTCGGGACAACTGGTGCGTCGGTTTTACCCCGGAGTTCACGGTCGGCGTCTGGGCAGGGAACTTCGAGAACCAGCCGATGAAAAACATTTCCGGAGTCTCCGGCGCGGGCCCTATTTTCCACCGCGCCCTCGTCCGCGCCCACCGCGATACGCCGCCCACCTGGTTCGCGCGACCGGATGGTTGTGAATGGGTGGAAGCCGACACCCGCACCGGTAAGCGACTCACCCCCGGGGATCATCCGACGTTCTCCGTAAAGGAATGGCTCCCGCCCGGCACGGGAATCCCCGGCGCGTCCCCAACCGATTACGACGAATCAGGCCGCGCCAAGCTCCCGCCCGTTTACGCCGACTGGTATGCCTCGGCGCAAAACCTGCGCCGCCACGAACTTTTCCTCGATCCCACCGCGCAAAACCTCACGCCCCTTGAGATCCTCCGCCCCCGCCACAACACCACCATCCTCCTCGACCCCGAACTCCCCGGCAGCAACTCCTCGCTGAAACTCCTCACCAACCTCCCCGAGTTCACCACCTGGGCCTGCGGAACCCTCGTGATCAAGGGCGATACCGCCAAGCTCATCGCCGGCACCCACACCCTCACCGCCACGGACACCCGCGATGGCAAGGAACACCACATCACCATCACCGTGCAGCCCTTATGAGGGGCAGACGTTTGGGTCTAGCACGTGTAGCGAGGGGTGAAACGGGTCAGCCTTCAAAAGCTGGAAATTTTCGTCCGCGACGCGTTGGACGCGTAAAGGCAGCTTGTCGTAAGCGTTCCAAAACTTCTTGGTAGCGTGATGGATCAATTGATTCAGAGACTACGGGTTCTTCCAGCCATAAACTCCTCGATCCCCTCAGCGGCGAGCTTATCGAGCTTCCCAGCGGAAATGTCGCGTTCAATCTGCGCATCCCACTCGGCGGCCTCGAACGATGAGAACCATTCGCGGAAGACAGCCAAGTCGTCGCGCCCCAATTGCTCCACGGCATTTTCCAGCGATGCTACAGCCCGATTCATGCGGGTATCATAGTATCTGGATGCTGCACGATCAATGCTGTTTTATTTGCAACGTTTGATGTGCGGGAAGCGGATATGTGGTTCTCACAGATATCACGTTCCCGTGGGGAGGATTTGGAACGTGGAACAGTCGGTAATGCATAGAGGGTTCCTACTAGGGAGAGAGGCTGAAGTTTGGAGCTTTTAACTACGGATTTCACGGATTTGCACGGATGGTGCCTCCACTTGAAGCTATCTTTGGGATTCGCTGTCGAGCTCCATCGCATAACGCAGTGCTGCTCGCACGTCATCCATCGCCTTCCCGTAAAATACTCCGATGGGTCCCTGTAGTTCGTGATGCTGCACAGCTTGCAAGCCCTGAACATTCGCATAGCTCTTCACCCGCAGAAAGGGTCGTGATGGTAATTCCACCTCATATGGCGATCCTCGATAGGCCGAAGTGATCGGGACACACAGGCAAAGTGTCCTCGGTGGATTTGAATCTTCGCGCGATATGGCCAACATCATCCGCACCTTGCCACCTGCACCAAGATCGACCCGATAAACTTCACCAGGCTTAGTCGTCATAGCATGTATCGAGTGCAGATTGTCTTGCTGTGGCCGAAAGCAAAACATCCGAATCAGATGGGATCTCTACCGCGAAGGGCAACCCACGCCGCATCTTGACCTGGGTAAGAAACATCCGAATGGCCTCGGTGGTCGAAATACCTAGACATTCAAATATGGTCTCCGCTTCCTGCTTGAGGCGCGGTTCTACTCTAGCGCGGACAATAGCTTCTTTCATAGCTCGAATGTGGCACTTTCGTGCTACAGATCAATGTTTATTTTGGCGCAGCATGTTCGCTTTGATCCACCGCTAGGGGCAATAGTGGAAGCAATCTCTGAAACTCACTTCAGCGAGTGCAGGTATGCGATCACATCGGCGAACTGCGGCATCGTGAGCGCATCAAGGAGATGCGGCCCCATGACAGTGGAGGCGGAGGTTTTCACCTGCGTGACATCTGCTGCCTTGAGCGTGTGTGAAATGCCGGCGATATCGCGAATGATCACCTGCGTTTCCGATTTCTCGACCAGGGTGCCCTGCGTGACGGTTCCATCTTTTAGGGTAACATCAACCCATGAGACCGCGATGCCGGCATCCGGCTTGAGGATGGCTTCGGCGATGGCTTCCCGATCCAGATGCCCGCCGATTTGGTTGAGATCCGGGCCGCGTTTCGGATCGCCTTCTCGGACGCTATGGCAAGCGATGCATGCTTGGGTTTTCATGATCTCGCCGCCCTTCGCCGGATTACCCTTCATCTTGTCGAGGTCGAGCATAATATTTTCGATGGAGATCTGGCCTATGGTTTTCTCCTTGGAACCCTCCATCTTCTCGACTTCGCCGATGCCTTCCAGACTCATTCGGTTGAGATTGGCGAGGGCGGTGATGCGGGCTTTGCCGGCTTGATCAGAGTTTTCGAAAGCGGCACGGAAAACCTTTTCGATTTCGGCGGATTTCTCCCATGACTCCGGCTTGTAGTAGGGACCGCGCGTGTCCGGCTGGGTGCCCCACCACCATGAGCCGTCGTAAGGCGCCTCGCGGGTGTAAAGCCGCGCGAGCACGGCGAGGATCTGGTTCTTTAGGTTCGCGTCGCCGGTGGAGGCGAGTTTCGCGAGCAGGCCATCGACTGCGGCGGGTTCGTGCATGTGCTTGAGTGCCATGAGGGCACCGGGACGCTGCTCGCCATCGATCGCAGCGAGGCAGGCATCGACTGCTTTCAGGCGAACCAAAGCGTGCACTGCGAGATGAGGGATGATGGTTGGTGAGTTCGGCGTGGCATGGAGTGCGATATCAGGGTTTGCTCCCGGAGGTGGCTCGGAAAGCAGTTTGAACGAGACGACCGAATCGGCGTTCTTGGTGGCGCAGAGTGCGGCCGTAACGGTGAGGCTCTGCATGGCACCGGGAATCACGTAGTGGATGATGGAGCGCGAATGCGTGCCGATTCCCTGCGTGAACGGCTGGCCGTCGGCGCGCGTGAGCGGACTGCCGTTGGGAGCCTTGTTCACCTCTGTCTTGCCCCATCCTTGGCTTGCGGATTTCCATTTCAGTTGGGTGAGAGGGACTGCTTTTCCATCACGGTTGGTGAGGATCGGATCGAACCAACCTGCGTGATCCCCACCGTTTCCGTTACCGCCTTCTTCGACGACCAAGTAAAGGTTGTTGACGCCAACCAGGCTGACATTGATCGCCGCAGTCTGGTTGCCGGTGATGTTGCCGCTCTCGAAAAGCGGCGGCTTGGGTGCCGATGCCGCATCTTTCGGCAGGCCGGGAGGGTTGGCCACGGCGAGGAGTGCCCCAGCGGCTTCCATTTTTCCGAGGCGTCCCAGCGAAACCGCAGCGACGGCCTTGACGCGCGGGGTTCCGCTTTTCAGAGCGTCGAGGAAGGGCGCGGGCGGGACTTCATCGAGTTCCGTGAGGCGGTCGGTGAGGGCTCGCAGGGCGAATTCCTTCACGGCATCGTCCTTGGCGAGATCGAGCAGCGCGGGGCTGGCCTTCGCGCCGAGCAGTTGCTTGTAGGTGAAAATGGCGGCGATTCTATGATAGAGAGGCTTGCTTGCATCTTTTGCCAAGGCGAGCGCCTGAACGGCCGCATCCTTGTCGCCGCGAGTTAGGATTTCCTGCTGGCTCGCGAGTCGTGCCGTCGCGCTCGGCGAGTCCAATCCCTTCGCAAGCGCCGCGACATCCAGCTTCGTCAGATCTGGAAACGCTTTGTAGCTCCAGCCCTGCGGAACCACGCGCTGGACGAATCCACGAGCCGGATTGCCCTTGTATCCGGCACCTTCCCAAGCGGCGATGTAGATCCTGCCGGAGCCATCGACATCCAGATCGGTCGGCTGCGAGAGTCCGATGAAATCCTCAGGCTTCTGCGTGAACGACGGGCCGTCCGGGGTCAGGCGGTGGATGAAAATCTGGTTCCGACCCCAATCCACCATCATCGGCTGGCGGTTGTATTTTTCCGGCCAACCGGGTTCATCCAGGAAAAGGGAACCCGTTCCGGAGCCGCCGCCGAGGTCTTCGAGCGCCGGGAGAATCTCATCGGTGAAATTCTTGAAAAGAATGGGATAGCCATACTCACCGGACTGGATGTGGTGGGAGAAGCGGACGTTCCAGCCGCCGCCGTCATTCGTGTTTTCACGGGTGAAGAGATTGAGCTGCGGGTCGATCGCGACATCGTAGATGTTCCGGGTGCCATGGGTGTAAATCTCCATCCCCGAACCATCGGGACGGACACGCACCACGCCTCCGCCGAGCATGGTCAATATTTTCCCATCGGTTCCTGTGGCATTCACGAAACCGAAATCGCCGACTGCGATATAGATCCAGCCGTCGATGCCCATGCTGATCCCGTTTGTCGTGTGGTCTGCTCCGCGATCCTGGTTGTGCTTCGCAACCGAGATGTCCTTGATGAGAATTTTCGGCGGGCCATCGGCCACCCCGTCGCGGTTCTTGTCTTCGAGGACGGAGAGATGCATGCCGCTGAGTATCCCCGTTTCGGCGGGAATCACGGTGTGGAGGACGTAGAGTTTATCGCCCAAGGAGATCAGCCCGCGCGGGTTGTCGATTATCGCGTAAACGGTGTGTGAATCGGCTTTCCCGTCATGGTCGGAATCGACCAGTCGCACGATGCTGCCCTTGCCGGCGCCCTTGCCGAGTGATCCGAGCAGGTCAACTCCCACATAAACCTCACCCGTCGCGGCGGCGGCGAGGCAGGCGGGTGAGGGTGTCAGATCGCTACCGGAGAATTTCGAGAAACTCAGATCGGCGGGATTGGCGACGGCGCAGGCCGCTAGCGCGATCCAGAGAAAGGGGATGGGATTTTTCATGAATGGTGAAGGCTTAGATCGGCCACAGGGATAGGAATGATCCCACGCAACCGCAAGCGCCGAATCTCCAATCGAATCTGCCCTTGCGGAGACGAAAGCTTGGCGCACGTTCCGCCCAGACACACTCTCGAACAGACCCAGCTTCTGCCCATCACCTTGAAGGAGAGTAGAAGGAAGGAGGTGTGATGATGAAAGACCTTGTTCACTACGCGCTGCCGCTGTGGCCCTTCGGCGATGTCGGGAACGGCATCTTCGTCCGGCCGAAGCTGGAGAGGATTTTCGCCCACCGGAAAGCGGTGCTAGAGAAGCGGTTTGCGAGGTGACTGCGCATTTCTGATAAACGTTTTGACCGGGAGGCGTAGCAAAGGCAGATTTACTCACATAAACACAACTTATGCCCCGTCTTTCCTTTTCCATACTGCCGCTCCTAGCGCTATCCGCTCCTCTTCACGCGGCGGTGGATTTCGCCCACGAGGTGGTGCCGATTCTTGAGAAAAACTGCGTGGAGTGCCATAGCGGGCCGAAGGCCAAGGGCGGGCTTTCCATGGAAACCCGGGCGCTGCTGCTCGAGGCGGATGTGCTCGAGCTTGGCAAGCCGCATGATTCTCTCCTGATCGAGGTGCTCACCGCCGAGGATCCGGACGACAAGATGCCGCCGCCGGGGAAGAAAAAGGCTCCGCTCAAGCCCGCCGAGATTGAAGTCCTGAATCGCTGGATCGCCGAGGGCGTGCCATGGACGGAAGGCTTCACCTTTGCCAAGGAACGCTACGAGCCGCCGCTGAAACCAAGGGTCGTGAAACTGCCGTCCGGTGCCTCCGGCACGAACCCGATTGATCTTATCGTCGCCGCGCATCTTAAAAAAGAGGCCATCGAAGCGCCGCAACCCATCGATGACCGCACGTTCCTCCGCAAGGTCACGCTGGATCTGACCGGCATGCCGCCCACCCCGGAGATTCTTTCCCAACTGCCATCCGAGGGGAAACTCGACCGCGCCGCAGTGGTGGATCGCCTGTTGGCCGATAATCAGGCCTACTCGGAGCATTGGATGACTTTCTGGAACGACCTCTTGCGCAACGAATATGTCGGCACCGGTTACATCGAGGGCGGCCGGCAGCAGGTGACGGGTTGGCTCTACCGCTCGCTGGTGGAAAACAAGCCCTTCGATGCGTTCATCCGAGAGCTGGTCGCACCGACCCCGCAATCGACCGGTTTCGTCAAGGGCATCCAGTGGCGCGGCCAGGTCAACGCAAGCCAGACGACGGAGATCCAGTTTTCCCAGAACGTCTCCCAGGTTTTTCTCGGGATCAATATGAAGTGCGCCTCCTGCCACGACAGCTTCGTGGATCGGTGGACTCTGCGCGAGGCATACGGCCTTGCCGCGATCTACTCGGAGAAACCGCTGGAGCTCACGCGTTGCGACAAGCCGACGGGTGAGATGGCCGTGGCATCGTGGATCTACCCGGAGCTGGGAAATGTCGATCCCGCCAAGCCGCGCGATGAGCGCCTCAAGCAGTTGGCAGCGCTCATCACCCACCCCGAAAACGGCCGCACCCAGCGCACCATCGTGAACCGCCTCTGGAACCAGATGATGGGACGCGGCATCGTCCATCCCGTCGACGCGATGAACACGCCGCCCTGGAACGAAGATCTGCTCGACCTGCTCGCGAACCATCTCGTCGCCTCGAAGTATGATCTGAAAGCGGTGATGCGGCTGATCGCCACCTCGCGCACCTACCAGTCCCGCACAGAGATTCGAGGCGAGGAGGATGGCCCCTACGTGTTCCATGGCCCGGTGCGGAAACGCATGACCGCCGAGCAGTTCCTCGACTCGATCCGCGGCGTGACCGGTGTCTGGCCGGAGCCGGACAAGGACGCGTTTGCGAAAGGCCTCACCGGCGGACAGCTCGCGGTGGTGATGGATGTGCACGGCCTGGAGAAATGGGACGGCAGGCCGGTGCGCGCTGTGTTCGCGAAACGCGATGAGCTGCAGGCCGCGCTGGGTCGGCCGAACCGCGAGCAGATCGTTTCATCCCGCCCCGATATCCTCACCACCCTGGAGGCGATCAATCTTGCCAACGGCCCGGAACTCGCCGGGCTTCTCAAAACCGGAGCTGCAAAGCTCCAAGGCGGTTTGCCGCCCCGCGATCTGATCGAGAACACCTATGAGGCCGCGCTCTCGCGCAAGCCCTCGGATTCCGAAGTCCGCATAGCCACCGAAATCCTCGGCGCAACACCCAACGCGGAGGCGACGGAGGATTTCCTCTGGTCCGTCTTCATGCTCCCCGAATTCATCTACATCAATTGAAGCCATGACACAGGAAAACTGGTACGACGAATCACATCCGGAACTCACCCGCCGCCGTTTCATCGGCGCGCTGGGTGCCACCGCGGCAGCAACCTTCCTCGGCGGAGCGCCCCGCGCCTCGGCGAGTTCCTTGAAACATCCCACCGCCACTGCGGATTCCTGCATCCTGATCTGGATGGCGGGAGGCATGGCCGCGCCGGAGACCTTCGATCCGAAACGCTACAAGCCCTACGAGGTCGGCACGCCGGTCGAGCAGATCATCAGCACCTTTCCCGCCATCGATACGGCGGTGGACAACATCAAGATCTGCCAGGGTCTTGAGAACATCGCCGGTGTGATGGATCGCGCCACGCTGATCCGCTCCCATTTCCAGCAGGATCTCGGTAGCATCCTGCACTCCCGCCACCAATACCATTGGCACACCGGATACGTCCCGCCGCAGACCGTCGCCGCCCCGCACATCGGCGCATGGATGGCGAAGGTGCTCGGCGGGCGCAACGATGTCATGCCGCCCTTCATCAACATCGGCCAGCGCCTCGAAGGCCACGGCGAGAGCGAGGAATTGAAAGCCTTCACCACCGGCGGCTTTTTCGGCAGCGAGTTCGGCCCGATGAACCTGCCTTTCCCCGAGCTAGCCTCGCAGGCCGTGAAGCCGCCCGGCGGCATGTCGCCCGATCGTTTCGCGAAACGCTACAAGGCTTTGGAAAGCCTCCTCAAAAACTCACCGAAATCCGAGCAACTCAGCGATTACCACCAGGAATCCATGCTCCGCTCCATCGATAACGCACACCGCTTGCTCGGTTCCAAGGAGCGCGATGCCTTTGATCTCACCAAGGAGAAAAAGGAAACCTACGACGAATACAACACCGGCCAGTTCGGCCAAGGCTGCCTGCTCGCCCGGCGGCTTGTGGAGAACGGCGCGCGCTTCGTCGAAGTCACCACGGAATACATCCCGTTCTACCACTGGGACACCCACGAGAACGGCCACACCACCGCCGAGCGGATGAAGAAGGAGATCGACCGACCCATCGCCCGCCTGATCAAGGATCTGGAGGAGCGCGGTTTGCTCGACCGGACGCTCGTCGTCATCGCCAGCGAGTTCAGCCGCGACATGATGATCGAGGGCGTGCCCGGCTCCACCGCGAAGGATCAGTCACGCGCGGCGACCGATGTGATCAAGGAGATGAAACACTACGGATTGCACCGCCATTTCACCGGAGGCTCCTCCGTGGTCATGTTCGGCGGCGGTATGAAAAAGGGTCACCTCCACGGGGCGACCGCCGACGAGCGCCCCTGCTTGGTCGTCGACAAGCCCGTCGGCATCGAGGATCTCCACGCCACCATCTTCACCGCTATGGGCATCAGCCCGAAAACGGAGTTCGACATCGAGGGCAGGCCTTTCTACGCCACGAAAGACGGGATTGGAAAAGCGGTGCGCGAGGTCTTCGTGTAGCTCACGTTTCCCCGCGGTCTTCGTTCCATTACTTCGGGTTTTCTCGGATGAAATCCTCCATTCTTCAGAAGGGTGTACAAAAATATATACGACCATGCCCCTGATGCCAGGGCCATCAGCGACGGCGGCGGATCAACAGAGAGACCACGCCGAAGGCCAGCATACCGGCGGAGCTCGGCTCGGGGATCGGTACGGTCGGAGTCCAGTTGTTGTCAGCCCTCGTGCCGAATCCGGCGATAGGGAGATCGGAAAACGCTTCGCCATTGAGGTTGAAGGACGCATCCACGTTGCCGAGCCAGAAGGAGACATCCAAATCGAACGTATTGCCGCTCGGACTGATCTGCACCTGGTTGATATCCACTTTCTGACTGAACACAAAGAGCATGAAATCGTAATGGTCTTCATTGTCCACATAGAAGGGAACATAGGGCGTGCCTGCAATGAATTCCGAAGCCTGCTTCACTCCGAGACCGGGACCCCACTGGATTAATAATGACAATCAGACCCAATCAATAACAAACTACTCCGAAATACTTACGTAATCGCGTAGGGTTTTCCGCGGGCGGAAAGACAAGAATAGGCTGGAAGAAATGAACAGGCTGCTGCAAAGAATCTACGAGCATTGAGCACAAACTGATGGTAACTACCAAAAAAAATCAATCCGAAAGGACTGACCCCACTACGAGGACTGACCCCACTACCACTACCGTGGCGAACGTGAAACGCGAAATCGAAAGGTGGAAATCATGCCTGTGATCTATCCGCCGTTCGATCACTGGATCTGGCTGATTCCGGCGTTCATGATCGGTGGCTGCATCGGCTCGTTTCTGAATGTTGTCATCTACCGCCTGCCGCTCGGTATGTCGGTGAACAAGCCGAACCGTTCCTTCTGCCCGATCTGCAAGAACCAGCTCTCCCTGTGGCAGAATCTGCCCATCGTGAGTTGGCTTTGCCTACGGGGGAAATGCGGCCATTGCGCCGCGCCGATCCCGTTCCGCTACATCGCCGTCGAGATCGTCAGCGCCGCGCTGTTCGTCCTCGTATGGTGGATGTTTCCGCCACAGGTCGCCGTTTTTCTCTGGGTATTGATGGCTCTACTCGTCGCGATCACTTGGATTGACGCCGCTCACCTCATCATCCCGACGAACCTGACTTGGGCGGGATCGGTGGTCGGGCTTGTTGCTTGCGCCGTGTGGCCGTCTTTGTCATCGCTCGCGGGTTATGGCGGGGTGTGGTGGGAGGGGCTTCTGCAAGGAGCCATCGGCTGGATCGCCGGCTTCTTTGGGCTGTGGGCCGTCGTGGAGTTGGGGAAAAAGGCCTTCGGGAAGAAGTCGATGAAGTTCGACAAGGAGGTCGAGTGGGCGATCCGCGAACCTGTCGGCGATGAGGATCCCATGCTCTTCGTGATCGGCGGCGAGGAAGTCCCTTGGTGGGATATCTTTTCCCGCAAGACCGACCGCCTGATCGTCGATGCCACCGAGGTGATCGTGGACGGTGAGGAAACGGGTCCCGGCCAGCTGATCATCCGGGAGACCGGCATCGAGCTGGCGGACGGGCGCGTCTTCGAGTTGGAAAAAATGAAATCCCTCAGCGGCCGCGCGCGCGGTGCCATCATCCCCCGCGAGGCGATGGGCATGGGTGACGTCCACCTGCTCGGCATGATCGGCGCGTTCTTCGGCTGGAGCGGGGTGTTCTTCTCGCTCTTCGCAGCCTCACTTTTCGCCATCCTCGCCGCGCTGATCGGGCGCATCGGCTTCGGCAAGCAGCTTCCCTTCGGCCCCTTCCTCGCGATGGGTGCCGCTGTTTGGATGTTTGGAGGCTGGCGGCTCTGGCAGTGGTATTTGGGCTTGGTCGGATTTTGGTAGATCAAGGAGCGGCGGATCGGAACCCGCCGATGACCATGAAGAGCCCGATGATTGGTGCGTTCGCGCTTGCCATCGTCACTTCATCGGCAAGGGCAGCCGGAGGCAGCCCCTCCTTGCGCTGCGCGGACTCCAGCCTCAGCGCACGGAATCGAGGACTTCGAGAGCCCTCTGATTTTCGCGCGGAGTGCCGATGGAAATGCGCACCCAGCCGGGGAGCTTGTAGCCGGACATGGCGCGGATAATAACGCCTTGCTTGAGCATATCCCTGAAGACGCGGTCGCCCTCGCCGACCTCGACGAGGATGAAGTTGGCCACGGAGGGAACGAATTTCAGGCCGCGCTCCGCAAAGGCGGCTTCGTAAAAGGCGAGACCCTCGCGGTTCACGGCGCGGGTTTTCTCGATGTGATCCGCGTCATCAAGGGCGGCGAGCGCGGCGGCTTGGGCCATGGCGTTCGTGTTGAAAGGCTGGCGCGCTTTCTGGAGGAGATCGGCGATGGGTTTCGGCGCGATGCCGTATCCGATCCGCAAAGCCGCGAGGCCGTGGATCTTCGAGCAGGTGCGCAGAACGGCGACGTTTTTCCCGGCGTGGACGTGCTTGAGGACATTCGGCGGGGTGTCGAGAAATTCGAAATACGCCTCATCGAACACCGCGATCACATGCGGAGGCAGGCGATCGATGAAGCGGTCGATGGCCTCCTGGGTGACCTGGGTGCCGGTCGGGTTGTTCGGGTTCGCGACGAAAACGAGCCGGGTGCGATCCGTGATCGCATCCGCCATGGCATCGAGGTCGTGAATGAAATCCGGATCATCCACCTCGACGTATTTCGCGCCGAAGAGGGTGGCCATGAGCTTGTAAACGACGAAGGCGTGTTTCGCGGCGATCAGCTCCGCGTCGCGGTTCAGGAAGGTGTGGCAGAGCAGCTCGATGATCTCGTTGGAGCCGTTGCCGAGGACGATGTTCGAGATGTCGAAGCCGAGCTTTTCCGAGATGGCTTTCCGGAGCTTGTAGCCGCCGCCGTCCGGATAGATGTGCGCCTGCTCGATGGCTTCCGTCATGGCTTTCTTCGCAAGAGGCGAGGGGCCGAGCGGGTTCTCGTTCGACGCGACCTTGATGATGGAGGCGGGGTCGAGCCCGAGTTCGCGGGCGGTTTCCTCGATGGGTTTGCCGGGTTCGTAGGCGACGAGGTCACAGACGAAAGCATTGGCGAAATCGGAGATGGGCATGGCGGGAAGGTGGGTGAACGCTGAAAGGCTGAAAAGCTGAAATGCTGAGAGAAGAGATACGTTAAAGAAAGAAGCGCTAGGGAAAATTTTCCGTCCAGGTGCTTTCGTTGAAACCGACAAGCGTGGTGGCCTCGTGGACAAGGAAGGGGCGTTTGATGAGATTGCCGTTGGAGGCGAGGAGCTTGAGCGCCTCGGCTTCCGGCATAGTGGGGAGGGTTTCTTTGAGATTGAGCGCGCGATAGTCCTGGCTTGAGGTGTTGAAAAGTTTGCGGATGTCGCCTCCTGCGTTGAACAGGGCGAGGCGGAGTTCGGCGAGAGTGGGGGGCTGCTCGCGGATGGGGATCTCCTTGAAGCTCATGCCGTTTTCGCGAAGCCATTTCACGGCCTTGCGGCAGGTGTCGCAGGTTTTCAGGGTGTAAATGGTCACAAACTTTAAACTTTAAATTCTAAACTACAATGAAGAGGAAGAGGAAGAGGTTCCGCTGCGGATTAAAGTCCGCGTTACAGCCCCCAAGCACCGGCTTTCTTGGATTTCGAGGCACGCTGGAGGTCTAACAGGCGATCCTCTTGCTTGCGTTCCGTCGTTCCGTCGGGGAGGGGGGCACCTTTCGTATGGATACGGGCGAGGCCTTTCTCGACGAGGAGTTCATCGAGGAAGCGTGTTTTGCCGTCGTAGGCGACTTCCACGAACGCGTGATAGCGGCTGTCGCCGAAGGGATCATCCCATTCCGTGTGCAGGGTGAAAGGGGCTTTGCCGAGAATCCCGAGCGTGAAGGCCTTCGCCTGTTTCCCGATCTCCACCGCCTGCTGCGAGGTGATGCCGCCCATATCCGCCGCCTGCTGGGCGATGCGTTTGTGGTTGTTCTGCCCGCCGCCGTAAGATTTGAAGGCGCTCTCTGGCGAGTCGACGAAGTAGAGCCGGATGATCTCCGTCCGTCCGCCTGGCAGTTTCACGCGGAAGCTGTCGCCGTCGTTGCCCTTGTCGTTCGCCAAGGTGCAGCCCTGGAAGACTTCGTAGCGGCCGGATGGGGTGGTGGGTTTATCAGAAGTCGCCGGGGGTTTCTCTGAGCTCGATGATCCGGATTTCGGCGCAGCGGGGGCGACACCTCGATAGACATCCAGCGCCCAGATCGCGACGGCAGCTAAGAGGATTAGGAATGGGATAACGGCGGATCGGGAAGGGCGGCGGGACATGGGGGAAAACTCTAAACTTTAAACTTTAAACCCTAAGGAAAAATCCCCTTTGGACTGGCTGCTCCCTTACGTGGTGGATTTTAGAGCCCTTTGAAACCGGCGTATTCGTTGTAGGTTCCCGTTGGGACGGCTACGCCGCGCCACTCACGCTTGAGGCGGCGGTATTTGGTGATGAACTGCGTGGGATCCGCCCAATTCACCATGTCGGAGGGGACTCCGTTGCGAGCCATGCCGATGGTGATGTTGTGGCGCATCTCGAAGTGGAGATGGGCCGGATACATGCCGAAATTGCTGCCGATGGTTCCCACCTGCTGGCCGCGCTTCACGCCCTGTCCGGTTTTCACCATGATCTTGTCGAGATGGCCGTAGAGGGAGTCGATGAATTTTACCTGTCCGCTGGCGGGGTCGCGGTATGCATGGCGGATGAGGACGACATTGCCCCAGCCCTGGTGGACGTTGTAGGCGAAGGTGACGACACCGTCGGCACACGAATAGACGGGATCACCGAGGTCGCTGTCGCCGCCAGCGCGTCCGTTCCAATCCTCACCGTAGTGCTTCGGCGAGCGCAAACGCATGCCGCGCGCCTTGTAGTAACCGGCGGCATCCGGCTTGCCGACGGGGAAATCGAAGCCGTCGGCGACGTTCACCTTTACCGCCCCGTCCGCCGGCTGGGTGAATAGCAGGGCGCAGAGAAACACCAAGACCGCGGCCAGCGACTTGAAAACTTGTTCTCCCGCAGATTTTTCCATCCGCCCTGATTCCAGCCCCGGAGACCATGATGGGGCAAGAGAAAAGAAAAACGGCGCACCGTTTCGGGTGCGCCGTTTTGTGAGGATTAGAAAATCCGTTGGAAGAAATCAGGCCTTGCCCGAGGACTCCTCGACCGTGAGTGGTTTGTAGCCGCCGACTGATTTGAAGTAGAGAAGCAGAAGAATGTAGATAAGAGCCATACCACAAGGAAGGATTGCGTCGTATTTCAGAGTCTTACGGCTGCCAGCGATTTCAGCATCGACCAATGCTTGTTGGTCTGCGGTGCGCTTGTCTTTAGCAGTTTCTTTGGCTTCGGTGAGTTTTTTGCCGTCCAAAGCGGTAACTTCCTTGAAGCCGATCCATTTACTCGTTTTTTCAGCCTTGTTTGCTTCAAGAACCTCGGTTTTACCACCTTCGGTCAAGGCTTCAGCGGTGAATCGATCTTTTCCATAGCCAAGACCAGGGCCGCCAAGCTGACCAACGGATAGCATCGCGATTCCTCCCATGATGCTCATGGCAACCGCACCGGTGTGTGGGAATCGGTCACCGACAACTGCGAGCATGGTGGGCCAGAAGAAGGTTTTACCAATGCTGTAAAGGAACATTGCGGTAATGGCAGTGGAGAGGCCGGTTGCTCCTGCTGCAAGGAACAGACCGCAGATAGCGAACAAGGAGCAAACGAAGAGAATGCCAATCGGCGAGAGTTTCAATTTGCTCTCGATCCAATGTGAGCAGAAACGTAAACCGAACATCATCGCGCTGGCGAAGATGAACAGCATCTTACCTACTTCAGGAGTAAAGATGGTTCCATTGATGTTTTCGATCCAGGAATCGGTTCCGAGTTCCAGGGAGCCGATGATTGTGTGAGCGAGGAAGAGAAGGAACAGGATGATGTGACCCATTGCGAAGCGGGTGATAACGGCTACCCAGAGCACGAATCCTGCGCCTACCGCCATGGAGATGTAGTTCCATGAATCACTGACGAAGAATTTGGAACCGGTGAGACCGGCGAGAATGTTACCACCGAGAGCATCACGGGTGAAGAGATAGAGTAGGACGCCAGCAATGGATGATCCCAAGATACCGATGTCTTTCATCATCTCTCCAAGCTTCAGACCTTTTGCGGATGCTTCCGATTGTGGGAAGCTTTGGCGGAAGAACATCAGTCCGTAAATTACGGTTGGGATGAGGTAGAGACCGAGTTGGGCTTTCCAACTCCAGGAATTTCCAACTGCCAGGGTAATCAGCGCACCGAGAATCATGCCAAGAGGCCATGATGCGTGAAGAATGTTGAGGTAATGAGTGCGGTTTTTTGGGAATAGCGTTGAAACAAGCGGGTTGGCGACAGCCTCGAGAGTTCCGTTGGCCAGTGCAAAAATGAATGTTCCAGTGAAAAGCAGCATGAATCCTGTTTCCTGGCCCATGGCTGCAGTGGGCAAAAGGGTCACCACGGCCGAAACAACGTGCATCAAAAAGGCGGCGATGATCAGTTTACCGTAACCGATCTTATCAACGATGATACCGCCAATGATAATGCCGAAGCAGAATCCGGAGAATCCTGCACCGCCAATCAGGCCGTTCTGGAGGTTTGAAAAGCCAAACTCTTTGGCCCATGCGGCGCCAATTCCGTTGCGGATGGCGAAACCGACTCCGGCTGCCAGAATGGCGGTGAATCCGGCCCATAGGAGCCGCTTGGCGTTTGGTGCAATTGCGTCTGTGTTGTTCATTGGGTTAGCGAATGGTTTGAGGGGATTATCGGCTCGGAGAGGACTTGGCAAGCATTCGGGTGGGAAAATCTCCGATTTTTTGTGGGGATGTTGTGTGTTTTACGCGAAGAGTGCGCCGAAACGACGCGATTACAGCGAGATTCGTTACCACCGCGATGCAGAGCCGATGAAAAAGGCGGCCGTGTAGCTGACGCCCAATAGTTTGGTCCGGGTGGGTGGGTAATCCGTGTAGATCCCGAAAACGGTCGCACCGAAAATCACCGCGCAGCCAGCGAGGCCCGCCAAGGAATTCATTCCATAGAAAAATATGATCAAGGGAGAAGCCATCCCGTGAATTCCGCCGCCGGCCGAGCCGATCGTGCTCCCGATACAAATCGCGGAATAATTGAGGACGAGAAATCCAAAAACACCGAACGGGATACGATAAAGAATTTCCACGGAGTCCCAGGCTTCCCTTGAGCCATCGCGGGAAAATCGCCCACGCAGCCGGGAGGCGATGAATAGGACGAGGTGGTATAGCCCGTAGATCAAGGCGAAGGTCACGCCGAGGCGCAGGAAGCTTTCGAATGCGATTTCCAGATGCTCCGGCATGATTCCGAGTATGCCTAGCGGTGCAGCAATGGCTCCGAAAGGAGAATTGTTGGCAGGTGTGATTTTTTTCGGTGTTTTTGCGAAAAACTGAATTTTGTTCTGACCCGTACATACCCATGTGCACAATCAGACAGCGATGGACACGAACAAACCACGCACCACCGAAGTCACCCAAGCCGAGCTCGAATTGTTGGAAGCCTGCCGGCGCGCGCCCCACCTGGCCGGCAACCTCACCTATCTGCTCGACCGATACCAAGCCGAGACCAACACCGGCATGGATGCCAATCAGGCCGAGATGAGCATCGTCGATATCGTGCGCGCCATGGGCAGCCGTCTTCTGACCCAATGGGGCGAACAGACCCATGCGGAGATCGCCGCCAAGCACTTCTCCAACCCCGACCTTATAGGCAACGGAAAAAAAACTCCGCTGGCACAGCACCTACGGGAACATCGCAATCCGCCAGCAGGTCTTCCGCTCAAAAGCCGACGGAAAAACCCGCAGTCCCTTCCTCGCGCAGGCGAAAGTAACCGCCTGCGGCTGCTCTCTCCTGTTGCGCCGCAGGTTGGTCGATTTCAGCTCCGAGCGCAGCATGGAGGGCTCCGCCCAAGCCCTCAAGGAACACTACGGCATCAGCCTGAGCGCGAGCGTCATCAACAAAGTCACACAAGAGACAGGCCTCGCAGCAAAGGCTTTCAACGCCGAAGTCCCCGCCCCGGCGAAATCCGCGGATCTGATTGTTGTGCAAATCGACGGCTCGATGGTTCCCATCGTCGAGTATGGCGAGGCTGGTGCGGAGCAAAGAGCGGAGGGCATGAAACGCAAGCGCGAGTGCTTCTGGAAAGAGTTCAGGACAAGCTGCTTGCCGACAAGGCGGAGGAAGTCATTGCGGAACTCGGTGAGCTGCGCCAGGAACACCCGCAAAAAGAAGCGGTTGAAGCCTGCCATCGCTACCTTGGCAACCGCACCGCCCACCTGCGCTATGCGGAAGCGCTCGCAGCAGGCTTGCCGATAGGCTCGGGGGAAGTGGAAAGCGGACACCGTAGCGTGCTACAGAAGCGGCTGAAGAAACCCGGAGCATGGTGGCGCAAGCCGAACGCCGAAAGCATGGGACAGATCAAAACCCTACAAGCCAACGGCCACGGGGAAAATCTCTGGCAAAAACTAGCCGCATGAAAAACACCGAAAAAAATCACACCCATTGTTGGCAGGGCGGATGCCATACGCCGCCACGTTCTCACGCGAACGGGTTGACGATTTTGAGATCACCGAAGCTGCGGCCGTGCTGTAAATCCTCCGAATAAAGGATTTTCGCGCCACTCTCTAGCGCCGCTGCCAAGATCAGGCAATCGTAGAAGCGGTATTGGGTTTCACGGTGAAGATGAATGGCTTTCAGGTAGAGCGATGGGCTGGGCATCACCTGACAAAGGGGATGAAGAACGTGGTCTATGTAATCAAGTAGGATGGCGGGTGGAACCGAAGCGGTGGGTTTGTGGACGGCCACATTGATGAACTCCTGAACCACCTGGGAACTGATGACGCCTGCGCAATCAGAGAGCGCGATCCTGATGAGTGAGGCGGCTCGCGCCTTCTTGACCGGTTCATGCGGACTGAAGGCGTAGATGAACACGTTTGTGTCCATGAAGTATTCAGCGCTCATTCATCTCGTCCCGTGTGAATTTACGGTCGAAGCTCAGATGCCGGGAAAGGTTGTTGATGATCTCGTCGGCGCGTTTGCGGGCTTCGTCGCGACGTGCGATTTCGCTGAGCCACTGGCGGAAGAGCGCGTTGAGCGTCGTTTTCCGTGCGCGGGCCTCGGCTCGGGCCAACTCGATGAGGTTCTCATCCGCACTGAGGGTGATATTTTTCATGGCACGAAACTAGTGTGCACTGCTTTCGTGTGCAAGCATCCATTTTCTCACAGCGCCCCGAACCTGCGGTGGCGGCTATTGAATTCCTCGACGGCGGCGAAGAGGTCGCCCTGCCGGAAGTCGGGCCACATTTTTTTCACGATGACGATTTCCGAGTAGGAGATCTGCCAGAGCAGGAAATTGGAGATGCGCATTTCGCCGGAGGTGCGGATCAGGAGATCGGGATCGGGGATGTCGGCGGTGTAGAGGTGGCGGGCGAAAAGCTGCGGTGTGATCTCGTCCGGGGAAATTTTCCCGGCGATGGCGGCCTCGGCGATGGAGCGCGCGGCGGCGGTGATCTCCTCGCGAGCTCCGTAGGAAAGGGCGAGGACGAGGGTCATGGAGTCGTTGCCCTTGGTGTGCTCCTGGATGCGGGTGAGGCGGTCTCGGGTAGAGGCGGGGAGTCGATCGATCTGGCCGATGGCTTGGAGGCGGACGTTTTGCTTGTCGAGTTCCACCGCCTTCTCATCCAGGAAACGGTCGAGCAGAGCCATCAGCGCCTCGATCTCGGCCTCGGGGCGGTTCCAGTTTTCCGAGGAGAAGGCGTAGAGCGTCAGGTATTTCACGCCCAGCTCCTTGCAGGCGTCCATCACCTCACGCACGGATTCCGCACCCGCGCGATGACCCTCGGCGCGGGGCAGGCCGCGCTGTTTCGCCCAACGGCCGTTGCCGTCCATGATGATCGCGATATGGTTCAAGTTTTTCGAGGGGTCTTTCTGCACGGGGATAGTCAACAGAGCTGTCGAGACAGTCAATCACTTGCGAGTGGAGTAGGCTGTAACTACAGATGGTAGGAAGAATTTGAACCGCCAAGGAAGAGAAGTTCGCTAAGCAAGACTCTCGAACCGATCTATGGGATAGCGACCAAATGAATCGGAAACGGGCTTGCGCCCATGCTTTCCGGAAGCCAAATTATCGGCATTATGAGTGTAGGAATTGGCGGACTTGGGATTTTGGTGATTGTCGTGATCGGGCTTGTTGCCCTGATCGGGATTTACGCGATGGGCGTTTACAACGGTCTCGTGAAGCTGCGGAACATGTTCAAGAACGCGTTCTCGCAGATCGACGTGCAGCTGAAGCGCCGCCACGACCTGATCCCGAACCTTGTGGAAACCGCGAAGGCCTATATGGCGCACGAAAGCGGGACGCTGGAGGCGGTGATCGCGGCGCGAAACGGAGCGGAGAGCGCCCGGCAGGCAGCCGCTGCGAATCCCGGCGATGTGGCTGCTTTGCAGAAACTGGGCGCGGCGGAAGCGGGGCTGGGCGGTGTGCTCGGCAGGCTTTTCGCGGTGTCCGAGGCTTATCCTGACCTGAAGGCGAACCAGAACATGATGCAGTTGACCGAGGAGCTGACGACCACCGAGAACAAGGTCGCCTTCGCGAGGCAGGCCTACAACGACTCGGTGCTCGCGTATAACAACAAGCGCGAGGTTTTTCCGAACAACATCTTCGCGGGCGTCTTCGGCTTCTCCGAGGCGGCGCTCTTCGAGATCGAGTCGCCCGCCGAGCGCGAGGCACCGAAGGTTCAGTTCTGATCTACCACGTTTCCCGTAGATGAACTTCTTCGAGGCACAGGAGCGGGCGAGGAAATCGAGCCGCAACTTGGTGTGGTGGTTCATCCTTTCCGTGATCGGGGTGATCGTGGTGATGTATCTTGCGGGGGTCGGCCTCTGGCAGCTCAGTTCCTCGAACCCGAAGGGCATCTACCACGCCACGGACACCGCGCAGCTCGTGTGGTGGGATCCGCAAATGTTTGCTTGGGTCAGCACCCTCGTCGGCGGGGTGATCATGACGGGGAGCTGGGTAAAACTGGCGCAGCTTTCGGCGGGCGGAAAAGTCGTCGCGCAAAGCCTCGGCGGGAGAGCGGTGGAGCCGACGACGACGGTTCTGCCCGAGCGGCGCTTGCTCAACGTGGTGGAGGAAATGGCGATCGCATCCGGGGTGCCGGTGCCTGAGGTTTGGATCATGGATGAGGAGCAGGGCATCAACGCCTTCGCCGCCGGAACCGATCCGAGCAACGCGGTGATCGGTGTCACACGCGGGACTTTGGACAGGCTGACCCGCACCGAACTGCAGGGCGTGGTGGCGCACGAGTTCAGCCACATCCTCAACGGCGACATGAAGCTGAACATGCGGCTGATGGGCTGGATCTTCGGGCTGGTGATGCTCTCCATGCTCGGGCGAATCATGATGGAGTCCGTGCGGTTCGTGCGAGGTTCGTCGCGCGATTCGAAGGCTGGCGGGATTATCCTGGCCCTTGTCGTGGCCGGGTTGGCGGTGTGGCTGGTGGGTTCGATCGGTGTGCTTTTCGCGCGGATGCTGCAGGCCGCGATTTCCCGGCAGCGGGAGTTTCTGGCGGATGCCTCGGCGGTGCAGTTCACAAGGCAAACCGAGGGCATCGCCGGGGCGCTGAAGAAGATCGGCGGCTTCTCGGGGCACGGCACGATCCAATCGCCGAAGGCGATGGAGGCGCGGCACATGTTTTTCGCGGGCAGCGGATTCAGCTCGCTGATGGCGACGCATCCGCCTTTGGAAAAAAGGATCCTTGCGATCGATCCACAGTGGAAGGGCGAGATGCTACAAGGCATGGCCGATCCGGTGCGGGCGGAGGAGTTCACTGGCGCGATGGGTTTCTCGGGTTCGCTGGAGCAAACGGCTTCAAAAGTCAGTGTCGATTCGCTGGGTGAAAGCATAAGGCTCGATAGTCATGTGGGCGCGGCGATCCGTGAGGATCTGAGGGCGGGGAAGGTGACCGCATTTTCAAAACAGGAGGCGAAGACTCTTTTGCTCGGTTTACTGGTTGCAGCGGATCACGGCTGGCGGGAGACGGCGAAGCGGATCCTGGAGGAAAATGGTTTGGACGCGGAAACGGCCGCGCAGGCGATCGCGTGGAGTGTGGATCTTGAGGGATACGATTCCTCGAAGAAACTCGCGCTCGTCGATCTTTCCCTTTCGTGGCTGCGGAAGATGAGCCAGCCGGAGGCGCGGGATTTTGTGAAAGCCAGCCAAGCCCTGATCGAGGCGGACGGTGAGGTGAACCTGTTCGAGTTTATGCTTCAAAAAGTGATCGAGCGCCACGTGCTCATCGGTCTGGGACTGAAGCCGGTGCCCGCGATGCGATACCGGAAAATCGAGGATCTGGAGCGCGAGATGGCCGATCTGCTGGGAGTTTTCGCCTCGCTGGCTGGAGGTGGCACAGCGATCGAGAAGGCGGTGGCGGAATACCGGGAGCATACCGGGAGGGAATTGCCGCGTCCTGCGGCGGGCTTGGCCGAGGTTTCGAGAGCGCTTGTGGAAATGGATGCCGCCACCCCGATGGTGAAGCAGCGGATCCTGCGTTTGTGCGGCCTGGTGGTGACGGACGACGGGCTTGTGGCGGATCAGGAAATGGAACTGCTGCGCGCGACGGCGGAGGCGATCGGGGCGCCGATCCCGCCCTTGGTTCGGAAAGCGGTGTAAACTTGGACGGCTACAGCCTGCTTGTTCGCTGAAACTTCGGCGGACAAGCAGGATGTAGCTGTCCAAGGCAGTCGGCGCTTGCGTTCGGGGTGTTGCGTGGGGAAGGATTCGCTTGTGGAGAAGGAGCGCAGGCCATGGTGGCTTTATCTGAATTTGTTGGGCATGGATGCACCGCTCATTGCGGTGATGTGGCTGTTCCTTTTCGCGCGGACATGGCGGGTGAATTATCATCCGTGGCAGGCTTATGCGGCGCTTGGTTTCGCTGTCTGGACGATCCGTATCGCGATGAAATTGCTGCAGGGATCGATGACCTCCGACGAGGCTTCCTTCGCGATGAAGCATAGGAAACGGCTCAAAGTCGCGGCGCTGGTCACAGGTGTTCTGTCACTCACGCTCACCGTCATGACCTTTCCGCTTTCGATTTACACCTACCTATTTGTGGGGGCGATATTCCTGGCCGGATATTTCGCGCTGACCCATTTTTCTCCACAGGAGGGGAACGAGATCGCATACGGGAGGCACGCCATAGGCGGGATTACCTTCGCCTATGGGGTCACGCTAACGGCTTACGTCTATCTGCCCGGCCTTGAACTCCATGAATCCATCTTCAGTTTCGCGGAAAGGATATTACCCCGGGAAGTCATATTCATGCTTTCCCGCGAGTTCATCTGCTTCGCGTTGCTTTGCATGCTGGCCTCGTCCGCGATTGAACTCTGGTCACGCGCCGGCAAGCCCGCCGCCGACGGTGAGGTTGGATCCCTAGACGAAATAGCGCTTTCCCTGCCATTGACCCTACTCGGAGCCGCCGCACTGGTGTTCGCGGTTCAGGACGATTTGATGGGCACGCGGCCATTTTATTACGCCATCCTGACAGGAGCTGCGCTGCTACAGGTGTTGAACAGGACGAGAGGACGCTTTGAGCTGGAAACCTTGCGGGTGCTCATCGCGCTATGCCTGCTGGTGCCGGGAGTCATTTTCAAAAGCTATCCTGTGGGAGGATAGGGATTACTTCGTTACTTGCGGTGCATCGGACCGATCTTCCGGCGCTCCGCAGGCTCATTCGCGACAGGAACAGCGGCGGGTGCGATGCTGGGGTTCGCGGAGGAACCTTTTTCATCGATCTCTCCCAGCGGAGGCAGGACGGAACCATCGGAGAACTTGCGGGCCGGACTGGACACATCGTAGCGCGAGTCCATATTCGACTGGACGTAGTCGAGGGAGTTGTCGCTGTTCACGATGGAGGGCTGGATGAAAATCATCAACTCGTCGCGATTCACGCCTTTCGTTTTCGTCGAGAATAGGCGGCCCAGCCCGGGGATGTCACTGAGGAGAGGGATGCCGGTGACGGTCTCCGTGTCATTGGTGGTGATGAGGCCGCCGAGAACGATGGTCTGATTGTTGGGGACGGTGACGGTGGTCAGAAGCTCCCGGGTGCCAATGATGGGAACCCTTCCAATGCCTTCAATATTATCCGACTGCCCGATCACATCGTCGCTGATCAGAGCAATTTGTAGGGTGATTTCCTTATCCGAGTTCACAAGCGGGATGACTTCGAGTTTCAGCACCACATCGCGGTATTCGATGTTGGTGGAGACCCCGCCGCCGCTGAACTGGTTCGAGTTCGTGGGGATCGCGATTCTGCGGCCTGAGGATATGGTGCCGATCTGGTTGTTTTTCACAAAGATCGAAGGACGTGAGAGGACGGTGAAGTCGCTCGTGGTAGCGAGGAAGTTTGCATAAACTCCCAGTTCTTCCCCGATTCTGCCGTATAAGGAAAGCCCTGTGCGGCTGGGGAAGGCACCAGCAGCGAGGAGGCCGGTGATGGGGTTGACGATGCTGCGCGGATCGGTGTTGTTGGTCGGCGAGGTCGGGCCACCGCCAATGATGGAACCAGCCAATCCTCCGTTTTCATTGCTGTCGTAGGCACGCAGCCAATCGACACCGGTTGAGGTGGAGTTCCCGAGAGAAAGCTGGCCGAAGACGGTGGAAATCATGACCTGATCCGCCTTCACATCGACCTGGTCGAGGAGGTTCTCGATGATTTCTACAGCGGTCGGTGGTCCTTGGACGACGATGGAATTGGTGATGTTGTCTGCGACGAGGAGGGTGCGGCCGATCAGGAGGGACTGGGGCGCGGTATCGACGTCGGGAGCGGTAAGCGAACTGCCGCCGCTGCCTGAGGAACCGCTGCCGCCGCTCTGGCTGCTGCCTTGAGAGCCGCTGTTGTTGAACAGGTTGTTGTTGTTTTGTTGGGTGCGGTTGTTTTGCGTGGCCTGCCTGTTCCCACCGCCCGTGGTTTGCGTCTGGGTGGCACCGCCGCCTTCTGCAGCGGCACTCCCGGTGCCATTGAAAGCGCGGGTGAGGGCGTCGCCCGCGATGGGGAGGAAATCCCCGACGGAAAGGAATTCGAGTTTGCGGCGGAGGAAATTGCGCTGGTCGGTGGCGATGTCGAACTCGCGAACCAGGCCTTCGACGAAAAGCAGATCCACAGGGCGACCCATCGCGAAGATACGGTTCGTGCGCGGATCGGGGATGATCTGGACGGGGGTGTCCACACTGGAGGGCGTGCTCCCGGCCACGTTTGATGCCAGAGCGGCGTCAATGCTATTGCGGTCGACGGCTTGATCCCCGGTTCTCTGGATTCCCGCCGTGTTGGTGGTGCTCTGCTCCTGGCCGAGTAGTTCGTTGAGGGTGGTGGCGAGTTCCGTTACATCCGCGTATTTCACGGAGACAAAACGGGAAGTGACCTGTGAAGAAGGCTTGTCGATCTGGACTTTCAGATCGATGAGCTTGCGGATCAGGGAGGTGTTTTCCGTGATGACGACGGAGGCGGCGTTGGGTACGGCGGCGATGGAGCCGAAGGCACCGAACTGGCCGATGATCTGGGTGAAGGTGCGGACGGCCTCGTCGGGTTTGATGTATTGGAGAGGCATGACATAGGAAATGACGGCATCGCCCTCGGGCAGCGGGTCGTTTTCCGTATAGACTTTCACGCCGCGTCCGGTGGGCTTGAGTCCGGCGGTGGCGAGGGTGAGGATGTCGAGGTTCGCGTCGATGGCATCCGGGACGAAAACGAAGTTCTCGATGGTGGCGGCCTTTTTCAGAAGCTCGGCGGCTTCGCGGTAGGTGAGGGGATCCTGCGGAGAGGCAGGCTGGACAAAGCGAAACTCGGCGGCTGCGGCGGTGGAATGAACGATCACGCGGCGACCGGTGTATGACCGGTATAGGTCGGCGAGGTCGTCACCGGAAAGCTTGAGTTTTTCGATGCTCTCCTGAATGAGCGTGTCGCCGAGAGCTGCTGTTGCGGCGTCGGCTGGGATCGGGACATCAACGTCGGCGGGGGGTTGGGGGACTCCGGGGATGGCGGGAACTTCCTCGTTTTGGGCAAGGAGCGGGAGGGCGAGTAAGGGGATGAGGAGGAAAGGGAGAGTTCGCATGTTACAACGGGGTGTCGGGAGTTGGGAAAAGTGATGGGTAGGTTTTAGCGGCGGCGGCTATCCCGGCGTTCTCCGGAAGGTTGATTCTGTTGCTGTTGATTGGCGGCTGGGGTGGGAGGGGGCACGATGCGCGGGCGGGGTGCGCGTTGGCCGGTTTGCGCTGCGGGATCCTGGTTCGGCGGTGCGGGCGGATCGTTGGGATTATTCTGCGGAATTTCGAGTGGGGCGGGCGCGGCCACGAGGGTGATGAGTTCCGGCTCAAAGGTGACCGTGCCCTGGATGGAGCCGGCTGATAGAACGACGGTCGTGCCTAGGGCTTTTTCCGGATTTCGGTTCACGGAGACGACCCTGAAGCCTTTCTTATTTGTCACACCCGGCGTTAAAACCTCTTTCACATCCGGATTTTTTTTACTCATGATCGTAATGTGATAACCACCCGGAACCGGGGCGATACCGGTGAGGGTGAAATCCGCGAAAGGGTCCGCGGCTGGGCCCGGCCCGACTTCGGGAGGCTTGGAGGTGAAGGGGCTGTTTGTCCAAAGCCCGGTGTATTTTACAAGAGGTTGCTTCTTCGGGGTGTTCGCATGGGTTGGCAAACAGGCGAAGGCGGCGAGGAGCAGGACGGTGAACGTTTTCATAGCGCGGGCGGGAACCATTGGGAAAGGGTGGCGGAGCAGTCGATCAGGGTATCATCCTGAGTATTGGGCGACATGCGGATCTGGTAGGTGGTGCGGAAAACGTCGGGGTCGTTGATGGCATCGAACCATTGGTAAAGGGCTTTCTCCTGCCCGGAGAGGTTGATTTTCACCTGCGCCCGATGGAAGTGGATGCCGGTTTCGTCGGTAGGTAGCGGCTCTCGGCTCTTGACGTTGAGTCCTAGGTTCTGAGCTTGAGTCACTGCGAAGAGTTCGAGAGCGCTCTGGGTTTCCTCATAAGTTGCTGGTGCAGGTTCGTTTTCCGCAAGCCAGGTCATCTGCTCGGCGAACTCGCTTGAACTTTCACGAAACGTGATCGCCTGCTGTAGCTGTGATTTTGCGGATTCGAGGTCGCTGGCGTATAGGCTCTTTTTCTCCACGTAGAGGGAGTAGAGGAAAAAATTCACGATCAGGAACCCCGCGATCAGGAACAGTGCCAGGAGTTTCTTTTCGCGGTCGGACATGGATGAGTTACGGGGATGAAATGCCGGTGAATAATGGATTTGTCAGCAGTGAGGGAATGTTAAGCAGGAAAAGCCCAAACGGCCAAAGCAGATTTCACGGAGTGGCGGTGGGCGGGGCACCGGCGAAGACAAACTCCCAGCCACGGCTGGTTTGCCGGGGAGCGGGGGTCTGCCATTCGAAGGCGGCGAGGTCGTTGTTGTTCTTGAGGTTCAGCGAGAACTGATTCACCGGCTGCAACTGGGCAGCTTCGCCGCGTAGGTTGATTTCGTTGGCGGAGATCTCCGCACTGGTAAGGCGCAGGCCGGAATTGGCCGGGATGGAGCGGGCGATGCGGTTGAGGATATCGACGGTGTTGTAGTTCACGTCGATGCCGTATTCGAGTTCGTCCCATTTCGCGATGTGGAGGGCGAAGGCCTCGCCTTCAGGGGCGATGGCTTTGACCTGATCGAGGAGCTTGGTGGTGGTGGTGCGGGTTTTCCATAGCTCGAAGCCAAGGTAACCGGCCGTGCCGAGGTAAATGACGGCGAGGGCGGCGATGGCTAGGATGGTGTTCTGGCGTTTCCGGGCGGCACGGCGGGCGGCGCGGACATCGGCGGGCAGGAGCTTGCTGAGCGGATCGGGTAGGACGGGTGCCGGGCGGGGTGCGAGCTCCGTCCGGAGGGAAAGGGAACGGGAAAGGAGCTCCGTATCGGTGGTGGGATCGGATGTCCAGACGATGGCTTTGGAAGGCTCGGCGCGGATTCCCTGCATGGAAAGCTGGGCGATGGCGATGCGGATTTCACGGATCAGCGAGGCGTCGGGCGATGGGGAGGATACCGTGGTGGCCTGGCAATAGAGCAGTTTTCCCTCCTGATGGATGGCGAAGACCCATTGCCCGAGCTCGCGCCAGACGGCCAGGGTGTTGCCTTTCACGGGGAAGGCGCGGGGCGAGATGTCGAACGCTTTCGGGGACGTCGGCGGGAGATCCGCCGTCTGCGGGGCGCGGAGGACGACCGAGAGGAAGACGGATTGCTCGGAATTCGTAAGCAGCGGAAAAATGTCGGTGAGCTGCCCAGCAAAGGGATCGGAGCGGAAGCCCGCGCGCTCGGCGTGTGTCGCGGCGAGATCCTCGAAGAGGGATGCGTCACCGGTCGGCGCGTGGAGCGGGAGGGCGGTGAGGGATTTCACCGGGAAAAGGAATACCAAATCGCCCTGCGGCGGCTTACCGATTTCCGAAGGCCGTGCCACCGGATGGCTGGAATGCAAGATGGCCTCGCCGTTCGGGACGACCGTCCAGATTTGCCAATCATTTTCCCCGGGAATAAGGAGGTGGGTGCTGTTCGCTTTGCTCATAAATGGTGGAAAACTTTAAACTCTAAATTTTAAATCCTAAGGAATAGGATGAGCAGGATCTTTATTGAGGTTTAAAGTTTAAGGTTTGAAGTTTAAGGGACGATCTCGGTGGTGCGGTCGAGGAGGGCGGGGCGTCCGGTGCGGTTGCGGACGATGGCGGTGATGCGGCGGGTGGAATCGCCGGAGCGGGCGGTGGAGGTGATGCGGGTGGTGGTATCTTCCACGGTGAAGCGCTGCGCGATGACTTGCCCTGTTTCCCCGCCGATGCCAAGCAGGGAAAGCGCGGTGCCGACATCTTGGAAGGGCACATCGTCCTCGGTGTCGCGGGTGTCGTCGGTGCCGCGCACGGTTTCCGGGATGATGGAGGCCTGCTCCGGGGTGACCTCGGCGGCGACGGAGATGAGTTCGGCATCAGCCTCGTTGAGATCAAGCGTGCCGGAAGACCAGACGGTGAACCAGTTCCGCCAATCCGGGCGGAGGAACTCGATCTGATCCATGCCGGCGACGAGCGCCATTTCCTCGATGTCGTAAAAGGGTCGGTTGAAGGGCTGGTTGAGGCGTCCCAATTTCTCGTAATCCTCGATCTCCGCGCCGTTGAGCGCGACCTCGTCATCTTCATCCACCCAGTCGGTGAAGGCATCGCTGAGGGCTTGGGCGGAGTCGAGGTCGAGACCCCAGTGGGTGAAAATAGAGCGGAGCAGCGTCTTGTCCTCGGCAAGCACGAGGCTGTTGATGTTGAAGCGCGCGCCTTCGGAGGTGATGGCGACATGGACTTCCTCGTTGTTCGCCTCGTCGATGCGGTGGAGGAGCGGGTCGTTGCGCTCGACGGCGGGGTTCGAGCCGATCGCGATGCCCATTTCCGCGAGTTGAAAGGCGCGGGAGCCGTGGACTTTCGCGGTGGCGATCTGCATGTCGAAGGAGATCACGCGCAAGGTGGTGATGGCTGCAAGGGAGAGGATGGCGATGAGAAACAGCACACCGATGAGAGCAAAGCCGTCCCGACCATTCCGGATGTGGGTTACGATTCTCATTTGTTGGGGGGGGCGGGAGGCGGGCCGGGTGGTTTGACCTCGATCTCCGGGACTTCTTCTTCTTCTCCTTCGGGTGTTTCGGGTAACTCTCCCCCTGCGGCCTGGCCACCGCCTTGTTGAAGCTGCCGCATGAACACTTCCGGGTTCTGGCGCGGTGGGATCCAGAACACGTGTCTCATTTCCCCGCCATCCGCTCCGAACGCGCAGATCAGCTCCATTTGCAGCGGCAGGCGCCCGGGGAGATCCCAGTCGTATTGGTATTCCATGGTGCGACCGTCGAGCAGGCGCCATTCGAAATAAGCGACATCGGTGAGCAAGACGATCTCCGCGAAAGGTTCCTTCTCGGCGGCTACAGTATTGCCGGATTGGCTGCTGGTGTCCTCCTCGATGATCTCGTTCTCGTAGTAGCTTAGGACGATATCGAGGAAACCCGAGCGCCGCTTGACGGTCGAGAGCCGGATCGCCTTCGCGGTGCGCTCCTCGCCGCCCCATGTGAAGGAAAGCGGCACGTTCTGGAGCGTGAGGTCGCTGAGGTAATGTGATCCGGAATCCGTGACGGCGAGTTCCATCCGGGTGTTTCCGGGAAGCGACGTGAGGCTGTTTTCCATGAAATCGAAAAACGCCTGATGCAGCATCTCCTCGTTCTGTGTTTTCACCACATTATTGCCGAGCTCGAGCGACGCGGAGGAGGTGGTGAAAATCATGCCAGCAAGAAGCGCGACAAGGAGGAGGGCGACCACGAGTTCGAGCAACGTGAAGCCGGGCTTTGCCCGGAGGGTGGGAGAGTGCGGGATGGGGCGAGTGGGGGAGAAAGCCGCGAATCTCCCGCTCTCCCCATCCCACTCTCTCCCGCTCTTCTTCAAACCTCTCATGGCTGATACATGGGGTTGTAGCGCCAGGTCTCGGCGGAGCGTTCCTGCCACGCGCCGTTCTCATACCAGTTCGCGGTGATCTTGATGTGGAACATCTGCTGGAGAAGCTCTCCGTCCTGGTTCTCCATGTCCTCGATGGGCTCGATCACGACATCGAGCTCGATGTCGGTGCCCTCGACCGGGATCTGTTTCACACCCTCCTCAATCATCGGCATGCTGAGTTGCTCGGTGAGCGCGGAATCGAGAATGCGGGTGATGCGAAGCTCGCTCTGGGCGAGACCTGCCGCCGCAGACATCCGGTGGAAAGCCACGGTGAGACCCGTGCAGGCGATTGCGAAAATCGCCAAGGCGAGAACAACCTCAAGCAGGAGGAAGCCGCGCGTCTTTTTGGAAACTTTAAACTTCAAACTTTAAACCCTAATTTTTGGACTAATAACTTCTAACAAATAACTACTAACGATACTCTATTTCGCCTCCAGTTCGGAATCGGCGATGGTGGCGGTAAGGGGGTGGTAGGTGTCCTGGGCGTAGTTATCGCCGACGGTCATGCGGACGGTGACGGGCTCGGAAAGGCCGTTGGGATCGAAGCGCCATACGGGGATGCGACTTTTCGAAGGGGCGATGAAATCCTCCGTGTTCCAGCGGCGCACACTGAGGGTGATGTCGGGGTCGATGGATAAATCCTCGCGCAGGGTTGGGCCGGTATCGCCATCGACCGCCGTGCCGCCGATCTCGTTGCCCAGTGCCGTGGTCTGCTCGGTCTCCGAGGCGGCCGCGAAAGGGAGGAGTCGCAGCGAGTTTTCATGGAACTCGATGGCGTAGGGCTTCTGGTGAAGGATGGATGCGGTGCGCGCCTTTTTCGCAAGAAGCTCGATCGCGCTGGAGGCGTTCGTTAGCGTGCGTTTGGTGGAAGAACCGAGCATCACCGTTATCGCTCCGCCAATAACGATGCCGGCGACCAACAATACGATGACGATCTCCAGAAGAGTGAATCCTCCATTTTTTGCGGGAGGACGGCTATCATTCACCACTGCCGCAGCAGGGTGACTATTCTTGCGAGGACATATCATCGTCAGTTCCTTCCTGTTTGTCGGGACCGAAGGTGTAAATCTCGAAGGTGGAAGAGTCGATCTTGCCGGGGTTGCGGTATTTGTAAGGCTCGCCCCATGAATCGAGTGGAACGGCTTTTCCTGCGCTCGCCCAGCGTTTGGGGATCGGCGGGCTGGTCGGCTTGACGAAGAGGGCTTCAAGGCCTTGGGCGGTTGACGGCGGGTTCCCGGCAAGCATCGCGTAGCTGCGGACGGCCGACTCAATGTTCTGCATGTCACCTTCGGTGCGCTTGATTTTGGCACCTTCGGGCAGCTTTTTCAGCATGACGATGGAACCGCCCATGATCACGGCGATGATGCCAAGGACGATGACGATTTCGAGGAGGGTGAAGCCGGAGCGGAGCCGGTGTCTTTGGGTGGTTTTCATGGTTGTTTTCTGGAAAATGCCGTGGGCGGAGGTTCTTGTCTGAAAAGGTGTGTCAGTCAATCCACAGGTTGGGCGCGGAGGGGTGCCTCCTCGACGGGCTGGGCGCGCAGCGGCCGTTCCTCGACGGGTTGCGCGCGGAGAGGGTTGTTATTTTCCCTTACGGGAGCGGCTCGCGGCGGGGCATCGTCATCGGAAACGGGCATCGCGCGGGCGGGATGGATGGGGCAGAGATCGCCTGCTTCCGGCGCTATGTCCTCCGGAATCTTGTCGCCGTATGCCGTTCCTGCGCTGCGGCAACCGGCCGTGGCGCGTTTCCCGGAGTTGCGGCATAGCTCGATGTTTACTAGGGCGACCTTCGAGTGCAGCTCGCCGGCCTTATAGCCGAGGCGGTCGGCGGTTTTCATCACATCCACCCAGACCGGCAGGGCGAGGGTGGAGCCGTAACCGCCTTGGATCGTTTTCTTGGGTTGGTCGAAGCCGACCCAGACGGCGCAGGTGAGACTGGAGGTATAGCCGGCGAACCACGCGTCCTTGAATTCGTTGGTGGTTCCGGTTTTGCCGGCGGCGGGTTTGTCGAAACCGAGGCGTTTCATCGAGGCGGCGGTGCCGGAATTCACGACTTCCTGGAGGATCTTGGAAATCGACCACGCCGAGCCGGTGTTGGCGGCCTGGTAGGGCAGGGGCGGAGTGCGATACAGGATGTTTCCGCCGCGATCCTTGATTTCGGTGATCAGGAATGGCCTGTACCGTGTGCCGTCGTTGGGGAAAATTGTGTATGAGGTCGCGACCTCCCACGGGCTGGCATCCCATGAGCCGAGGAAAGAGGAGGGCGTTTCCGGCATCGCCGTCCCGAAGCCGGCCTTGCGCGAGACTTCCTTCACGTTGGAAACTCCGGCGTAATTTCCGACCCGGACGGACATGGTGTTGCGGGAACGGATCAGCCCATAGGAAACCGGGTGCATTCCGCCGAATTTCCCGTCCGAGTTGTTAGGCCGCCATGTCGGTGCGCCCTTGATCTCGTTCCGATAGATCGGCCCGTCGGAAATAAGGGTGGAGGGCCGCATGCCCTTGTCGAAGGCGGCGAGATAGACGAAGGGCTTGAAGATCGATCCGAGCTGGCGACGCGCCTGGATCGCGCGGTTGAATTTGGATTCGTTCGCATCGCGCCCGCCGACGAGAGAGAGCACGGCTCCCGTCCGGTTTTCGATTAAAACGACCGCTCCTTGGATATACTCCGGCTCTTTGCGCTTCTCCTCCGATTGGTTCTGCCAGCCCGCGCGGCTCTGATGCGGGTATCCGGAAAGGCGTTCCGTTTCGCGGAGCTTCTTGTCGAGCGCTTCCTCCGCGATGGTCTGAAGGCGCTGGTCGATGGTGGTGACGATGGTCAGGCCGCCGAGATCGATGTTTTGCTTTTCGAGGATGATCTCCAGGTCGCGGCGGATTGCGTCCATTGCGTAGGATTCCCTGGATTCCCGCCGCCATGCGGGGCGGACGGTGATCGGTTCCTTTTTCGCGGCGTCGGCCTGCGACTGGGAGATTTTTTCCGCAGTGACCATCCGGGCGAGGGTGGTGTTGCGCTCGCGCTCTGCGGCTTCCATGGAGCGGAAAGGGTTGTAGGCATCGGGGCCGCGGACGATGCCTGCCAGTAGCGCGGACTCCGAAAGGGTCAGTTCGGACGGATGCTTTTCGAAATAGATGCGCGAGGCCTCGCCGACGCCCTTGATCTGGCGTCCCCAGTTGATCTGGTTGATGTAGGCCTCGAGGAGGCGGTCTTTGGAAAGGGCGGATTCAAGGCGGAACGCGATGGCGATCTCCAGGCACTTGCGGTCGAGTTGCATCAGCAGGAGTTTAATAGGCTCTTTCCGGTTATCCTCGATCGTTTCACGCGCCTTCAGCTTGAAAACATCCGACGCGAGCTGCTGGGTGATGGTCGAGGCTCCCTCCTTTTTTCCTTCGAGGTTCTTCAGCGACGCCCGGCCGATACCGATGACATCGATGGCACCGTGGGAATAAAAACGCTCATCCTCGCGGGCAAGGATGGCCTTGCGGAAATCCTCGGACACTTCCTTGAGCGGAACGATGGAGCGCTTCTCGCCATGGATGCGCCCGATCTCGGTGCCTTGCCGGTCGAGGATGATCGTGCGCGTCGGCATCTTGTTGATGCGGGTCAGGTCATAATAGGAAGATCGGATGCCGTACACTACAGCCAAGGCGATCAGCATCAGGAGTCCCGTGATCACGGGCACGCCGATCAGGCGGACGAAAAAACGCTTCATCCCGCCCGAGCCGCGCGTGAGCCAAAACAGGAGATGGAAAGGCCAAAGCAAGAGCAGCGAGAGCGGGTTGGGCGACCCACCGGAGGCGGGCGTGCTCTCGCGCTGCTTGTTGCTCTGTTGTTTGCGTTTCGGCATGGTCGCTACGGCGTGACGATACGGGCAAATGGAAAACTTGAAACCGCAAACTTTACGGATGCCACCCACCACAAATCGCTAGACGAAAGGTCGGCATGGTGTCGATTGTGAGTAGTGATGAAAATCAAAGCCATCCTGTGGGTCATGTTCGCCGCGGCGGGGATATCCCTCGCCTACGAACCTGCGGCTTCCGTCGCCGATCTTGTGAAGCTCGAAAAAAAGGTGGCGGAGGTTTCCGTGAAGACTTTACCAGCCACGGTTGCCCTCGTTTCCGAGAAAACGGGTTCTTCCGGTTCCGGTGTCCTTGTTTCCGAGGATGGCCTGATCCTGACCGCCGCCCACGTGGTGCAGGGGATGAAGGAAGTGGATGTCTATTTCTCCGACGGCAAGAAATGGCTCGGCAAGGTGCTGGGCGCGAATTTCTCGAAAGACATCGGCATGGTGAAATTGGTCGATGCCGGGCCATGGCCGTTTGTGAAACGCGGCGAGTCGAAACCGCTGGAAGCGGGGGATTGGGTCATCGCGCTGGGTCACTCGGCGGGCTTCGATCCGGCGAGGACTCCTCCCGTCCGCTTCGGCAGGCTGATGTCCGATGGCCCGGGGAATTATTTCACCACCGACTGCACGCTGATCGGCGGCGATTCCGGTGGGCCGCTCTTCGACCTCGATGGAAAGCTCATCGGAATCAATTCCTCGATCGGCGTATCATGGAGTAACAATAACCACGCGGGCATCGACGGATTCCGCGAGGACTGGGATCGGTTGTTGGCGGGCGAGACATGGGGCACGCTCCAGATGAATCCCATGGCAAATCCGGAGACTCCGGTGCTCGGAATCGGCATGGCGATGAACGAGGGAACCGACGGTGTGCTCGTTAACAAAGTCGAGCCGAATTCTCCTGCCGCAGCAGCCGGCGTGAGGGCAGGGGATGTGATCCGCTCGGTGGACGGCGACAGCGTCCGCGAGGGTGGGGAACTCCAGCAGGTTTTAGTGAAACGCGATGTCGGGGATAAGGTGAAACTCGGCATCGTCCGTGGTGATACGTCACTCGATATCGAGGTGGAGTTGGTGAAACGGGAGGAACTTTACAGGACAAGATGAGAACATACGAATTTTCCGCCATCGGCGCTCTGCTGCTTTTCGCCAGCTTGTCCGCTCCGGCGCAGAGCGCAGAGGAGGAGGTGCCGCTCATGCGGCCCGACGAACGCAAGATCGTGGACGCACAGTCTATCGAATTTAACAAGGCTCTGGAGCCCATCATTGCCGCAGCCGCGAAATCCGCCGTGACGATCTGGGGCAGCGACAATGGGCGTCCCCGCAAACTCGCCTACGGAACGGTTGTTGCGGACGGCACCGGCATCCTTACGAAATGGAGCGAGATCGATCGTTTCGCCGATGCGCTTTTCGTCAACGGCGCGGACGGCGCAGGTGCTAAAGCCGAGGTCACGGGCGTTTTCACCGATGAGGATCTCGCGCTGCTCACGATCCCGATGGAAGCTGTTGAATCGGAAGGCATCGCCCCGGCAAAGTTCCATGCTTCCGATCTCTCGCTCGGGCGTTTCCTAGTCGCAGTGAGGCCGGATGGTAAGCCGGGTGCCTTCGGGGTGGTGGGTGTTTTGGAAAGGAATCTCCGCGAAACGGACAAGGCGCACCTCGGTATCATGGCGGATTTCCAATACCGTGGCGAAGGGGTCAGGATCGCAAACGTGCAGCCGGAATACGGTGCGGCGGAGGCGGGGCTCGGCTCCGGCGATGTGATCTTGATGGTGAACAAGCGCAAAATCTCAGGCCTTCAGGAACTCAAAAACGCACTCAGCGGCAAGAGCCCCGGCGACAAGGTGACCTTGCGCATCGAGACTGCGGGCAAGGAGCGCGACGTCGAGGTGCTACTCTCCAACCGCCCCGTCCTCGGGCAGTTCGCCGGAGGGCGGCTTAACGCGATGGAAGGCATGGGTGGCAAGTTGAATGGCATCCGTGACAGCTTCTCCCGAGTCGTGCAGTCGGATATGAAAATCAAGTCCGACCAAATCGGTGGCCCGGTCGTCGATCTGGAAGGCCGAGTGGTCGGGATCACCATGGCGCGTGCCGACCGGACGCGGACTTACATCATGGGCAGCAAGGCGGTGATGGATCTTCTGAAATCGAAAACAGACACCGTCGCCGAAGCACGGATCAAGACAGAGAAGCTCAAAACCGAACTCGCCGAGCAGAACCGCGTGATGTTGCCGGAAATGCGGCGCGATGCGAAACCCCGTGATCTCCCCCGCATGCGCCGGCACCTCAGCGATATCGAGCGCCTCCTCGGCCGTGCGAACCGCGAACTCGACGATCTCGGCGCGAGATAAAATCCCCACGCATTGGCCTACTTCTTCTCCTTCTTATCTGATGCTAAGCTTTCCAGTGCTTCGTTGACTGTTTTTTCACAACAAGCCAAAATCTCACTAGGAGCTGACTTATAAACCCATGCTAGCTTGGCTAATGTTTCGACTCCTGGACGACGTTTGCCGCTCTCCAAGTTCGAGACAAACGAGACGGCTAATCCCGCTCTGGTAGCTGCCTCATTTTTGGAAAGGCCGTTTGCGATTCTGAGCGAGGTCAGTTCCTTCATAATGGCTTCCGAGAGAATTTCCGCTTTTTCGCGCAACTGCATCCCTCCTAAATATCCATCAAATTTCTTGACGTGATTTTCTCAATAGCGAAAACTTTGCGAGTAGTTTCGCAATAAGCCTTTGAAATGAAAACGTATCTATCTCCCACAATTGCTATTGGAATGACAGTGTTGCAGATGCACGCCGATCAACAGCCCGTACTTCTTTCTGATCCTCCCGATGGCAGCGAGGTTCCCGCGCCGGAAGTCCGGGCGGTGTTCGCACCCGCCGAAGTTCTTGAAACCACTGTCACCCATCAAGGCGGGCGGAACATCATCGTCCAGCGCCTAGCGCTTGATCCGA
>JAYTOE010000068.1:0-11410 GCA_043747935.1 Akkermansiaceae bacterium
GTGGATGTGATGCGGGCGCAGGAAACGAAGCGATTGCCGGTGGTTTTGTCGGTGGAGGAGATGCGGAAGATGCTGATGGTGATGACGGGGGAGGAGGCGGTGATGGCGAAGCTGCTGTATGGCTGCGGGCTGCGCGTGATGGAGTGCATGAGGCTGCGGGTGAAGGATGTGGATCTGTCCGGCGGGAAGGTGGAGGTGCGGGGCGGCAAGGGGGACAAGGATCGGGTGCTGACGCTGCCGAAAAGCGTGGTGGCGGCGCTGGAGGCGCAACTGGAGCGCTGCCGGGTGCTGCATGACAAGGACAGGGCGGATGGGGTGGCGGGTGTGTATCTGCCGAATGCGTATGGGGTGAAGAATCCCGCTGCGGGTGTGAGCTGGCCGTGGTTCTGGCTTTTCCCATCGGGGAAGCTATCGGCGGATCCGCGCGCGGACGGGCTTGAGCGGCGGCATCACGCGCATGAGGCGCGTGTGGGCAAGGCGCTGGCGGCGGCGGTGAAGGAGGCGGGGCTGGCGAAGAAAGTGACGGCGCATACGCTGCGGCACTCATTCGCAACCCATCTGGTTCTGCGGGGGGTGGACATCCGCAGTGTGCAGGAGCTGCTGGGTCATGCGGACATCCGGACGACGATGATTTACGTGCAGCTCGCGCGGGCGATGCGGGGGGAGATCACGAGCCCGCTGGATGATTTGTGAGGGGATGGAGGCGGCGATTTGATTGCCGATCCGACTTCGCCGAGGCTACGACGGACAGATTGATGATCCGACTTCGCTGCCTACTTCGCTGAAGCTACGAAGGCCGGGAAGGCTACGACGGACAGATTGGTGATTTTGGATGTTTGAATGGGAAGAAGGGACGGAGGAAGGTGATTTATTCTCCGATCAAAAATCCAAAATCAACATTCATCAATCCCCCGCCACTTCACACGATCCCTTCCGCCGTCTCCTGTTTCAGGCGGAGCTGGCCGCAGGCGGCATCGATGTCGTGGCCTTTCTCGATGCGGAGGGTGGCGGTGACGCCGGCGTTTTTCAGGACATCCTGAAAGGCGCGGCAGTGGGAGAGGGCGGGGCGCTCCCATTCGAGACCCTCGACGGTGTTGTAAGGGATGAGATTCACCTTCGCGCCGATGCTGCGGGCGTGGCGGGCGAGGATGGCGGCTTGGTTGAGGTCGTCGTTCACGCCCTTGATCAGGATGTATTCGAGGGTGAGCTTCTGCTTTTTCGTCGAGTTCCAATGGGCGAGGGCATCCATGAGCTCGGCCACGGGATATTTTTTGTTCACCGGCATGATGCGGTCGCGGACTTCGTCGGTGGCGCCGTGGAAGGAAATGGCGAGGCGGATCTGCTGGGGGTGGTCGGCGAGTTTCCGGATCTGCGGGGCGAGGCCGGAGGTGGAGATGGTGAGGTGGCGCGCGCCGAGGTGGAGGGTTTCCGGGCCGGTGATCAGCGCGATGGCGGCCATGAGGTTGTCGAAGTTCGCCATCGGCTCGCCCATGCCCATGAAGACGAGGTTGTCCACGCGCTCGCCGGAGATTTTCTCCGCCTCCAGCACCTGCCCGGCGATCTCCGCGGCGTCGAGGTTCCGCGTGTAGCCGGCGAGGCCGGAGGCGCAGAACTTGCAACCGTAGGCACAGCCAACCTGGGAGGAAACGCAGAGGGTGCGGCGGTCAGATTTCTCGCCGTAGAGGGCAGGATTCGCGGGGATAAGGACGGACTCGATGTAGCGACCGTCGTGGAGGCGGAATAGGAACTTACGTGTGGTGTCCTCGCTGCCCTGGGTCTTGGCATGGGTGAGTGCGGTGAGGCGGAAAGAGGCGGTGAGCTTTTCCCGCAGCGCGGCGGGGAGGTTCGTCATGTCCGCGAAGGAGGCGGCTTTCTTTTTCCAAACCCACTCGAGGATCTGCTTCGCGCGGAAAGCAGGCTCGCCCTGATCGGAAAGCCATGCGGAGAGGGCTTCCGGAGCTTGGCCGGGGAGGGCGGGGAGTGTGTTCAGCGGTGCGGCCATCGGTTCAAAAAGTCAAAGTCACTTTCTCTTCCGCATAGGCCGCGGCGATCTCCGCCTGGAGCTGCTCCCATGTCCGGCCGTCTAGCAGGACGGCGAGTGCCTCCTCGCCCTTCTTGCCGGCCTTCATCGCTTTCAGGAAAGCCTTGATCCGTTTCGCATCGCCGTCCCCGTCCATGTGGAAAAAGTAGTTGGTGATCAGCAGTCCGCAGCCGTAATTGAAATTGGCCTTGCTGCCGCCTGCGAAGGAAGAGTAGGGCTGCATCATGAAGGCTTTCAGCGGCCCGATGGCGATTCTGTGGCCAAGCCCGCGGCCTCCTTTCCCCTGGATCCCGTATGCCGTGACATACCCGATGATGGCTTTGAAATTCGACCGGACACCGAATGATCCGGAGCGATAGGGGGTTACGGCGACGTATTCCGCGACGCCTTCCGTAAACCAGCCGTCCGAGCCGGGTTCATAGTAAATGGGCGGGGTGAGCTGGTGAACGAGTTCGTGGGGAAGGGTCTTGTTGCCCTTGTCACGGTCGAGCGTGTAGCCGCTGCCGAATTTCTGCACCCCCAGGCTCGTCAGGGGAACCATCACGATGTTCTTGTGAGGGATGTAAACCCCGGCGCTGCCCGGTGGCCCGCCCGCGCTGATATAGTCTTTCTCGTGCTCAAAAAGGATGATCTGGTATTTCCCGTCGGTTTTCACCCCGCTGTTGAGCGAGAGAGGCAGTTCGCGGCAATACTGGTGGGTGGCTTCGAACATTACCGCGAATCCGCCGATCACCGTATTCAGGAGCGGCGCATCGCATTGGTAGCGGTAGTTGGCGGATTCATAGACGAACTTCTTCTCAGCGACATTCTCCTCGATCGTCGCGATCCTTGGGTTTCCCTTGATCGTGGCTTCGTCAGGCCACTCGTCGTCGAAATTATCGGGGATGGCGACAGCGGTTTCGCCATGATTTACATCGAGTCCGAACTTCTTGATGAAGGCCTGATCGATCTGCGAGAGCTTCGCGATGGCGTAGGGGATCTGGCGGCCGTCGGGCAGCAAAAGGACAACAGAGGCACCTTCCACCTTGAGAAGCTCGGCCTTCACGCTGCGGCCTTGGCTGTCCGTCCAGATGCGGTCAAGATGATGACACATGGCGGAGCCGACCGTGGCAAGGAAGAGGATCGGAAGGAGCAACCGCATATGATCTGACTGGCTAGTCGCAATTCCCCGCGAAGTCGAACGCGAATTCAACGACAGCGCCTCCTTCAGAATGCCTCATCGGTGATTTCCTTCCAGACCATCGTTTCGCCCTCGAAGACAAATTTTCCGAGGATGCTCCGTCCTTCGAGAACGAGGGGCAGCCAATGGCGGTCATCGTCCCACATTCGTTCGTAGGGAATGGCGTCGAGCGGCGACCAGATCGGCACGGCCTCGTCCGTTTCCGTAGGCGTGCCCGTGAACTCGGAGCCGAGAAACACGTGGCAGAAGATGTCCGGGCAATCCGACATGCAGAACCACAGCTCGCCGACCTTGCGGGCGTCGCTGACGGAAATGAGCAGTTCCTCCTCGGTCTCGCGGACGGCGCATTCGAGCGGCGTCTCTCCCGGATCGATCTTGCCGCCGGGGCCGTTCACCTTGCCCGCGCCGTGGCCGCGCTTTTTCTCGATGAGCAGGATCTCACCGCCGCGAACGACGAACATCAGCGTCGCCTCAATCTCGCCCCGCCAGCCCGTCCAATCATATCCGCACACGCCGCGAAACTGCGGCAAAGGGGTGAAATGTCCAGCTTTCCAATAAGGGCACCACCTCATTGTCAGGGCGATATTTTGTTTTTTTATTAAAAAGGACTAACTATCATTGTTTACTGAAATCATAGGCTTTGCGGGTCTTTTGTCGCTTGATAATAATTCACAACTATCTTATTATGAGTGATTTGCAGATATGATCTTAGGTTCTTAAATATTTTCTGATACTTCATCTAGTTGAAGCTTCGTGGATTTGCTCGCGCGGCGCGGATTTACTGTAAGTCTGTATATGCCTTCCGTTTTTCACCCCCCACCCCCCACCCCCCATGAAATCATTACTAACAGTTGCGGTAGCTTCCACCGCACTTATCGGCTTCGCCACCGGACAGAACACCATCACACAGACACGCAGTTTCAGCGGAGTGCCTGATTTCAGCCAGCCGCTGCTGTTCAACAAATACAACGGCCCGCTTTCCGCGCTGACGAACGTCAAGGTCAGCTACTCGATCACCATCCAAGGCGGCCAGTTCATCATCGACAACGATGCCAACTCCCCCGCGAACCTGACGGCCAACTTCGGTGCCGGGCTCGACGCGACCTCCACCAATGTGAATCTGCTGGATTCCAGCTTCAACGCGATCATCGATGATGTGAGCGTTGTGAATACCGGAACTTTCAACCTCTCCGGAAATGTGGGCGACGGTCTTAACGATTATCAACCTACCGGTCCGGACGGCGCGATCCTTGTCGGAGCGACGAAGAACAAGACCGGCGGCGCGGACGTGAACAGCCTTTTCCTGAGCCAGTTCGTCGGCGCGGGCACATATACGGTCAACGCAAAAGCAAACCAGATCGGCAGCCTGAGCTTTAACAGCGGAATCGAGACAGCCACCACACCTGTCACCGCCTTCGGAACCATCACCGTAACTTACACGGTGCCCGAGCCAAGCTCCACGATGCTGCTCGGTTTCGCTGCCCTCGGCCTTGCGTTCCGCCGCCGCCGCGCCTGATAAATTCCCCCTGTTCCCCCCACCCAATAAAACCCGCGGCTCCTTGTGATCCGCGGGTTTTTTGTATCGAGCCATCACGGCGGGATGTTCCTTATTTGCAACCCCGACGAAAGGCGGCGAGGTTGGCAGGACGTATCAGCAGAACCTTGACCTCTCCACGCCTATTCCCGCTTCTGCTCATCCTTGGCTCGACCGCCATGGCTGATGAAGCCTACAAGTCGGAGATCGAGCCGCTGCTGGTGCAGTATTGCTTCGACTGTCACGGCGACGGCTCACGGGAGGGCGATTTCCGAATGGACACCTTCAAGGATCTCTCCGCGCATCTCGACGATCGCAAGCACTGGATGCCTGTTTGGAAAAATCTCCGTTCACAGATCATGCCGCCCTCGGATGAGGCGCAGCCGAGCGTGGAGGAAAAAAAGAAGCTACTCGCATGGATCGAGTCCGAGGTTTTCAATCTTGATCCCAAAAAGCCGGATCCCGGGCGCGTCACGATACGCCGCCTGAACCGCAATGAATACGGCAATGCCGTCTTAGATCTCCTCGGCGTCGAATACGACACCGCCGAGGCTTTCCCGCCGGACGATACCGGATATGGCTTCGACAACATCGGCGATGTGCTCTCCATCTCACCGCTGCTGATGGAAAAATACCTCATCTCCGCCGAGGAGGTGGTGAACCTCGCGCTGCCCGACGATGCCTCCGCGCAAGTTCCGCGGGTCGAGTTTCCCGCCGGGGATTTTAAAAATCCCTCCGTCCCGCCCACATGGATCCCATTTTCCAAGGGGACGGAGTTCACCCTGAAAGTGCCGGTCAAATGGGACGGGAATTACCAGATCACCCTCCAATACTCCATACAAGGCGCGACCGAAGCCACCACCGCCGAGGCCTTCCTGGATATTTCTGCCGAGGGAAACCTCCTCGCACAAGCCACGCTCGGCTGGGATCAGCGCCGCAGTATCGACCTCGGTGCCGCCGTGAAAAAGGTGAAGAAGGGCGAGCACACCATCAAGGTCACCCTGAAGCCGGAAAAACCACCCGCTGCTGGCGAGGAGGATCTCTACCTCTGCCTTCAGCGGCTCATTGTTCAGGGGCCTCTCGATGGCGCGCAGAGGGAGTTTTCGAAAGGCCACCGCATGATCTTCGTCGATGGTCCGGCTCCGGAAGACCCCAAGGCCGCCAATGCCTACGCGCGGAAGATCATGCGCTCGTTCGTTTCCCGTGCGTTCCGGAGACCCGTTGTCGAGGGCGATATCACCCGTCTTGTGGCCATCGTGAACGAGATCGACAAGCTCCCCGGAAAAACCTTCCAGGACGGCATCAAGCAAGCCATCGCCGCCTGCCTGGCCTCGCCGCGTTTCCTGTTCCGCGCCGAGATCCAGCCAGAGCCGAACAACCCGGAGAAAATCGTCCCTCTCGACGAATACGCACTCGCCTCGCGCCTCTCCTTTTTCCTGTGGGCATCCGTCCCCGACGACGAACTACTATCCTTGGCGTACAACAAGAAACTCCGCGCGAACCTCCGCCAGCAGGTGGAGCGCATGCTCGCTGATCCGCGCTCGCGTCGGCTTACGGAAAACTTCGTCGGACAGTGGTTGCAAGCGCGGGATGTCGCCACGGCCCCGATCTCCGCATCGACCATCCTCGGTGTGGCAAACAACCACGAGGCGGCGGAGATTTTCGATCCCCGCCTCCGTGACGATATGCGCACGGAAACCTACGCGCTCTTCGATTTCATCCTCCGCGAAGGTCGCCCGGCCGAGGAGCTCATCTCCGCCCGTTACTCGTTCCTCAACGAACGCCTCGCCGCCTTCTATGGCGTGCAAGGCGTGATCGGGGAGAACTTCCGCCCTGTCGATCTCACCGAACATCCGGAGCGCGGCGGCCTGTTGACGCAAGGAACGTTCCTCATCGTCAGCTCCAACCCCACCCGCACCTCGCCGGTGAAACGCGGCCTTTTCGTGCTGGAGAACCTGTTAGGAACGCCGCCGCCGCCGCCGCCGCCCAACGTGCCGGAGCTCACGGAGGCCGCAAAGGAAGGGGCGAACCCGACCATGCGCGAGATGATGGAGATCCACCGCAAGAGTCCCGATTGCCGCGGCTGCCACGCCCGCATGGATCCCATCGGGCTCGGTTTGGAAAACTTCGACGCCCTCGGCCGTTTCCGCAAAACTGAGTCCGGCAAGCCCATCGACACCGCCGGTGAACTCGTCACCGGAGAGAAATTCGCGGATGTAGCCACCCTCAAGGCCATCCTCGCGGAAAAGCGCAGGCCGGATTTCTACCGCACCGTTTCCGAGAAACTTCTCACCTACGCGATTGGACGCGGTGTGGAGTATTACGATTCCACCACCATCGAGCAGCTCACCGCCCACATGGAGAAGAACGACGGCAAACTCATCGAGTTGATCCATGCGATCACGACTTCCGCCCCCTTCCAGATGCGGCGCGGGGATGAGTGAGGGATCACGCAGCAAACCACCTCCGCTCGGTCGGGCTTTCTGGGTCAAAAACTCATTTTTCGCCATTAAAGAAATACATTGCAAAAGATAAGAATCCAGCCAGAATAAGTACCTTTCTTTTGTAGGTTTATCTAACTTCCAAACCACTATGAAACATACCCTCCGCGCCCTTCTCTTCAGGATCACCTCCCCACTGCTGCCCGCGCTTATGGCCGGCATGTTTTTCTCGGATGCCGCCTTTGCCGGGACCTTTACCGGGCGGGCGGGAGAGAAATGCAATCCCAACGATCCCAACGAGCATGTCGGAAGCCCGAGCGACTGGAACGAGCCGAAAAACTGGGGCACTCCCTGTGCGCCCAATACGCCGCCGGGAGCGGGTCAAACTGCCGTGATTCCCGCCGGTTTTACCGTGTATGCAGGCGGCCTCTCGCTCGCGCAGCTCGATCGCGGAGAGGGAGAAGGATGCTTTCTGGCGTGGAGGCGGCCTCTCGCTCGCGCAGCTCGATCTCGAAGGAACTCTGTATGTCAGCGGCAACTGCAATATCCAACAGGTCAATATCACGGGCGGAGGCAAGCTGATCTCCAACGGCGACTGGCGGACGCTTACGGTCGGCGGCAACTTCGTCATGGATGGCGACCAGATCGCCATGCATACCTTCCTTCCCCCCGGCACCAGCATGCGTTGGAAAAAAGGCATGCTGTGGGGCAATCTCGACCAAAGCGGCGGCGCGTTGCTTTTCCTCGAAGGAGCCGGCGACCATACGCTCAACGCATGCACCGTAACCCTCAACGGCGCGACGACATGGAGCGATGCCGGCAAAATCGTGCAGGTGGGCGGTACTGATACTGCGGTAAACATTATCAACAAAGGAACCTTTCTCGCGAGTGGCTCCGGCTCCTTCGTGAGCGGCGGCTATCTATATTTCAACTTCATCAACGAATCGGCGGGCGAATTTATCAAACAGGGGGGAGTGACATCCTTTACCTCCCCGGGCCTTAGCCGGCCCATGAATTTCCTCAACCGCGGAATTGTGGACGTTCGGTCCGGCATCCTCGATTTCCCGGTGGGCATGTTTTCTCTGGAAAACGGATGCACGGTGAAGGGCACGGGCACCGTCCGCGTATCCGGCGGGCTGCTTTATCTGCCGCCGGGCTCCACTTCCACCGTTACTGGCGTGCTCGAACTCTCGGCAGGACTTCTGGAAGGCGATGGTATGATCACCGGCGTGGGGGGGACCTTCAATTGGACAGGCGGCAGCTTCGGCACCACCCAGAACGCCTATACCGATCCGCGTCTCGCCACCCTCAACGTCCCCCCCGGGATGACCATGAACATTTCCGGCGATATCGACAAGCGGCTCGGCTCCAATGAAAGTTTCTGCGGTCCCTGCCACCGCCAGCACGGAGTGATCAAAAACGCGGGCACCGTGAACTGGACTGGCACAGGCGACATCTTCACCAGCTATGGAGGCGGGGAAATCATCAACTCGGGACTCTTCCTCATCCACAATGACGTGCCATTCCGGGTGGTCACCGATGGCGGCACCCTGGCCAACACCTCCACCGGCATACTGCGCAAGGTGAACGGGAGTGGAACCACCACTTTTCCAGCCGGCTTCGGGCTGAGCAACCAAGGCACGGTTGACATCCAGAAAGGCACCATCGAGGTCACCAGCCACCTGCGGATGCTCGACGGCAGCGCTTATAGCGGAGCCGGGAAACTAATCAGCACTGGAACCGGAAACATCGCAGGCACAGCCACGATCAGCGGCAGCGTGGAGATGAGGGCCGGCAAGCTACGCGGCGGCGAGGGAGAAGCGGCTCCGATCGGCACCCTTGCCACCACCGGCAGCGGAGCCTTCAGATGGACCGGCGGCAATCTGCTGGGCACCGTGAACATCGCGGCTAACTCCCAATTTCTGATCAGTGGAACAGGGAATAAACTCCTCGGTTACTTCCTTCATAACGACCTTTCCAGCGCCCCGCTTACCCTCAACAACAGGGGCACCATCACTTGGACGGACACCGGCAACCTCGTCGATGCCAACACCGGCATCATCAACAACACCGGAACCTTCATCGCCCGCAACAGCGCGACGCTCGGCTTCAACCAGTTCAACAACCATGGCACCTTCCGCAGGGATCAAGGGGGGACAACCAATGTGACCGAATTCACCGGCGGCACATTCAACCATTACGGAACCCTCAACGTGACAAGCGGCGAGATCACATCCAAGAACTTCGTGGTTCTTCACGACAATTCGATCATCACCGGCGCGGGGCGCATTGCCAGCACCGCAGGAGTGTCGCTGATTGCTTCCGTCAACATAAGCGGCGGGACTTTCGAGCAGCGTGCCAACGCTTTCCGGGGCGGTGCGAACGGGATCATCCGCACCAGCGGCTCCGGAAAATTCGAATGGACTGGCGGAAACCTGACGCAAACCGTCAGCCTTGAAATCGGCAGCGTCATGAATATCACGGGTGATGCGGAAAAGGCTCTCGGTCATTATTTCGGATGGCAGGACAACGCCCCCGGTACGTTCAACAACCGCGGCACGGTCACCTGGACGGGCACCGGCAACATCGTTGATGCCAACACCGGGATCATCAATAACACCGGAACCTTCATCGCCCGCAACAGCGCGACGCTTGGCTTCAACCAGTTTCACAACCACGGCATCTTCCGTAGGGAGCAAGGCGGCGCCACCAACATAACCGATTTCATCGGAGGGGCGTTCAATCATTACGGAACCCTCGATGTTGTCAGCGGCGAGGTGGCGGCCAAATCGCCCATGGTTCTGCACGACAACTCGATCATCACCGGGGCAGGGCGCTGTGCAAGCGCCGCCGGAGTGACGCTGCTTGCTTCCGTCAGCATTAACAACGGGACGTTCGAGCACCGCGCCAGCCTTTTCCGGGGCGGGGCGAACGGCATCATCCGCACCAGCGGCAGCGGCAAATTCGAATGGACCGGCGGAAATCTCACCCAAACAGTCAGCCTTGAAAGCGGCAGCGTCATGCAGATCAGCGGTGCAGCCGACAAGGCTCTGGGTCATTATTATGGATGGCAGGACAACGCCGTCGGCACGTTCAACAACCGCGGGACGGTCACATGGACGGGCAGCGGCGGCATTCTCGATCACAACACCGGCAGTCTGAACAACGCGGGCACATTTCTAGTGCGCACCGCTTCTCCTTTGCAGGGACGGATTCTCAATACCGGCGTCCTCGATGTAGGATCGCCCGGCGGCACCGTGAATTTCTCGGGAGCCTCTTTCACCCTCGCCCCGGAAGGAACCGTCGATATGGAAATCGCCGGCACTGATAACCCCCTTGGCCGGATCATCACCAGCGCGACGACCGCCATGGGCGGAACACTCAACCTCCGCTACGCACAGGGTTATGTTCCGTCCATCGGCGACACCTTCGCGGTGATTCCCAAAGGTTCCGGACAATTCGCAAGCGTGAACCCGCCGCCCGGGCGCTACCTGGAACCCCGTTATGCGGGAGGGCTCAGCCTTGTCGCCCAAGCCAGTCCGAAAACGATGGCCGCCTGGCTGGACTGGGTTCTTCAGGATTACCAGGGGCCGCTGCCCGGACTGCTGGAAGACCTGAACCATGACGGGATTTCCCTTCTCGAAGAATATGCTTTGGGCAGGAAACCGCTGGGTCCATACAGTGGGCCGGTTTTCACCCACGGTTACACAGGCCAGGCATCCCAGGGAGCCGCCGTTCCCAAGGCGATCCCCGTCGGCGGGATTGACTACCTTGCTTTCACCTACGTCCGTCCTGGCGGTGACTCGGCGCTGACGGATGTGGAATACGTCGCGCAGCGTTGTTCGACACTCCTTTCAACAGATTGGCTGGAAGACCTGGTGATCCAGAGCGTGGTGCTTAACCCGGTTACATCCATGGAGACCGTCACCGTCCGCTCACCCGTGCCCTATTCTCCCGGTAGTCGGGAATTCCTCCGCTTAAAAATTTCGACCAAGAACTGAAGGGCTTGGCTCTCCTCCCTCCTGCTCTCCGATTTCAGCGCCCGCGCAGTCCCAGGCCGACAATGCCCAGCGAGATGACGGAGCTCAGCGGAGGTAAAGGGTAAAAGGTGACAGACAAAATACGAGCTTGACCGGCTGCGCAAAAGACGCAGGGTTGCTGTATGCGTAAGGCGAGATGGCTGGCGGAATGGGCGGAGAAGTCGGGGAAACCCG
>JAYTOE010000069.1:0-16584 GCA_043747935.1 Akkermansiaceae bacterium
ATCCATGATGACGGGCCGCTTGAGGTGGGAGGAGGCCAGCAGGATCGTCCATGCGGGGACGGAGGTGGAGTTGATGTTGAAACCGCCATCCACCATGAGATGCGCGGCGGATTTCAGATGCGCATCGGGGAGCGGAGCGCCGCCGGTGCTGACGAGGGAATCCGACACTGCCTTGGTGCCCTTGCCCGAGAGATGGGGAACGTAGGCCGCGTTCGGCAGCGGCTTGGTTCCGCTGTAGAAATCATCCACCACCGTCTTTAGCGGGCGGGTGGTGCCGAATCTTTGGTAAAACGTGCCGGTCTGTGAGGCCATGGATGAGAAAAAGTAATCATCCCAGAGCAGGTGGTTGGCGGCGTAGCTGCGGTCGATGTTGGGAGCACTGATCCATGTCCCGCCTGCCATTTTCAGTCCGGTGAGATCGCCGCCCTGGGAGGGGAAGTAAGGGTTGATGCTGAACGGCCAGCCATAGTCCTCGACCTTATTGGAGGGGACGCCCGGCGAGGCGTACGAGTTGCCGATCGCATGGTTCTGATAGTGGTGATTGCTCGTGTTCAAGCCTTCCATGGAATACTGCGGCAGGTTCTGCAACTGAGCCAGCGAGCTGAGCGGCACCTGGGGGATTTCCCGGTCGGCGATGAAGCGCTGCCCGGCGGGCGTGTAGCTCGGCCCCATGTGGGGGATGGTTTGGAACAGCCCCGGCACGGTGGTTTTCTGGTCGAAGGTCACCGTGTAGGGATGGCTGAAAAACGGCGTCCTGGCATCGGCTCCCTGGGTGGGCGAATGGCACCCGGCGAAGGTTAGGGAGGGAATGTTGTGCAGCCATGTTTTGTTCGGCACCGTGAGTTCATCCAGCGGCTTGAGTCTGACCTCAACTAGGCAGAACGGGCTGGGCGCATCCACCAGTTCCCTGAGCGGTTTGGTGGGAAAGTTGTTTCTGGACAAATAGTTGGCAGGCCATTTCGAATCCTCGTGCCGCCAGGCATAGCTGGTGGTGAACAGTTGCTGCCGCATCCTCTGGTCATGCCCGGGATGGTTGCCGCGGGGTTCGGAGCGCACCTCGAAAGTCGATTGCCAGCCGTAACCTTTCAGCTCCGGGGAGAAGATATCCCAGGTCTGCATCTTGGTTTCGAGCGCGATGACGTCGGTTTCCAAAGCGCCGGAGATCCTGCCCACATTCCTCGCGTGCCCGGCATGAAGATGGGAGTAAAAGGTGCCGGGATCCGTGTTCACCGTCATATCGGCGGCGGGCCAGGTTCCTTCCACAAAATCAAACTTCTTGGGATTGAAAATCCTCTGTTCGCCGGCTTTCAGGATGATCGGTTCATTCGGGACGCCGTAGGGCTGCCCGAAGCGCATGGCCAACACGCCGCCGCCCAGTTGCGCCCCAAAGACCCAGTTGAAATCGGGAACCGATATGGTCGCATCGTTTTTGTAGATCTTGTGGGACAGCGGTAGGTTGTGGATCCAGATGTTGTAGCCGTTGATCCTCATGTCCACGTTGTAGGGATTCCACAGGGTGACCACCGGGTAGCTGTAAGCATGAAGGTCGTAGTCTTTCTCGCCGACCTTTCTCGCGCCGTAGGAGATTAGGTATTGCATGCGGACGATCACCGGGTTGATCGCGGTCACGCCGTTGTTCCACTGCGGGTTGCTCACTGGATCGACCGGTGCGGGAGCGTTGTTGTCGATGGCGGTGACCCGCGGCCGGTTGCCCACGTAGCTGACCTGCCGGTGCATGTGGTAGTAGTGATGCAGGGTTTTCCAGGCCAGTACGTCGTAATCCGCCAGCGGGCTGAGGGCGATCTTGCCGTTGGGGCCGAGCGGGCCTTGCTGCCAGTTCGGATTTTTCCAATCCCTGAGCCAGTCGATGTCCGTGCGCTCGAGGTAGAGGCTGAGATCCTTGCGCAGCGATCCGGCGGTGACGCTGGCCAGGACGCTTTGGGCGTAGGGCGTGACATCGTGAAACAAGGCTCCGGTATCGGCACCGGCAGGGGCGGCGAGGGAAACCGTTTCGCGGGTGAAGGATTTGTCGCTCGCCGGGGAATTGGAGCCGAACGCTTCGTAGCCCGCCAATGCCTTGATGCCATGGGCGCCCGGGGAGCCGAAGCCCGCGAGCAGATCGGCGGTTGCAGGATTGGCCTCCCTTGCCAGGAGATCGCGGCGGTTGATCTGCGCCTTGGAATTTTCATCGCCCACCCACCATGCGTAGGAGCCGCCTTTCACGGGAATCTTGCCCGCCCTGACTTGTTGGCCGGGATTTTCCGATCCATACAAATCCGTGGGATTCACCATGGTGCCGTCCTTCGCGAAGTTGAGTTGCTCGACATCCTCCGGGTTCGCGTTGGAAACGAGCCAGCGCCGGAAGTTCGGCTTGTCCCGGCTGTAGTCGGGCGGGTTCGTGTTGTAGCTGTTCAGGGTTTCGGTAGCGGCGTCGCGGGCGTTCCATACGCCGGTGAGACGGGTGTGGGCGACTCCATCCACGGCGGCGCTCTCGGGATCGGAATCGAAGATGGCGGATGGCGCGGTGATCCGCTGGTCGGGGCCGATGTTTTTCTGGAGTTCCCCGATCGCCAGCATCATCGCCATGCGGGCGTTGGCGCGCGCCTCGGACTCCGCTTGCTGGCTGCCCGAGGTGCGCAGGGTCACGGCGGAAAGCGACAAGAGCCCCACCGCCAAAATGGATAAGAGCACCATCAGGGCAAGCGTCACGACCAGGGCGAAACCGCCTTGGGCTTTGTGTGAGGGCTTTGTCATCTGAAAAGGGAAAATGCGGATTGGGGTTTCTCGTCCCGACCCCAAAAAAACAGCGGCACACGGGAGAAATTCAGGAACTCCGTGTGCCGCGTTTCCGTGGGGGAGAACTCCCACGGAAAATGATATTCGCCGGTGAATGAGGCGCGTTGGATCAGAGGATTTTGAAAGGGAGCAGGAGATTACCGGCTCCCGATCAAAAAAACCGAATCCGGAATTACCGGCGGCGGCGCAGGAGGGCGAGGAGACCGAGGCCGCCGAGAAGCGCCGAGGAGGGTTCTGGAACCACGCTGTAGCTGACCGAGTCGAGGTAGGTCGTGCGGTCAGTGTTAGACGGTGAGTCCACGAAAGAGAATCGCACGTTGTAAATGCCTGCGGTAGTGATCGTTGCCGTGTTGCTCGTGGTCAGCACCCAGTTGGTGTCACCTTGGACGGCTGCGAATGAACCCAATGAGAAGGTATCAGGACCCACCAGCGAGACGTTCAGCGTGGCTGCCGCACTGCCGCCGTTGCGCCCGGCCAAATAGAAGAGCATCGTCACCTCTTGCCCGACAGTGAACGTATTGTTTGCCGTGTCGGTGATGCTTTGCGCGGTAGTGTTCGAGTTTGCTCCATTCGAGAACTGAGCTTGACCGGTTCCCTCTTGAGGAGTTGCTTGGCCACCGTATCCGAAAGGGTCGCCGATGACAACGCGACCGCCACCATTTGCCGTCTGTGCCATAGTCCATCCTCCGGCCGTAACCGAGTAATTTTGACCCCATTGGTCAGGGTTTGGCAGCGTGGTGCCGACGTTAAAGCCGTTGGTCGGGATGATCGTGGCGGCATGGCTGGATGCGGCCATGGCCATGGTGGCGATGACGGCTGCGAGGTGTGTGTGTTTGTTTTTCATGGTTCGTTTGGAGTTGTTTGCTTGGATTTCATCGGGAACCGCTCGTTTGCGAGATTCCACCTATGAATCTAGGTAATCGCCGGGATCGTTGTCTATGGCCCGAAAGAGTCATTTTTTCGGTCGCCCGCGAATCATGGTTGGGGGCGGGCTTCGCGCTGGAGCCGGGTTATTTCGGCGAAGCTTTGGAGGTTCGCGGCGGTTACCGCCATGCCGCCATCCAGGCCTCGAACTCCGATGGCCTCACCCGGTAGGGGCGAAATTCCCCTCGTGGATCCCGGCGAGGGTTTCCTCGGTGGCGGCGACGAAGCGCTTGCGGTCGTGTTCGATCACGGATTCTTCCGCCCAGCGGCGTAGCCGGGCGACGGCTTCGCGGCGGTCGCAGCGGTCGCGGATGATTTCCGCCACCTGACCGGCGATGGCCTGGCGGTATCTGACGCGGAAGGGGTCGGGCTCGCCCACAGCGCCGCGAATGACGGTGTAGCGTTGGGCGGAGCGTTCGTATGACTGGATGAAAACTTCGCGGAGAAGGCGGATGTCGTTGAGTTCGTAGATGGCGAGCATGCCGTCGGTGTAGTCCGCCTCGGAAACATCGACGAAGGAGAGCGGGGCGAGATTTCGCCGGAAGAGCGGGAGGTTGGCGGCGAGGCGGGAGACGCGATAATGGCACGATATTGGCACGATAGTGGCGAAAGGAGTAAGAAGATGATGATTTTTGTTTGGAACGGGTAGGGACGATCCCGCCGTGGTCGTCCCTGATTAAATCGGATAAATTAATGGATGACACATCTGCTGGAAATGGATAAAATCGGATAAACAAACGGATGCTCACCATGATTGACCACACCCACTTGCAGTTTTCCTCCGAGTTCCTCCAAGTCCTCACGAGGATCGACGAGTTCAAAGGCCGTTGGAAGGCGCTGACCTGGCTTTCGCCAGTGGTCCTCACGCGGCTGCGGCGGATTGCCACCATCGAGAGTGTGGGCTCTTCCACACGGATTGAAGGCTCCAAGCTGACCGACCAGCAGGTGGCGACGATTCTGGACGGCTTGGAGACCCAATCGTTTGCGACGCGGGACGAACAGGAGGTGGCCGGTTATGCCACCGCGATGAACCTGGTTTTCGATGCGGCTGATTTGCTCAGCCCCACGGAGAATCATGTTTTCCAACTCCATGGTGTTCTCCTGCAATTCAGCGAAAAAGATGTGCGGCATCGGGGCGGCTACAAAACCCTTCCCAACAACGTCGGAGCCTTTGATGCCCGGGGAAACATGATTGGGATCGTCTTTGAGACAACGACTCCGTTTGACACACCCCGGGAAATGAAGGAATTGCTGGCGTGGATCGCCCGGCGAGAGGCGTTGAAGGATCTGCATCCCATCATCGCCATTGGGATGTTTGTGGTCGTCTTCCTGAAAATTCATCCCTTCCAGGATGGCAATGGCCGACTCTCCCGGATCTTGACGACTCTCTTGCTCCTTCGGGCCGGATACAGCCATGCGCCATACGCTTCGCTGGAGGCCATTGTGGAGCAGAACAAGGAAAGCTATTACCGGGCACTGAGAGCCACCCAGCAGTCTTTGAAGGGGGAGAGTCCCGATTGGTGGCCCTGGCTGGCTTTTTTCCTGCAAACCCTCGACAAACAACGGTTGGCCATGGAGGCAAAAGTGGCCGCTCTGGAACTTAAAATTTCAAGCCTGTCCGAAGCGGAACGCCGCCTGCTCGAAATGGTTGAATCCACGGGACGAGTCACGGTCGCCGAGGCGAGTGCCCTGACAAGCGCAAGCCGCAACACCGTTCGCAAACGCCTCGCCGGACTCGTCACCAAAGGATTCCTTGCTCTGGAGGGTAAAGGACGCGGCGCGGCCTACCGGAAACGCTGATGGGGCCGATGCCGCTCTAGAGGAAAAATCCCAAGCGCCACGCCCGAGATGATCGAGGCGCGCTTGGCGGCTTTTGAGAAGCTACGTGAGATGAATCCATACCGGGACATCACCGACCATTGGCCACCCGCAACACGCGCGACTTCCGGCACATCGAAGGACTCACTTTGATCGATCCCTTCGCATTCGATAACGACCCGGACAAGTGAAGAGGATGGGAGATGGAGGATGGCGGATTGAGGATTTTTTTTGGAACGGGTAGGGACGATCCCGCCGTGGTCGTCCCTCGTTTTCAGCGTGTGGGAAATCGAAAACGAAGAGGAAGTCGCGTAAAGGGCGCTGCCCCACGCGATTACAGCCTGCTACGTCGCTGCGCTATGAAGGGCTTATGCGGCGGAAGAAGTTGAAGTGGGCCCAGGCTTCGTTGAAACTACGCCGGGCAGGCGGGGCGGCCCAGCCCTACCCTGGAAAAATCATTCTGCGGGGCGGCTGCCCGGGGTTCCTTTGCCGGATCTGAGGGTGGGGCTTTCGGGGGAGAGTTTGAGCAAATGGTCGCCATCGGGTTCGCGGATGAGCATGGGGTCTTCGGATCGGCTGTCGGTGCCGAAGGGTTTCCAGTTCCAGAACGCGTTGCCGCGGACGTGCGCTGCGTCGGGGGCGGGCGGGCTGTCAGCATGGAACACGATGGGTTCGGCGGCCAAGGGTTCCCCGCCCTCTTTCACGAAGAGGTTGTCGGCGATGAGAATGTTGCGGCTTTCCTTGCCTTGCTTGCCGAGGGCGAGGACGGGCATGTCCTTTTTCACGACGACCGTATTGTTCACGAAGCGGAAACCGGTGACACCGGAAAGGGCAAGCAGGGTGATGTCCTCGATGCCATCGAAGACGTTGTTGTGGATGTTCATGTTCGCGGGCGGTGGGCCGAAGGTGGCGATGGGATAGATGCCGTTGCGGAAGACGTTGTGGTCGATTTCCATGTTGTGGAATCCGGCTTCGAGGGCGTAGTTGTAGCCGGGATCGAGGAGGAAGAGGTTGTGGTGGACGCGGATGGTTTTGGCCGCCGTGCCGCCCTCGACGAGGGAGACGCAGGTGTTGGTGCGGTTCCGGAAAATTTCGCAGGTGTCCGGCTCCGCGTGCCAGAGCTCGATGGCGATGTTGGGTTGGCCCTGGCCCCAGCCGCCTTGTTGGCGGAGCCTGATGTCGTTGTCGTGGATGAGCACGCGGACGAGTTTCGCTTTCGGGGCGCTCCACGGGTCGTTGCGCTCCGTCCATTCGGGGATGCAGGTCTTGATGCCGTAGGCTCCGCGGTGCTCGCGGATGGTGTTGTGATGGATGGCGCAATCGGTGAGATGGCCGATCTGCAGGCCGCCGGAGCAGGAATCCTTGTGCGGCATACCGTTGTCCTCGAGGCGGTTGTTGCGGATGGTGGAGCCGACCGCGTCGTGGAGCCAGATGCCGGTGAACTCGAAGCCTTTGACCTCGCAGTCGTGGATCGAGAAATCATGCGCACCGTGGACGGTGATGCCGGTGTTGGCGCGCAGGTCGTCGGGGAGGTTGCCGATGAGGGTGAAGCCGGAGATCGAGGCGTTCGCGGTGTTCATCGCCCGGATCGCGGTTTTTACCGCTTCCGGCGAGGCCTTGGTTTCGCGCGGATCTTGGCGGGCGGACCAGTGGATCACCGTCTGGCCGATACCGGCGCCGGCCAGGCTCACGCCGGGGGCGAGGAGCGTGCTTTCGGTTTCCGGGTATTCCCCGGCGGCGAGGCGGATGGTGTGCGTGCCGGCGGGCGTGGCCTTGGCGGCGGCGGCCAGCGAGCGGAAGGCGGACGCGGCGGTGATCCCGTCATGGGAATCGTTTCCGTCAGGGGAAACGAAGCGGTCTGCGGCATGGGCGGCGGAGATGGCCAGCAGAATGAGAGGCAGGAGGCTGCGTGTGATGGTTGAGGTGAATTCCATGAATGAATCCGAATAGGTAATCGCTGGGGTGGTTGTCTATGACTCGAAAGAGTCATTTTTGTATGGGCTGTTGCGACAGGCTGTTGTGTGTGGGGAGGGATTCAGTCCGCGCGGAGTTGGATGAAGGGTATTGGATGGTCGCGCAGAGCTGGAGTGATGATGAGCGGATCGTTGAAATCGCTGCCGCTGCCTGTGAAGGATTCCGGAGAGATTGACTCGGCAGGCAAATTGGTTAAGCTGTAAAGCATGAAAGCCACCTTGAATATTCCGGATGATCTTTACCGACGCGTAAAAGCACGCAGTGCGATGGAAGGGCGCCCTTTGCGTTCGGTGGCGATCGGGCTACTGCAACAATGGCTGGATAGGGACGAATCCCTGCCGTCCGACTGCATTGCCACAGCCCCAGGAGATCGGCATTTAACACGCTTCGATGGTGCGCCGTGGGTGAATGTCAGCCGTCGCTACATCCGCCCGGGGATGAGCCACGACATGGAGGAGATGCGTGATGCGGCGGCCGTGGCTTGGGCCAAGGAAGCGAGAGAGTCATTCAAACCGAGCGGTTCCAAGGTATGAAGGGGGAAATTCTGAACCTCGACACCTCGGTCGTCATGCGCCTGCTGGTTCAGGAGCCCGCCGATCTCTATCGAACCGCCGCTGTGTTTCTTGAGGGGAAACTGACTTTACAAGTTCCGATCCATGTGTGCGATCTTGTGCTGGCGGAGGCCTACTTCGCTCTTCAGGCGTTTTATGGAATGCCGAAGTCGGCTGCGTTGGAGGTTTTGACCGGATTTGCCACCACGGACGGCCTGATCTTTTCCCCCCATGCCCGCGCGGTGCTGGCCACGAAGAACCTCGCCCATGCGAAACCGGGGTTTGTGGACCGCCTCATCCACGGAGCGGGACATCTGTCGGGCCAAACGCTTGTGACTTTCGAGAAAGCCGCCCGCAAACTGCCCGGCACGGTGGTCATCGAGGTAGCACGGTGACGGGGTAGCAGGAAACGATGTGTGACGGGGGGACCGCATTGCCAAAAGCAGGCTGTCGCAGTCATCGGTTTTCGTATTTTAAAAACTAAAAAACTCACCATCGACAGGCATCCTCCCGCTTGCCTATGGCCCGAAAGAGTCATTTTGCGGTGCCGCCCGCATTCGACCTTGAGTCACTTCGGGCGGGATTTCATGGTGCGGTGATGAAGCGTGCGGAGGAATCGGATGCGAAGATCACCCTGCTGGTGGTGGATGACCACGCGATGGTGCGGATGGGATTGCGGGCGATGCTGGGGCTGGAGCCGGATTTCGAGGTCATCGCGGAGGCGGAGGATGCGGCGGAGGCGGTGGCGCGATACCGCGAGTGCCTGCCGGACGTGATGCTGCTGGATCTGCGCATGCCGGGGGACAGCGGGGTGGTGGTGGTGCGTCGGATTCTCGGCGAGTTTCCGGCGGCGCGCATCATCATGCTCACCAGCTTCGATCTGGAGGAGGAGGTTTTCCAATCTCTCGACGCCGGGGCGCAAGGCTATGTGCTGAAATCCGTGGAGCGCGGCGATCTGAACCGCACGATACGCCGGGTTCACGGCGGGGAACGCTGCGTGCCGCCCGCGATCGAGAAACGCCTGGCCGAGCGGGCGCTGAGCGAGCCGCTTTCCGCACGGGAGATCGAGGTTCTCGACCACATGCGGCGCGGGTATTCGAACCGGGACATCGCCGGGGCGCTGGGCATCAGCGAGCACACGGCGAAGAACCACTCGCGGGCGATCCTGCGTAAACTCAGGGTGGCGGATCGCGCGGAAGCGGTGGCGGCCGGGTTCGAGCGCGGGCTGCTGCGCGCGGGGGGGTGATGGAGATTGGAGATTGGAGATTGGAGATTGGAGATTGGAGATTGGAGATTGGAGATTTGACATTTGAGATTTGAAATTTGAACTCACTCCGCCAGCGGCACCCGGGCGCGGATGGTGGTGCCCTCTCCGGGGCTGCTTTCCACTTTCACCGTGCCGCCGAGACGTTTCATCCGCTCGCGCATGCCTTGCAGGCCGAGGTGCCCTTCGGAAAGTCCCGGCGCGTTGCCGGGGTCGAAGCCGATGCCGTCATCATGCACGCGCAGCTCCACCGATTTTTCGCCGAACTCCAGGGTGATGCGGACATTTTCCGGCTTCGCGTGCTTGACCGCATTCGTCATGGATTCCTGCGCGAGCAGAAGCAGGTGCCCGGCGATGAAATCCGGAAGGCCGCGTTCCTCGCCGATCACCGAGACATGGGTGCGCACCGGGTTGCGGGTGGAGAGGCCGGCGGCGACATCGCGCAGCACCTCCGCGAGGTTGCGCCCGTTCAACGCCTGGGCGCGCAGGTTCCACACCGAGCGGCGCACCTCCTCGCGGCTTTGCGCGAGCAGTTGTTTCGCCAGATCGAGATGCTGAAGGCTGCGCTGGGGCTCGCCGCCGTGGAGCGCTTCGGAAACCTGAAGCTGGTAGGAAACTCCGGTCAAGGCCTGCTCCACCGTGTCATGCAGATCCACCGCCATCCGTTCGCGTTCGCGCGAGGTCGCGTTGAACTCGATCTCCGCATCTCGCCGCGCCCGCGTCTCGCTGACGAGCGCCGCCGTGCGTTTGACAACCTCCCGCCGCAGCGACCTCGCCCATATCAGGGAAAACAACAGGATCGTGATGATCACCCCCAAGGCCAGCCGCAGGCGGGTCGGCGTCCACCATGAGGCGGCCCGCAGCACGCGGACATCCCCGGCATTTCGCAGCATCAAGGACATCGCCGTGGGATCGGCGTATCGGGAGGTCGGCCAGATGTCCGAGTATTGGATCACACAGACACCGGTTGCGGAAATCGAGCTGCCGGGTCGCAGCGAGGCGATGTGCCCGCCCGGATCCGGCAAGCCAAGGATCGCCGTCGTCGCGCGGCCGCCGCTGTCGATATAGAGCTGGGTTTGTCCGTCCTTGAGGATTTCCACACGATCCAGCACACCGGTCAGCGTGATGAGACATCCGTCCCAGTCGTTTTCGGAACGCTCGGCGGTGCCCAGGCCGGTGCGCAGGATCTGCTCCGGCTGGATGTCGATCGGCGCGGGGACGGGTGCGGTGCCGGTTTTCCGGACCACCGCCCGTTGCCATTCCACAAAGCGGGTGCGCACGCTGGGAAATCCGACCGACTCGATCTGATCGCCGACTGCGACCGGGAAATTTCCGGCGAGGTTCACCCGCAGCGCGTGATCGCCCTCTTGCAGATAGAGGAAGCTGCCGGGCTTGATCAGCGTCACGGTTCCGCGGATGCGCTTGCGGTGGAAATCATTGCCGCCCGGCGAGAAAGGCTGCAGTTCATCGAAGTCCACCAAGGGCGCGGCGAAAATCTCTTTGGACAGCGGACGGTTGATTTCGATCTCGCCTGCGCTGGCCATTTCCAGCCGCACGCCCGCCACCTGAGCCCGTTCGTTGAAAAACGGAAAGCACACGGCACGCAGGGTGACCTCGGCGTCGATGAGATCTTCGGGAACGACGCCGCCCGGCTCCAGCGCGAGCACGCTCACGCGTCCGAACTCGCCGTCCAGCTCGAGTCCGAATTTCTCGACCTGATCGCGGACTTCGGCGTGCTGCACCACTCCGCGGATCTCCACCCTGCGGCTGTCGAAACGCCCGGTCAGCAACTGGTTCACCGTGGCCGGCTGCGCAAAAGGCAGCGGCGCGTTGCCAAGGATTTTGATGCCATCCGCTTTCACCACCGGCGCATATCCGCCCTGCCCCGTTACACCGGTCACCTCCACCAGATTTCCGGGAGCCGGGCGCAACCCGCTTTCAATCGGCCCGGTGGCCTCGATGTAAAGCCCTCCGGATTCGTCCTCGATGACGAAACTCCCGACGCTTTCCGGGTAGGCGAAGGTGACGACCCCGCGGACTTTCACCGGACGGGCGAGCGCCGCTTCCCCGCGCGGCATCGCGTGGATCTCACCGGGAGCCATGGACTGCGGCTCCGCGCCGAGCAGGTCTGGGAGAAACGCGGCGAAACACAGGATGGCGAGGGCGGCGCTTGGTTTCACGCCCTAGGCTTCGGGCATTCTGGCTGTTCCGTCAATCATGCCGTGACCGTTGCTCATCTCGCGCCGTAGGTGGCGGGCGGGGTTCCGTTTTCCAGAGCGCCGAGGTCGGGTGCCGCGCCGGTGAAGCCGTCGGTCAAAGGGGCGATGATTTCCCCTTTGTCCAAAACCGGGGAATCCGCCGCGAAGGTGTAGTGGGGCGGACGCGGGGGAACGCCTTCGGCAAGGGTGATTCCGGGATTGCCACCCAACGCGACGTAATGCGAAGCGGCGGTGGCAAAGCAAAGGCCGAGAGCCAAGCAAACGACCCGATGGAGACAGATCATTCTACGACCGAGATGCACAAGCTCACTCCTGCCCGGGTATTTCGCGCTCGAGGGTGCTTTTGTGACGCAGGTCTTTCGCAAGTTCGAGATAAACGGCGTCCTCGCCGATGTTGGCGGCGAGGTCGCCGACGCGCTCGAGGGAGCGGACGACAAAGATGAGGTGGAGGTATTCCTGGGAACGCCCCTGGGCCTCCTCGATGCGGGAGGAGAAGTGGGCGGTCGTCTGCTTGTGCATCCGGTCGAGCTCCTTGTCGCGCGTGTGCAGGGAGGCTCCGAGGGTGCCGTTGCCGTCGCTGAAGGAAGAGATGGCGTCGCGCAGGAGGGTGTCGGCGAGGGTGTAGAGAGGCTCGATGAGGTTCACCTCGCTGAGCTCCGGGGAGGCGGAGATTTTCTTGGCGCGCTTGGCGATGTTCACCGCGTGGTCGGAGATGCGCTCCAGGTTCATGGAGATTCTCATCGAGGAAACCACGAGGCGCAGATCCGTGGCCATGGGGTGATACTTCACAAGAATGTCCATCCCAAGCTGGTCGATGGTGCGCTCATACTCGTCCACTTCGTCATCATCTGCGATGACGGAGTTGGCGAGTTCCGTGTTGCGCTCCATGAGGGCGTGGACGGCCCGCTCTAGGTTGTGGCGCGCCTTGGCGGCCATGCCCAGCACTTCGCCCTTGAATGCGGCGATGGCATTGTCGAAATCCTTGAGTATGTGTGGTGAGTTGTTCATGTCTTTCTCTGGTATCAGCCGAATCTTCCGGTGATGTATTCTTCGGTCTTCTTGACGAGGGGATTGGTGAACATGCGCGAGGTTTCGGAGAACTCGATCAATTCGCCCATGTAAAAGAAAGCGGTTTTGTCAGAGACACGGGATGCCTGTTGCATGTTGTGGGTGACGATCACGAAAGTATAGTCGCTTTTCAGTTCGCAGATCAGGTCTTCCACTTTGGCGGTGGCGATGGGATCGAGGGCGCTGCACGGCTCGTCCATCAGCACGATCTTGGGCTTCACCGCGATGGTGCGGGCGATGCAGAGCCGCTGCTGCTGGCCGCCGGAGAGACCCAGCGCGGATTCCTGGAGGCGATCCTTTACCTCATTCCAGAGCGCTGCGGCTTCCAGCGCCTCTTGCACGGCCTGGTCGATGACCGCCTTGTTTTTCTCGCCACGGAGCCGGATTCCGTAGGCCACGTTCTCGTAGATGCTGCGGGGAAACGGGTTGGATTTCTGGAACACCATGCCGACGTCGCGGCGGAGTTTGACGACATCGACCGAGCGGTCGTGGATTTCGATGCCGTTGATATGGATGGAGCCGCGGGTGATTTTGGCGATAGCGATCTCGTCGTTCATCCGGTTGATGCAGCGCAGCAGGGTGGACTTGCCGCAGCCGGATGGGCCGATGAACGCGGTGACGCCGTGAGCGGGGATCTCCAGGTTGATATTCTTCAACGCGGGGGACGTTCCGTAGCGGAAATCGAGGTCTTTGATTACGACGGAGTGGTCTTGCATGGCCGGAGTCTGAGGGAAAATCAACCGAAGGTGCCGGTGACGTAGGCTTCGGTTTGCGGATTTTTGGGATTTTCGAACACGTCCATGGTGGGTGCGTATTCGATGAGGTTCCCGAGATACATGAAGGCGGTCATGTCGGAGCAACGGGTGGCCTGGGACATGTTGTGGGTGACGATGACGATCGTGTAATCTTTTTTGAGCTCGGAGATGAGTTCCTCGATCTTGAGGGTGGCGAGGGGATCGAGCGCGGCGCAAGGCTCGTCCATGAGGAGGATTTCCGGCTGGTTGGCGATGGCGCGGGCGATGCAGAGGCGTTGTTGCTGGCCACCGGACAGGCCGAAGGCGCTGGAGTGCAGGCGGTCTTTCACCTCGTCCCAGAGGGCGGCGCTTTTCAGGGCGTTCTCGACGATCTCGTCCAGCTCCGCGCGTTTGCCCGCACCCGCGAGGCGCGTGCTGAAGGCTACGTTCTCGTAGATGGATTTCGGGAAGGGGTTGTATTTCTGGAAAACCATCCCGACGCGGCGGCGGAGTTCCTGGAGGTCGATGTCGCTGCGGTTGATATCGATCGAATGCACCTCGACGGAGCCGCCGGTGACCTTGGCTCCGGGGATGCGGTCGTTGATGCGGTTGATGCAGCGGATGAGCGTGGATTTCCCGCAGCCGGAGGGACCGATGAAGGCGGTCACCTGGCGGTCGGGAATGTCGAGGGTGACATCATGAAGAACCTGTTTGCCGCTGTAGGCAAAGTTGAGGTTCTTGATCTGGATGGCGGTTTTCATGCTTACCACTTGAGTTTGGAGCGGAGTTTGCTGCGCAGGATGATGGAGCCGAGCGAGAGGATGGCGACCAACATCAGGAAAACAAACACCGAGCCGTATTGGGCGCGCTGGGTGTATTCGGAATTCGGAATGCGGGCGGCGAGGGTGTAGATGTGATAGGGCAGCGCCTGAACCTGGGACGAGAGGACATCAAGCGGGCCGCTAACCCCTTCCCAGGGAAGATCGTCTTTCGCGGCGACAGCGGCGGTGAACATGATCGGCGCGGTTTCGCCGGCGACGCGGGTGATGGCGAGCAGCGAGGAAGTGAGGATGCCGGGCAGGGAAAACGGCAGGACGCATTTGCGTATCGTCTGCCAGCGGGTGGCTCCCATGGCGAGCGAGGCGTCCCGGAATCCCTGAGGCACGGCGCGCAGGGATTCCTCCGAGGCGGTGATGATGACCGGCAGGATCATGCAGGCCAGGGTGGCGCAGCCGGCCATGAGCGAGGAGTTCCAGCCTTGGAAACTGATCACATAATTGCCGATCATCAGCGGGATCGTCAGTAGCGAGCGGTCAGCCGGCATCTGGGTGATGACCGGCACGACCAGCACAAACACCGAGAACCCAAACAGTCCGAAAACGATGGAAGGAATGCCCGCGAGGTTGAGGATGGCAAGCCGCACCGCGTGGATGAAGGGGCTTTGCTTGGCGTATTCGGAGAGGTAAATCGCGGCGCTCACCCCGAAGAACAGCGCCAGCATCATGGAGCCGATGGTGAGCAGCGCGGTGCCCGCGATGGGGCCGATGATTCCCCCGCCCGAGTAAGAGTAGGTCTGCTCATTGAAAATGGATTCAGCCCCGTTTTTCGACACATAGTCGCTGTATTGCGAGGCGGGGAGCTGGAGGCGGTTTCCCTTCGCGTCATCGAATACATGGAGCGTCTCGTTTTTCGCGGTCAGGAACTCGAAGTCCACGAAAGGAGCCTCGGCCTTGAACAGGACGGGGGCTCCGTCGATGACGATTTTCCCGAAGAGCAGCGCGGCGATGAGGACGATGGAATAGGTCACTCCAGAGAGGAGCGAGCGCACCATGAGATCCTTGAAGTGGCCCTTGGGGAGCCCCTTGCGGATAAGTGTTTCGGGATCGAACATGGGACGGAAATCAGTGTTTCATTTTGCTCACGAAGCGGTGGGCGGTGGCGTTGATGCCAAGTACGACGGCGAACAGCAGGACGCCGACAACAAACAACGCGCGGTAGTGCACGCTGCCCAGCGGAACCTCCCCCAGCTCCTGGGCGATGATGCCGGTGAGGGTGTGGGTGGGTTGGAAAAAGGCGCCGATGCCTGCGGTGAAATCGGGGATCTTGATCCGGTTCCCTGCGACGAGCAGCACCACCATGGTCTCGCCGATGACGCGACCGAATCCCAACAAAATCGCGGCGAGGATCCCCGAGAAAGCGGCGGGGATGATAACGCGGAAAGTCGTTTGCACCCGCGATGCGCCGAGGGCTTCGGACGCCTCGGCGTAGGCGGAAGGCACATTGTTGAGCGCGTCCTCCGCCAGGGAGAAAATGGTGGGGATGCTCATCAGGGCGAGGAGGCAGCCGGCGGTGAAGATGTTGAGGCGCTCCTCGATGGGGAACCCGGGAATCCATTGCAGCGAGTCCCACAGCGACACGTCCCGCAGCACCGTGCCGAAAACCAGGATGCCGATGAAACCCAGCACGACCGAGGGAATCGCCTGGATGAATTCGATCACCGGCTTGACGAGTTCCTGCTCGCGGCTGGATGCGAATTGATTGACATAAACGGCCGCGCCGATGCCGGTGGGGATGGCGATGATCAGGGCTACGATGGCGATCATCAGAGAGCCGACAGCGAGGGGCAAAATGCCGTAAAAGTCCTGCCACTCGCCGCCCGTGACCCAGTTCTTGCCAGTGAGGAACGAGGATATGGCGGCGCTCAACGGCACCGGGACCTGATGATCCCAGGCGTTGATGGCGGCAGGTGTTTTTCCGAGATCCGCAAGATAAACCGGCCATGCGCTGCGCGCCGCATTGAGAAGGCGAATGGCATCGGGTTCGGTGAGAGTGGCCGGGAGTTCGTCCACGATCCCGGCGGTGGCATCCTTGAGCTTGTTGTGCACCTCGATGCAGGCGGGCTTGCGCTCCATGAGGAGTTTCATCGGGCCTTCGATATCCGGTTTGTCGGCGAGGGCGGCCATGGCATCGGCCTTGAGACGCTCGCGCTCCTCAGGATCCTTGGCATTGGCGGCGGCCGCGAGAAGGGTTTTGCGGTCTTTCTGGAGGATGTCCGCAGATTGGATTTTTTCTTTGGTAACGGTGACGGCTTCGGTCATTTCCGAGACCAGCGAGCCCAGGTCGTAACCTGCGGTCTCAAAGGTATCGATAGTGGCGCGCATCGCCTGCAGCGGCTCGGAATTCTTTTGCTGGGCGGCGGAGAACTCCTCGGTGAGGGCGACGACGAGTGGCGGGTC
>JAYTOE010000070.1:0-3325 GCA_043747935.1 Akkermansiaceae bacterium
TGCTGGATTCCGGGGTTGCGGGTTTGGCATCCCTACTGCATCAGAAGGGCACGCACATGGCCTCCACGTCCTCCTTCCTGCCCCGCCACATCGGTCCCACTGAATCCGACCAATCCGACATGCTCAAAAAAGTGGGCCACGGCACACTAGATAAGTTGATTTCCGAGGCGGTTCCCGGCGGCATCCGCATGGACGGCGATATGGATCTGCCGCAGGCGCTTTCTGAAAACGACGCGCTGACATGGCTGCGCGCGTGGATGAGCCAGAACCGTGTGCTGAAAAGTTTCATCGGCCAGGGTTACTACGGCACGCTCACGCCCGGCGTGATCCAGCGCACGATTCTTGAAAATCCCGGCTGGTACACCGCCTACACGCCTTATCAGGCGGAGATTGCGCAGGGTCGCCTGGAGGCCTTGTTGAATTTCCAGACGATGATCACCGATCTGACCGGCCTGGATGTCTCGAACGCCTCGCTGTTAGATGAAGGCACCGCGGCCGCCGAGGCCGTCACCCTCGCGCTTTCCGGGAAGCCCAACGGGAAATGCCTTTTCGTCTCCGACCGCTGCCATCCGCAGACCATCGATGTGGTGAAAACCCGCGCCGAGCCGCTCGGGCTGGAAGTGATTGTGGGCGATTGGGAAAGGTTTGATTCCGCCTCTGCCGCAGGTCTTTTCGCCGTGATCGTGCAGTATCCCGACACGCGCGGGCGCATCGATGATTTCACCGCGTTCTTCGCGAAATGCTCGCAGGCCGGTGCGGTCACGATTTGCGCCGCGGATCTCCTCGCTCTGACCTTGTTGAAATCGCCGGGCGAGTTCGGTGCGGACATTTGCGTCGGTTCCTCGCAGCGCTTCGGCGTGCCGCTCGGTTTCGGCGGGCCGCACGCGGGCTTCATGGCCTGCAAGGACGCGCTGAAACGCAAGATGCCCGGCCGCCTCATCGGCGTTTCCATCGACGCGCAGGGCAAGCCCGCCTACCGCCTTTCCCTCCAGACCCGCGAGCAGCACATCCGCCGCGACAAGGCGACCTCGAACATCTGCACCGCGCAGGTGTTGCTGGCCGTGATGGCCTCGATGTATGCCGTTTATCACGGTCCGGAAGGATTGAAAAACATCGCGGGCGGTGTCCACTCGCAGACGCGGCGTCTCAAAGACGCGCTCGTTTCCGGCGGCTGCAAGGTCGAGGACGGCGCATTTTTCGATACGATCATCGTGGCCACGGAAAAGGCCGGGCAACTTGTGGAAGAGTCTCCCGAGCACGGTTTCAACCTTCGCTTCATCGATGCGGGGCACATCGGCATTTCGCTCGATGAAACCGCTTCCAGCAAGGATGTCTGGGCGATCTGCCGTCTCTTGGGCGTTCACACCGAAGGCGATGCTCCGCAGGGAAATGCCTGGGATTCCGCCTTTGAGCGCACCTCGAAATTCCTCACCGCCCCCGCCTTCAACTCCTTCCACTCGGAGACCGAAATGCTGCGCTACATCAAGCGACTTGAGTCGAAAGACCTCGCGCTCAACGAATCGATGATCGCGCTCGGTTCCTGCACGATGAAGCTCAACGCCACCTCGGAGATGATGCCGCTGAGCTGGCCTGAGGTTTCCTCCATCCATCCTTTCGCACCGAAGTCCCAGACGACCGGCTACGTGGAAATGCTCACGCAGTTAGAAAACTGGCTCGCGGAGATCACCGGCTTCGCGGCCGTTTCCCTCCAGCCGAACGCAGGCTCACAAGGCGAATACGCGGGCCTGCTCGCCATCCGCCGCTACCACGAATCGCGCGGCGAAGGCCACCGTGACATTTGCCTCATCCCCGTCTCCGCCCACGGCACGAACCCCGCCTCCGCCGTGATGTGCGGCATGAAGGTCATCGGCGTGAAATGCGACGCCAGCGGCAACATCGACATGGCCGACCTCATCGCCCGCACCGAGGAGCACCGCGCGAACCTCTCCGCGTTGATGGTCACTTATCCCTCCACCCACGGCGTTTTCGAGGAAACGATCCGCGAGATCACCGCGATCATCCACGACGCGGGCGGCCAGGTGTATATGGACGGCGCGAACATGAACGCGCAGGTCGGCCTCACCTCGCCCGGCCTGATCGGCGCGGATGTCTGCCATCTCAATCTCCACAAGACCTTCTGCATCCCCCACGGCGGAGGCGGTCCGGGCGTCGGCCCCATCGGTGTCGCGCCGCAGCTCGTCCCGTTTCTCCCGGGACATTTCGCCCTGGATGAGAAAAGCCACGCCGTCTGCTCCGCACCCTATGGCAGCGCGTCGATCAATGTGATCTCATGGATGTATATCGCCATGATGGGTGCCCACGGCCTGCGGAAAGCCACCGAGATCGCGATCCTCAACGCGAACTACGTCGCCAAGCGCCTGGAGAAATGCTTCCCCATCCTCTACACCGGGAAAACAGGATTGGTCGCCCATGAGTGCATCATCGACTGCCGCCCGCTCGCCGATCAATCCGGCGTCACCGTCGAGGACATCGCGAAGCGCCTCATGGACTACGGATACCACGCGCCCACCATGTCGTGGCCCGTCACCGGCACGCTGATGATCGAGCCCACCGAATCCGAATCCAAGACCGAGCTCGACCGCTTCTGCGACGCGATGATTTCCATCCACGCGGAGATCCAGGAAATCATCGATGGGAAAATGGACGCGAAGGACAACCCGCTCAAGAACGCCCCGCACACCAGCGCCGTGCTCTGCGCGGACGAATGGACGCACCCCTACACCCGCGCCCAAGCCGCCTTCCCGCTGCCGTACCTCCGCAACCACAAGTTCTGGCCCTCCGTCTCCCGCATCGATAACGTCCACGGCGACCGCAACCTCGTCTGCACCTGCGACTCGGTCGAGGCGTATGCGCAGTGAGTGTGGCATGGAGCAGGCGCGTCGCCGCGCCTTGAGTTTCAGGGTGGCGTCTCCGCCACCCGTTAGAGAGTCTTTTCACAGCGGGTGGAGACACCCGCAGGAACTCAAGGCGCGGAGACGCACCTGCTCCGAAGATCCGCGAGGTGAGCCTTTGACCGTCGGCCTTTCACGGGGAATACTTTCGCACGACCTTATATGTTCACCGCCCGTTTGCTCTTATTATCTCTCACCTTCGTCGCGATGGGTGGCGCGGCGGAAAAGTTTTCCTTCGAGCGGCCGCTGATGGGGACGAGGTTCAGTGTGATCTGTTACGCGGAGAGACGCGAGGTGGCCGAAAAGGCCGTGGAGGCCGCGTTCGCGAAGGCGGAGGAGGTGAATTCCGCTGCCTCCGATTACCTGCCAGAGAGCGAACTCTCCCTGCTATCGGCGAAACCGGTCGGCGAGCC
>JAYTOE010000071.1:0-35040 GCA_043747935.1 Akkermansiaceae bacterium
GAATTGTTAAAGCCGCCCAAGTCCAGCGTGGCGCCTGCCGCGACGCTGAATACGCTGTTGGCGCTGAGCGCCGTGGTGCTGCCCGCCTTGAGCGTGCCGTTACTGATCGTCGTGTTTCCTGCGTAGGTGTTGTTGCCACCCAGCGTCAGGATGCCAGAGCCGGTCTTGGTGATCGTCACGCCGGAGGAGGCCCCGAGGGCGGAGTTGATGGTCGCGTCCGCGTTGGTCACGATGTTGCCAGAGACGCCGAAGGTCAGGGTGTTCGATTGCACGAGGTAACCCGCAGTATCAAACTGCAAGCCGCCGACGGTGATGGGGGCACCCAGGGTGACCGTGCCAGATAAACCGCCGAAGACGGCAGTGTCGTTGTTGGCGTTGGTCCAAACCGAATCGGCTCCGCCCGTTGCGAGGGTGTCCCAGTTGGAGCTGGTGCCATTGTCCCAAGTGCCGTTGCCACCATCGGCATCGCCGGTGGAGGTGGTGCCGTCCCAGAAGAGTGCGGCCTGGGCAGGGAGAGCGGCTAGTCCAAGGGTTACGGCCGCCACGAGGCTTGCGGGGCGGATGAAGGGATTGTTGCGGGGTTTCATGGTTTTGGTATTGTGGGATTCGATGAGTTTGCGCGGCTGGATGGCTGGATTTCAGGGTTTTCCCAGTCGCTAACGGTTTAATCGTGGTCGGGATAACACAGCGATGGTGGCACGCTTTCCGGGTTTGGGTATCCTCATTTTAGAGGATGTCTGGACATTTTCAGGAAATCCCAGCCACCTCCTGATCCCAGAGAGATCCGACTCGGGAAGCTTCGTCCATAAATGGGCGGGTAAATGCCGCGAATCCTCCAAAATAAGGATACCACGCTTTCGAAACGCCCCTAGGATGTCTCTGCTTCGAACTCACCTGATGTGAAAAACCCCGGATTTCACTTCAAAAAAATCCACCGGAACAAGCGACGCACGATCCACCCATGATTCCCCACCTGAAAATAACCATGCGGCCGCGGCGAAGCACGGAGCCGCCGATCGTCCGCACCCTTCCAGGATTCGCTCTGATGGCGGTCATTTCACTGATGACGCTGCCGTCGGCCTGGGCGGTCGAGGTGGACGCACAGCCGCTAAAGGACACCCTGCCTCCACTGGAAAATGGAGCAGCGCCACGTGATTTCGAGGGACTCTGGGCGGGATACGACCCACAAGCCGAGCCGCTCGATATCGAGATCCTCAAGGAATGGGAAGCAGACGGCGTCGTGCTGAAAGTCCTGCGCTACCGAGTCGGTGTCTTCAAAGGGCGGAAAGCGATGATGGCCGCGGTTTACGGATACCCCAAGGGAGGCAGCAAACTTCCCGGGCTGGTGCAGATCCATGGCGGCGGGCAGTTTGCGCAGTTCGAAGCGGTTCTCACCAACGCCAAGCGCGGCTACGCCACGATTTCGATCGCTTGGGCAGGGAGGATTGCCGCGCCCGGCTACGCGGTGGGGACCAAGCAGGTGAAACTGTTCTGGGACGGCAAGACCGCCGATCCTGAATACAGGATCACCACCGATTGGGGCGCGATCGACGCCTACCATTCTCCCTGCCGTTATCCAGCCAACAGCTTTCAGTTGAACCCGCCGTCGGATCACTCGATCGATCCGGTGGCCTCGCCCCGCAACAGCGGTTGGTTCCCATGTGTCATGGCGGCCCGCCGCGCTCTGACATTGCTTGAGCGGCAGCCCGAGGTGGATGCCGGCAAACTCGGCGTTTACGGGCACTCGATGGGGGGGAAACTGAGCGTGCTCACCGCGGGAACCGACAAACGCGTCAAAGCGGCCGCGCCCTCGTGCGGTGGCGTCAGCGATCGCAGCTATCCCGATGCGGCTTACCGCGCCACCCTGGGTGATGACATCTATCTGAAACATATTTCCTGTCTGATCGTGTTCCTGAGCCCGGCCAACGATTTTCACGGACGCATCAACGATCTTCAGACCGCGGTGAAGGAAATCCAGTCCCCCGACTGGCGGGTGACCTGCTCCCCGCATCACAACCATCAGGACACCGCCGAATACGAGGTGGCCACGCAGTTGTGTTTTGATCACTATCTGAAAGGAACCTTCAAGCTGCCCCGGACACCGTTGACCGAACTGGCGCTGAAAGGGGAAGGCGGCGTGCCGGTTCTTACGGTGAAGCCGGATGAATCCAGACCCGTTCTCCGGGTCGATGTCTATTACACCCAGCAGGGTCAGATCGACGGCCTTAATGATGACCCCAACAACACCAAAAACCGCTTCTGGCACCATGCCACCGCAAGCAGGAGGGACGGAATGTGGGTGGCCGGCCTTCCGCTGCACAGCACCAACAAACCCCTTTGGGTCTATGCCAACGTGTCTTACCCGCTCGATCCGCCGGTCAGCGGAGCCGGTTATTACTATCGGCTCTATCAAAGCGATCGCTTCAACCTGTCATCCTTGATGCACGCGGCGACTCCGGACGAGCTCAAGGCGGCCGGTATCAAGGCGGCCATCCAGCCATCCTTGCTCATCGAGTCGTTCGAGGGTGATTGGGAAAAAGAATGGTTCAACTACAAGCCGGAAGAATGGACGCTCAGAACGCACAAACTCTACGACGAGCCGTGGAAGGCGTCGGCAGGTGCCAGGCTCGCGATCGAAGTTCTCTCGGAATCACCGAACAAGCTCGTCGTTGGCATGGATGGCCATGCGGCGGAGGTGGGTTTGGCGGGCGGCTCCGGTTGGCAGGCGATCTCCCTGGATGCCGGTGATTTCAAGGACGCATCCGGTGCCGCGAGGCCGGATTGGTCTGACATCAGGGAACTGCGCCTTGCCGCCACGGATCAGTTGACCTGCACTAAGGATGGCAAGGAGAGCGTCTTGCAACTCGGCACCGCCTGGAAGGGTGCCAATCCGAAATTCCGGAACCTTCGCTGGATACCCGCAGGCGAAAAGTAGAACCTACCTGTTGATGAATCTTGTTTTGAAGAGCCGCTTCCTTGGAATCTCATCGCTGTTGGGATTGCTGGGATTCAGCCCGGCGGCGATGGCCGCGCCCGCGCCGCTTTCCGACCTGATGCCACGGCCGGGTGATTTCACATCGATGTGGTGGGCGGAGGGATTTCCAGGAATCATTCCGAAGGCTCCGTGGAAGCGCTGTGTGCAGACCGGATCCTATGCCATGGATCAGGACATGGTGAGCTTGCAGTTCGGCCACCTCGGGCCGATCCAGGCGGGAACGGAGCACCAGATCCCGTCTCCTGCGAAACTCGAGCTGCTGCTCAAGGCGGACGGCAAACTTTATCAATGCAGCAAGGGCGGAGCATGGAGTCGTTTTACCGGGCCGCGCCTGATCGAGTCCGGACTCTTCATGCAACGGGCCGATGTCACCGACCTCGAGTTCACTCCTGTGGATGGTGGCGCGCCGGTGAGCGTCGAAGCCCGGTTCGAGACCGCCGCGTGGCCCGACCGCCTCGGCTTGATCTTTGCGGCTCGCCCCGGGCGTGAATCCATCAAGGCAGGCGAAGCGTCGTTCGGAAAAGTGGGCGGCGGCTACGGCCTGACGGGAACCAACGATTTCGTGATCCCGCACGACGCAACATTGGATCCACTTCAATTCACCCTGGAGCTTTGGGCCTTTGTTCCAGCGAAAAAGGGAGGTTCTAACAGCGGAACATCCTGGGTGGCATGTAAAAACCGCAACGAGGCTTTTGACGGGAACTACGGCATCGTCTTCCAAAACGGAATGGCACAGGCACGCATAAACATCGGCGGCGGGGGTGGGAACCAGCACGAGATCAGCCCGGTTCCGCAACGCGCCCTGCAGGCCGACGCGTGGAGCCATCTCGCAATGAGCTACGATGGAGACACGCTGCGTTTCTACATCAACGGTCAGGAGGCAGGGTCGAAAAAAATCGGCAAAGTGAGAACTCCCGGTCAGCACGCGCTCGCCTTCGGACGCCGTGAGGACGGTGGCGGCAATGGGATGCATTTCACGGGGGCGATCGATCAAATCCGGATCTATGACCGCGCTTTGAATCTCGAGGAAATCCACCAGCGCGCTGTCGTGCCCGAAATCGTCAACCCGCATCTCAAACCTCTTCGCGAGTGGAATTTCAGCGCGGATGGACAGGCTTCCGGGAAATGCCCGTCCATGTCATGGAAAGACGCCTCGTTGGAAATCAAGCTGAGCGCCAACAAGGATGCGGTGCGGATGCAGAAGCGTTGGGATCTGCCCAAGGATCAAACATGGTCTGCTCCGAATTGGCAGCAGGTCTCGCTTGCGCTCAATCCCGCCACCTTCGAGTCGGTGGAAGCACCGCCTCCGGTCACCGTGAATGCCTCCGAGATGGCAACGGGCACCGCACGACCCGTCGAGTATGACTCCGCCATCGGCTGGTTCCGGGTGAACCTCGACGGCATAGCCCCCATCGCACCGCCCGGAAAAAGCAGCCCGAGCAACGATGCGATCGAGCGGATCAAACTGACCCTGGCCAATCCAACCGACCGCGAACAAATGGCCCGGTTGATGTTTGAAAAAAACGCGAATGGATTCCGCCAGGGCATCGGGAGTTCGATAACCGGCATCTCCGCGATCCTGCGGGACATGGATGGCAATCCAACCGGCATCCCCGTGCAGCTCAGCAAGAACTGGCACAACGAACCGGAAGGTGGCGTCCATGCAGGCCATTGGTTTCACGGGATCTCCCAGTTGAGACTGCCCGCCGGCGGCACCGTGGATCTGGAGCTCACCCTCGCCTACGGCCACTGGGGAGGAGTGCCCGCGGCCTCCCACGCGCAGCTCAGCCTCATCGGCTGGGGCAGCAACCAACTCTGGCATCAGGCGGCGCTCGGATCATGGGGGGAAAGCATTTGTTTCGAACCGGATCAGGCCCAGGCGAATGCCACCATCACCGACGTGAGGCCGCTCATGGTCAAAGCGAAAGACGAAGACGCGCCATGGAATTGGACCGGCAACGTCGGTGGCGGCGATTTTCTCCGCTTTTTCTCTCCCGCAGGTGAGCGAGTCCCCCACTCGGCGATGCGTGCCATCCATCATCGCTCCGGCCCCTGTCTCACGGAAGTGACCTATGCCGGAAACATCGGCGACGGCATCCGCCACTCGACGACCGTCAGTCTCGCCCGCAGCGATGACATCGTGCGCGGAATCTATCACATCCGGATGGATGTCACCAAGCCGATGGATTTCTCGCGCTTCGTCGTCTTCCAGATCGGCGCGGACACCTATAACTTCAGCAGGGAGCGCAAGATGGCCGTGGGCAACGAGACCGGCCTCGCCCGTGAATGGAACACCCAATGGGGCGGCAACACCCACCGCACCCCGCCGGTCGAGTGCACCGGCCGCATTCCCTGGGCATCCCTGCACGACGGCGAATTCGTGGCAAACGAAACCAACGGGCCGCCCGCCAACCGCGGCATCGTGATCCGCTCGTGGAAAGCCCGGCTCGGCGGCAAGGATTCCTCCCCATGGATGGCCGAGCGCGGACTCACGCACCACCAGATCGATTCATCGACGCTCGACATCGTTCCCCCGCCCGGAGTCATGCGTCTGGAGCCCGGTGATTTCATCGAAACGACCGTCGAACACCTCGTCATCCCGAAGTTTGCGAAAGATTACTACGGGCCGGGCGCCGCGCTGCGAGCCGCCTTGACCAAGGATGAAAACACCTGGCGCATGATTCACCGCGAGGCGGTGGGAAACGATTATTCCGTCACGATGCAAGCCGGAATCTTGGAGCGGCTGCATCCCGATATCCGTATCCGGACGGAAAAGGATACGGCGACCTTCGAACTGACCGGCGGGATCAACTACATCCCGATCACCTTCACCGGCCTCAGCTCGCCTCGGAATTTCACCCTGACCGTGAACGGCGTACCCTTCACCCAGGCGATCCACGGCAGCGACTTCTGGCAAACCGACTACGATCCCGTGAGCCGCACCTGGAGCAGGACTTACAACATCCCACCCAGCGACCGGAACCGCCAGGGCATCGGCCTGGTTCCCACTCCTTGAACCTATCATAAGAAAATCTTAGCCGATTCAACACGGTTGGGATTCACTTCAGCCATTGAACAAACGTTCCATAAAATCCCATCCGCTTCTCAGACTCCGGCATTTGCCTCATGGGTTTGATCCTGCCCGGCGTGGTCGCGGTGCGCACTTCCGTGGCTTCGGAGTCGTTGTGGTTTTGCTGCTGTCCGGTTTTCTCCAGGCTTCACCGATTCCTGTGGATTTGCGATCCCCCATCCAAACGCTTTCCTTGACAGACCTCGAGCGGCGCCTTGTGGCCGTGGATCAGGAGCTCAATCAGCTTGCCTCGTTGAGCCTGCTCAGTGGCGTCGGCTCGGTCGGCTACCGATCACAGATCCACACCTCTCCCTCCGTAGTGGAATTCATCCAAATTGATCTCGGCAACGAGGTATCCATCGACCAGATCGTCTTGGTTCCTACTCTCTGGCGCGACACCAAAACAGGGTTCCGCGCCGATGGTTTTCCGCTCGAATTCAAAATCATCGCCGGTGCATCGGGTGATCCGTTCGGCACCGTGGTGGCAAGCTACGGATCATCGGCCCGGTTGCTGCCCCGGATCGCGCCACTCGTGATTCCGTGCCCCGGCACCATCGCATCGTGGGTGCGTGTGGAAACCGTGGTCATGTCACCACGCGCGTGGGACGGAAAGCATATCCTGCAACTGGCCGAGATTCTCGTTTTTAGCGGCGAGGAGAACGTCGCCCTACGCAAGCCTGTCGAGACCTCTTCACCCGATTCAACCGGCGGTCTCGGATGGAAGCCAAGATACGTGGTGGATGGCTTTGTTCCTTATCTGATGGACGCGGCCGAGGGCGAGCAAAGCCTGGCAATGCTCAGCAATACCGAAATTGATGAACAACCCGCCATCACTTTCGACCTTGGTGAAACCCTGCCGCTGGATCGGATTCACTTCCATGCCACCGATATCAGCGATACTGTTCCCCAGTCCATCAGTGATGGCTTCGGTGTCCCCCGCCACTTCGTGCTGGAAGGAGGAAACGAACCGGATTTCTCAGATGCCGTTCATCTGGTCGAATACCAAATGGATTCGATTTACGATATCGGCCCGGTCATCATGCGACGTTTCCCGGCAACACCCTGCCGCTACGTCCGCTTGGTTGCTGTCGAGCCGTTCATCAATACCCTTGAACAGATCCAAGGTTCGCAGTTTGGTGCCGCGGAGATCGAACTGTTTTCCAATGGCCGCAATGTGGCTCTTGCCATCCCGCCCCAAGCGGATTTCTCCGTGAATACCCCCCTGAGATCGCTTGCCTCGCTAACGGATGGGCGCAACCTCTACGGCAAAATCCTGCCTGTCAGGGCCTGGCTGAACCAACTGGCAAGGCGCCATGATCTGGAAACAGCACGACCCGTTATCAAACGGGAACTGGACCTTCGCTATCTTCGCCAGAAGGCCAATATGAATCGTTTGGGCTGGCTGACCGTGCTGCTTTCCGCCGGGATTGTTGCCGTCATCCTTATCGAGCGCATCAGGCGCATGCGTCATATCGCCCGCATTCAGGAACGTCTGGCGGCTGATCTTCACGATGAACTTGGTGCCAATCTGCACACCATCGGCTTGCTGAGCGATCTTGCCGCGGACGCCGGAGATTCCCCGGCTGAAATGGCCACGCTCTATCGGAGAATCCGCTCGGAGACCGAGCGCTCGGGCATCGCGGTGAGACATTGCAGCGATATGTTGTCCGCCAAAGGGCTCTACACCGATATCCTGTCCGATATGCAGCGGGCATCCAACCGGATCATGGCGAAATTGGAGCATGAAATATCGGTCACCGGAGAGGAACACCTCAAGGCCTTGGCCCCCCGCACCCGTGCCGATCTATTTTTGTTTTACAAGGAATGCCTCGTGAACATCAGCCGCCACTCCGAAGCTACACGCTATGCCACCGAGCTGAGGGCGGGACCGGATCGCGTCCAATTGATCATCTGCGACAATGGCCGGGGGATGGATGTTTCCGAGAAAGATGACCCGCCCGCCTCACTCAAGCGCCGGGCGAAATTACTGGGTGCAAAGGTGAGCGTCAGAAATCCTCCCGAAGGTGGCACCTGCATACATCTGAGTGTCAAAACCAGGAAATGGAGATTTCGCAAATGAACAAAAAACCGATGAATCGAAAAATCCGCATCATGATGATCGAAGACCACCCGGAATACCGGGAGATCGTCGAGCTTGCCTTGAACAAAGAGTCCGACATGGAAGTGATCAGTCAATTCGGAACCACAGAGCGGGCCTTGCGCAGTGTTCGGGATCGCGAGATTCATGAAGAGCCGGATATCATCCTGCTCGATCTCCATCTCCCGGGGTTGAGCGGCTTGGAGGCCATTCCCCACTTCAGCTCCGAGATTCCGCAAGCGAGGATCATCATCCTCACCCAGTCCAATCGGGAAAATGACGTGCTCAAGGCGATCATGCTCGGTGCCTCCGGCTATCTTCTCAAATCCTCCACCGTGAAACAGCTCACCGAAGGTATCCGAACCGTGATGGAGGGCGGGGCATCGCTGGATGCCAAGGTGGCGAAATTTGTCCTGCAAACACTGAAGACAAAGCTGCCGCCCAACGAAGCGGAGCACATGCTTTCGAAACGGGAATTGGAAGTGCTTGGCATGCTTGCGGAGGGTCGTGTGAAAAAGGAAATCGCAGAAAGCCTCCGCATCAGCCTCACCACGGTGGTGAGTCACGTGGGTCATATTTACGAAAAACTCAATGCCCCGAACGCACCCGCTGCCATCGCCAAGGCGTTTCAGCTAGGTATCCTCCCTCTCACCAAATTGGATTGATTCCACCCGCGCTAACTTAGGGCGTTCAGCAAGCGCCCGCAGTTGAGATACAAATAGGGTCCCAGAAGTGTTCGGCATGGTTCAAGCTGCCGCGATTTCCCCGTATTGTGACGTAAATGTCACTTGTACTGTACTACTACGTCTTCTGTTTTGCTGCGCATGTGGGTCGCGCCAAGGAATCAATCGACGAGAAAAAGCTCTCCACCTGGAAGCTGCTTGATGATTTCCGGCAGCAGCTTGCCAAGGTTCGCAAAACGATGCCTCCGCCGCCCGCTCCCGCCCGGAAAAACCCCGGCGGCCCCGAACGGCTCCTCCTTGATCACGATTACTTCAGCCTCATGCTTTTCGGGTTGTTCAACCCGGTGCTCGACTGCATGCGCGGCATCTGCGCGGCCAGCCATCTCAAGCGGGTGCAGGAGCATCTCGGCTTTAGTCCGGCTATCTCCGCTGCGTGCCGGTTGTGGTTCTCTTTTTCATTCGGACAGGTTTTCTCCCTAATGGAGGAACCCTGGTTTTCGGTGCGGGTCGCATCACGCGCGGCGCATGTAATCGGGCACCTGATTCCGCTGCAGCGCTGGCGGGATTGCCGGACTACCAAAGGAAATCACCGCTCCGATGCCCGCCGCGTGGCTTCCGCCCAACCGCGGTTCGACCTCGTATTCCGGGAAACGGAACCTCGCCCTCCCCCGCCACCATGTCACCGCACTCCACAGCACCAGCAAACCGCCGAAGCCCGCCGCCATGACCGCGCCCACCAGTTTCATCCAGGACGGGATTTCTGGCGCTTTCTCCAGAACTGCTTTTTTTCGTGAGAACGACCGCGCGTTTTCCCCGTCAGGGATCGACTCCATCGTTTCCTCCGCCGTGCCTTTCGTCATGCGCTCCATCCAGTAGATCCGGATCGACATCTGGACGAGGAAGGCTTCGAACTGGTCGAAGGGAATGTTACTGCCGAAAGCCTGCATCACGGAGCTTTCCAACGCGCGCCTTTGCTCCGCCGCCGAGACGGTATCCGTGATCACCGGGCTGAGATACATCACCGAGCGTTGCGGGGCACCGACGTAATAATAGATCACCGCCGCAGGTTTCCCGACAGAATACAGCCGCTCCACGATCTCCTCCTCGCGGACATCGCTGGGAATCCGCTGATCCACCCCGAAAACATACACATACAGATCAATGGAGGAATCCCCCGAGTGGTAGGCCAGAAAGGCCTCCAGATCTTTCCGCTCGCGCGTGGCGAGCAGACCTTGGGGATCGACGAGATGGCCGGAGGGCTTCGCTTCGAAATAAGCGGCAAGATATTCCTCGGCAACTTCCCGCTCGTCTTCCGGTGGTTGAGCGAGCTCTTCGGCCGTCGGATCTTCGATGCTAGGCGGCAACTCTTCGCCTACGTCCTCACCGGGCACGCTCTCAAAGTTGAGCAGAAGACCACCGGCCATCCAGCCATCTTCCACCATTTCCGATCGCTCGGCCGCATCCCATGCCGGGAGCGGAGGCTCGACCCGCGCCATCACCATGCCCGCCTCTAAAAGGAATATCGTAAGACAACGCCTCATCGCTCCACCTCCCTGCCCTCTTCGGATTTTACCACAGCCGGGCGGTTGCCTTCACGGATTTTCCTGACCAGATCACCCACGGCCACCGGGGTGGCCACCTTGCGCTCATACCTTTCCGGATCGCGCCGCGCCTGACGGGAACGTTTCTTCAGCAGCTTGCGGAGCTGGCCAAGGCACTTCAGCAACCCCTCCGTGTAGCGCCCCTCCAGCCAGTAGACGTGAGCCCGCGACAGGCAATCGAAGGTATCCTGCTCCTCCAGAAAAGGATCCAGCAGGTAACCAAAAGTCATACCCGCCGCCTTGGAGTCGGGATCAATTACGATCAGTATCCCCGCTTCGTTCGGTTTTTCCACCGGCACATCCTCAAACAAACCGCGGTTCAGCAGCCAGAACCCGAACTGCCTCAGGTTCGCCATCTCCCCGACGCTGCCCGTATAGACCGCCACGAAAACCTGCGGGAAAACGATCCCGATACGCTCCATCTCATCCTCCAAGCGGTCACGGTCATTGCGCCGGAAAATCCCCGCCGCATCCGTCAGGCTGCGCAGCTTCACCTCGCTATCCCCGAACATCCGATCCGCATCCGATATGCCAAATCCGCAGTGTGGGCAGACCACCGCTGCACGGTGGATCAGTTGCACACATCGCGGACATTTCATAGGCTCCCTTTTGCTACGGGAAACTCAGTATTTCGTCAAAGCAAAATGCCACAGGCGAGGCAGCATCACTCTCCACCCCGCGCCATTTCCTCCAGCCAGATCGCGCGGACGGCGTCGAAAAGCGGGTGTTCGTCGAAGTGCCGCGCTCCGTAGGTGGAGACGCGGACGGGGCCGCGGATGGAGGAGGTCAGGAACATGCCCTCGGCCTTGCTCACATCCGCACGCGTAAGGGGTTTTTCCCGGCACGGGATGCCGTGAGCGGCCGCAAGGCGGATGACGAGGTCACGTGTAACCCCCGCCAGGCAGCCACTATCCAGCCCGGGCGTGAGCAGTGAGCCTGAGCGGATCAGGAAGACGTTGGCCATCGCGGCCTCGCAGAGTTCGTCGTCGTTGTTGAAAAAAAGCATTTCCCCGAAGCCCTCGCGCCGCGCCATGTCCATGGCGATGAGGTGCTCCGCGTAGTTGCCGACCTTGAGGCCGCGCAGGACGTTTTCACGATCCCTCCGCCACGGCGCGGTGGTGATTCGCAGGGACTCGGGAGCTTCATCGACAGGAGTGGCCGTCATCCATGCCCACGCCGCGCCGCTGTCGATCAGATTCAGCGGCCCCGCTCCAAGGCTCACCGCCAAACGGATGCGAGCCATGCCTTGGGAGAGTGCGTTTTTCTCTAACAGCCCGACCATCGCCCGACGCAGCCCTGTTCCAGAAACCTCCACGCTGGACACCGCAAGCCGCTCCAAGCCGCTGCGCATGCGGTCAAGGTGTGCGTTGAGAAGGCGTGGCTCGCCATCGACGGCCAGCAAGGTTTCGAACACGCTCATGCCATGACAAAGCCCGCGATCAAAGGGCGAAACCCGAAACTCACTGATCGGGATAAAATCACCGTCGCACCATACAAAACCCATGCGGAAGTAAGGGGCGGGCGGACGGCCGTGGCAAGAGCCGAGGCAGCTTGGAAACCCCCAAGCAGGGAAAAAAAGAAGCGACCCGACCGATTATCCCCGGGAAAAACCCAAAAACCCAAAGGGACGTTCAGTCGGGCCGCCTTGTCTTGCGACGTGGACAACCAACTACAGTTCGGGCTACCCGTCAAACGGATTTTTGAAGAAAAAACGAAAAAAGCGCAGAAAGCAGTCTACGCCACCCGGATCACCACCTCACGGCAGCGGCGGCCCAGGTGAGGCCGGCACCGAATACCACGAGGACGATGTTGTCGCCGCGCTTGAAGGCGCCGGTCCGTGCGGCCTCGTCGAGGGCGATGGCCACGGCGGCAGCGGAGGTGTTGCCGTATTTATCGAGGTTCACGAAGACGCGACCTTCGGGCACGGAGAGTCGCTCTGCGATGGCGTCGATGATGCGCAGGTTCGCCTGGTGGGGAATCACGCAGGCGATGTCCTCGGCCTGTAGGTTCGCGCGGCGGATGACGGATTCCGCCGCCTCCTTCATGCGGTTCACGGCGTGCTTGAAAACCTCCTTGCCCTGCATGGCGAGGGTAGCGAGGTGCGTGCCGACATTTTCCGAAGTGATCGGGCAGGCGGAGCCGCCGCCGGGGATGTTGAGGAGGTGGGTGAGATTGCCGTCGGTGCCCATCTCGGAGGCCAGGATCGCGCCCTCGCCCGGCTTTGAACGGCGGAGCACGGCGGCTCCCGCGCCGTCGCCGAAGAGCACGCAGGTCGAGCGATCCTCCCAATTCACGAAGGCAGAGAGCTTCTCCGCACCGATGATCAGTGCGTTCTCAAATGCGCCGTCGGCGATGAGGCGCTTGCAAATTTTCATCGCGTAGAGAAACCCCGAGCAGGCGGCGGAGATATCGAAAGCGACGGCGTTCATCGCTCCGAGCTGCTGCTGGACGTAGCAGGCGGTGGCGGGCGTGAGTGTGTCGGGAGTGATCGTGGCTACGATGATCAGCTTGATCTCGGAAGCCTCCAGCCCCGCCTGTTCGAGAGCCTTGCGGGCGGCCTTGCTCGCCATGTGCGATGTGAACTCGCCCTCCGCCGCGATACGCCGCTCGCGGATGCCGGTGCGCGAGAAAATCCATTCGTCGCTGGTATCCACACGTTTCGCGAGTTCCTCGTTCGTAAGCACCCTTTCCGGCACGTAGCTACCCGTCCCCGCAATGCACACCTCGTAATTCGTCGCCACGCCACTCATGTGTGCTGACTTTGAAATCCTAAGACATGCCTAACAAGCGCGAAATTCCACTGAGGAATTATCTCATCAAACCCGCACAGGCGGCAGATTGGCGCGAAAGTGAGTCTGCGAAAACGCGATCTTGGCGCGCAAATCGGCATTCGGGTGGCGGCGATGCTCCTCAACCACAGGCTCCAGCCTTTTCATGAGCCCTATGCCATTGGCCATCTGGATCGCGAGACCGGGGCGGGCGTTGACCTCGATCATCAGCGGCCCCTTGGTTTCATCGATCATGATGTCAACACCCAGGTAGCCGAGACCGGTCATTGCCTGACAGGTGACAGCCATGTGAAGAATGGTGTCCCACTCCGGCATCTGGACGCCGATCAGACAGATGCCGAGATCCGGGTGGTGGGTGACAGGCTTGCCGTGATGGATCGCGCGGACGGTGATGCCGGTGGCGATGTCGATGCCGATGCCGAGCGCACCTTGGTGAAGGTTCGAGCGGCCGTCGGACTCCTTCGTGGAGGCGCGGAGCATGGCCATGACGGGATAGCCGTGGAGGGTGACGACGCGGATGTCCGGCGCACCTTGGAAGCTGAGTGCCGTGAGCAGCGCAGATGGAAGCACGCGGTATTCGATTAGAGCGTAGTCGCGCTTCCCGCCGAGGCTGAAGAGGCCGGCGAGGATGTTAGTGGCGTGGTTACGGAGATCGCCCGGCGTCACCTCGGCACCGCTGGGCTTTACGAAATTTTTCCCGTTCTTACCATCGATTACCAGCACGCCTTTTCCACCTGAGCCGCGCGTGGGCTTGATCACGAAAGACTCGTTACCGTTCAAGAACTTCTCGACCATGTTCGCGTCGTGGGGATTCCGAACCACACCGTAGGTCTCCGCGACCCTCATGCCGTGCTCCTCGGCGAGGGCTTTCGTGCGGAGCTTGTTGTCCACCAGATCGTAGAGGCGGCGCGGGTTGTTCGGCAGCAGGAAACGCGCGTTGCGCATGTTGATTCCGACGACGCCCAGCTCCCTCAGCTCCCCCGGGGTGCGGAACCAGCGGTGCCACCAACGGTGCTCGGAAGTCACCGTTTTTTCATCCGCGATGACAGGCACATCAGGCATTGGAGAAGGACTTGAAACGGATCAGTTCGGAGAGGCGGTAGCCGGTGTAGCGGCCGATGAGGAGGATGCCGGCCAGCAGGATCAGGAGCATCTCGGGGAAATAAAACGCCCAATACTGGATCTGCGAAACCTTCATGAAATGGTAGGCGCAGACCGCGACAAAGACCGAACCCGCGACCTGGGTGATCGCGTTGCGTTTCCCCTCCTCCTCCCAGATCAGCGACATCCGCTCCAGCGTCCACGCGATGATGATCATAGGGAATAGGGTGATCTTGATGCCCTCGCTGAAGCCGAGTTGATAGCTGATCACCCCCATCAGCATCATTAGCAGGGTCACGATCACCACACACGCGGCTACGCGAGGAACCACGAGCAGGTTCATGCGTGATAGAAGGAAGCGGAACCAGAGGCCAGCGGCGACAAGAACTGAAAACATCAATATGCCTTTCCACCAAGGTTCGATCCCGAGCAGCGCAAGCGCGAGCAGCACCGGCATGAAAGTGCCGAGCGTGGCAATGCCGACAATATTCCTCAGCAAGACAACGACGAACGCGCCAAGCGGGATCAGCACAATATAGCGAAAGTTCTCCCGCTCCGCCGCGGGAAGGGCGAGGATGGTGGAAACCAGCAGCGGCGAATCGCGCAGATTGGTCAGGGTGGCGAGCGGGATGCGGTCCTTGACCACCGTGAAGGTGACCCGCGAGTTCTCCCCGCCGCCCGTCACATCCAGCAAGGGGCCGCCGCCCCGGTGCCACACGAAAAGCTCCCTGCCGTCGGGGATCTTCGAGGGGTTCACCGGATCACGGACCTTCCAGAAAGCACCGTCATAGTATTCCAGCAAGGGAACAGGAAGCTGCCCGCTGTTGAGATCGTTGAGAAGCACGCCGTAAGCGGGGCGGGCCGGCACGCCGGCGAGACCGAGGAGATCAATGCCCATCGCGATGTCCGGGCTGGCGACACCCTCCTTCTCGTAGTGGCGTTTCACGATCAGGTATTCCTGGGAAGCTGCGCCGTTGTTGATCTGTTTGAAGAGAGCGACAAAAAGCGAATCCGGGTCTGCGGAAACATCCTTCGCCCGCGTGACGATGCTGTGCGCAGCTGCACCCAGCGAACCCGGCAGCTTGGGCACATCGGGCGCGCTCGGCTTCTCGGCCGCCGCCTTCGGCTCACCGCCGCTTTCGAGCCCGCCTTTGAAACGCACCCGGTAGTAAAGCGCCTGGTTCTCCTCGCGCGCACCGGATGACCACACCGCCGTGTATTCGCCGCGATCCTCCTCCACATCATAACCGTAGTCCAGCGATCCGGATTCCTGCCCCGCCCGATTCTCCACCGCCATGGATGGAAGCGACAGCCGCGCCTTCACGTTGCGTCCCGTGGCGAGGAAGGAAACCTTCGCCTCAACCAGCCATTCATCGACCCTTTCCCCCTCCCAGAAAGGCACCCCGAGCCGCTTGCACTTGTAAGCGGCCATCCCGCCGCCCACCACGATCAGCATGGCGACCGCTATCAGCAATTTCGTCTGGGCTTTCATCTTGGGATGTGTCCGCCCGGGTTCAGCGCATGATCTTTTTGTCCGCCAGATTCGTCCGCGACGGATCGATCCAGCCGAGCTGCTTGATCGTGGTGCGCCCGATGAGCACGGTGGAAAGCATGTTCGCGCGGTCGTTCAGGGTGAAGTCTCCGCGCAGCTTGCGGTCGCCGATTTTGAAGGCCAGCCGCACCACCTCGCGGGACTCAGACTCACCGCCCGGCGTCTTGATGCGCGCGGTTCGAACCAGCGGTGCCTCGAGGCGCACTCGCGGTGCATCCTTTTTGCGCGGCTCCGTGACGATGAATTTGACCCACTTTTTCCCGTCGCGTTCGAAGAGCTCCTTCTCCTCGGCGTGGATCGAGCTGGTGTAGGCTCCCGTATCGAGCTTGGCGGTGATCGTCTCTTTGATTCCGTCGATCAGGATCTTCTCCCGCCAACCATAAACCTGCTCCGGATCGGCAGCCACCGGCCTCGCCACCGCCGCAGTCTCCGCCTCCGCCTCCTCCACCGCCGCCTCATCATCGGGATCCACTTGCTTCAGCTTTTCATCAGCGGGATCGACCTCCTCCTTCGGTTTTTCGTCTCCGTCCTTCACGGGCTCAATTTTCTTTTCATCGGTCTCCGCAGGTGCCGCGGTCACCGCCTCCTCCTTTTTCTTGTCAGCCTCTTCGGCGACGGCTTGGAAACTTGCCGGAACAAGGAAAATCAACGCCAGCAGGGCAAGGGTCTTCGGATTGGGTTGGGAAAACATGACGCTGCACGGACTATCACCCGCCGTTTCGTGGAAATGCAATGGAATTATCGGGAACGGAATCACTCCGAACGCAGGTTGGGATTGAAGTCCGCCGCGCGAAACGGGAAGTTCCCGCCCATGACTCCCGCACAATCCGGTTACGCCATGCCGGCCGAATGGACCCCGCAAACCGCGATCTGGCTTTCCTGGCCCGTGGACGACCCGCGCCATTGGGGCGGGGAGAAGCGCGACATCATCCACGCGAAGTTCGCGGAGATCGCCGCTGCTATCTCGCGCTCACAGACCGTCCGCATCAACGCGCCGGGAGCTTCCCATCAAAACATCGCCGCCGCCTGCAACCGCGCCAAGGCCGATCCCGCGAACGTGGAACTCTACGACCACCCTAACAACGATGTCTGGTGCCGCGACCACGGCCCGATCTTCGTGAAAAACGCCACCGGTGCCCTCGCCGTCACCGATTGGGAATTCAACGCATGGGGCGGAAAATTCGGTCCATGGGATCTCGACAACGCCATCCCGGAACGCATCGCCACCGCCCTATCCCTACCCCTTTTCAAAGGCGGCATGATCCTCGAAGGCGGCGCGATCGAGATCAACGGGCGCGGCCAGCTCCTCACCACCGAGGCCGTCCTGCTCAACCCGAACCGCAACCCCCAACTCACCCGCGAGGTTACCGAACAAAAACTCCGCGACACCCTCGGTGTCTCGGAAATCCTCTGGCTCCGCCAAGGTATCGAGGGCGATGATACCGACGGCCACATCGACGACCTCGCGCGTTTCACCCACGAGGACACCATCCTCGCCTGCCATGAGCCGGACGCCGCCTCGCCCAATCACGATCCACTCGCCGATAACATGCACCGGCTGAAAAATTTCCTCACCCCCTCGGGCCGACCCTACGAAATCCTCCCCATCCACCTCCCCCAGGCCTGCGAGATCCCCGGCTGGCGCCTGCCCGTCCTCCCCGCTTCCTACGTGAATTTCCTCATCCTCAACCACGCCGTCCTCGTCCCTACCTTCCGCCAGCGGAAAAACGACGACCGCGCCCTCGGCATCGTCGCCGAGCAATTTCCGACCCGTGAAATTCTCCCCATCGACTGCCTAGACCTCGTCCAGGAAGGCGGAACGCTGCACTGCATCTCGCAGCAGCAGCCGGCGTGACGGTGATCGTGGCGGAGATCTTCAGTCGCCGTTTCAGTCAGCATGGATATTGATCAGATCCCTCGAATCAATCCCCACCTCCACCGCCGCCTCCATCACCCCCGCCTCCGCCAGAATCACTTCCCCCGCCGCCATCACTTCCGCCCCCCCAACCTCCGCTGTCATGGGAGTGGGAGTCGTGGGAATGCGACGAATCGTGGAGAGAGTGGCGGTCATCACCGGAGTGCGAGCTGCCGGAATGATGGCTATGCCCGCAGCAGCCGCCGCTATCGTTGTTCCTCCCCCGCCCGCCCGCTTTCGACTGCGATGAGATGACGACAATCAGAATCATGACAACGACCGCGATGATGATGATGATTTCCATGAGGTGCTTGGGTTGACGTAACGCATACTGATGCTCGAAGGGGTTTTGTCGAGCAAGGGGGAAAGTCTGAATTATTCCTGCTCACTTTGTAAACCGTTGGTCTTTTTCGAACTCCAGATTTCGTCATCGGATCCAACCTCCCTCGCCTTTGCGACCTCAAGGTATGGATGATCCTTGATAGCTTGACCATGCGCCATCCAATCTCCAACCCGGAAAATCCCTGTGATAATGATTGGAAAACCGTCTTGGTATTCGAACCACCAACGAAATTTAGAGGAGTTCGCCGCGACAAGCTCACTGGACTCGCTGGATTTCAGGCTCAGTGTATTCAGGAGTGGTTTGTCCAGATGGTCACCAATCCACGGGCCTTCTTCATGTGTGAATAGGTAGGTCGCTACAGACACTTCACGATCAAGGTAGTCTTGCGGGTTCATTCGCAGTTCTGCCAAAGAGATCACAGGCGTATTGTTGGCAGTAGTCTTCACTCCGGTTTCTGCCTCCTTCCCATTTTTCTTATGCCCGCACGATGGTAGGACAAAAATAAGGACAGCAAGGCAAGCAAACGTCTTATTCTTCATAGTTTGCGGCATTTTGATCGTTATCAAATTTCGGATATGCCGGGGATTGTCCATCTCATCGCAGGGGTCGTGAACGCTCGGCGCGGAGCGTATCTACGATCTGTTGGGTCGAGACGTCCGTACTGATGCCAGGCACGTCGAAAGGGGAGGTGCTCTTCTTCTCCGGAACCAGGGAGAACAAGCTGCCATCGCGCCTGCGAATCAGGACTTTTCCCTCCGTGCTGGCAACTTCTAGAACCTTGGCGAACTTTTGTCGCGCGTCGCTGTATGTGTAGAGTTTCATGATATTTCCCTGATTTTGATTCCCTCGGCCACGGCAACCTGCGCCATACGCCCATCAAGCGTGAGCAAGGGCAACGAGGCCCTGAGGGACAGTTCCAGATAATAGGCGTCGTAGGCGTAGATCCTGTGTTTCTTGCAAAGCCGCATGGCCGATTTCAGATCCACGCCGGATTCCTCGATCGGGATGCCCTCAAATGAGGCCAAGCCCGCCTCTACCTCCGCGAGCGTGAGGCGGTTTCGCTTGAGCATTGCCGAAAACGCGTTGCCCACTTCCCAGGTCAGGCAGCCGGGCGAAAGAAGAATGCCGCTTTTCGTCGCAGAGATAATCCCGGCTTTTTCCGGCGCGTTGAGAACGACCGCCATCACCACCGACGCATCCACGACGATTTTATCCGCAACACTCATCGACTTGGACAATTGCACAAGTCGCTCTCTTGTTCAACCGATTTGTTTCCGCCCGTCCATGTTGACATCCGCGCCGGGTTCCCCTACCCCATCCGCGTGCTAACGATCAAGAAACTGACCAAGACCCTCGGCGGGCGGACTTTGCTGCGCGAGGCGGAGATGTCCATCAACTGGGGCGAGCGTGTCGCGCTTGTGGGGCCGAACGGTGCGGGGAAATCGACCCTTTTCCGCATGATCCTCGACGAAGACCAGCCCGACGAAGGCACCATCGACCGCGACGAATACGCGATCACCGGCTACCTCGCGCAGGAGGCGGGCGAGCCTACGGATGAAACGATCATTGAAATCGCCATGGGGATCACCCCGGAAATGATCGGCCTGCTGCGGACGATCCGTGAGGGCGAGGCCACCGGAAACCTCGGCACGCCCGAGTTCGCGAAAGCACAAGACCAATTTACCGCGCTCAACGGCTACCAGCTCGAACCAAAGGCGAAGAAGATCCTCGCCGGCCTCGGCTTCAAGCAGGAGGATTTCCAGAAACCAGCCCGAGAATACTCCGGCGGCTGGGTCATGCGAGCCCACCTCGCCCAGCTCCTCGTCATGGAGCCGGACTTGCTGATGCTCGACGAGCCGACCAACCACCTCGACCTCCTCTCCCTTCTCTGGCTCCAGCGCTATTTGCTGAATTACTCCGGCGCGATCCTGATGATCTCCCACGACCGCGATTTCATGGACACCATGATCGAGACAGTGATCGAGATCGACCCCGACGCCGCGCAGCTCATTTCCTACACCGGAAACTACACCGCCTATCTGGACCAGCGCGAGAAACGCTACGATCTGCAAGTGCAAGCCTACCGCAACCAGAACAAGGAAATCGAAGGGCACATGGAGTTCATCGAGCGCTTCCGCCAAGTCGGATCGAAGGCGGCGCAAGTCCAATCGCGAATCAAATTTGTAGATAAAATCGAGCGCATCGAGAAACCCCGCGCGCCGCGCAAGCCTTTCAAATTCGCTTTCCCGCAGCCACCACGCTCGAACCAAAAAGTCATCGAACTCATCAAGGCCGGCCAATCCTACCCCGGCAAACGCATATACAAGGATCTCGATCTCACCATCGAGCGCGGCGACAAGATCGTCCTCGTCGGCCCGAACGGCGCGGGAAAAACCACCCTCCTGAAACTCCTCGCCGGAGAGCTTGAAATCGATGCAGGGAAAAAGGATACCGGCTACCTCACCAAGATCGGCTACTACTCCCAGCACCGTGCGGCGACGCTCAACGAATTCAACTCCGTCCTCGACGAGGTGATGGGTGCCTGCACCACCCTCCGCGAGGAAGACGCCCGCGCCATTCTCGGCACCTTCCTCTTCCGCCGTGCGGATGTAGAGAAAAAATGCGGCATCCTTTCCGGTGGCGAGAAATCACGACTCAACCTCGTGAAATTCCTCGTCGATCCGCCGAACCTCCTGCTCATGGACGAGCCGACGACCCACCTCGACATCCTCTCCATCGATTCCCTAGTCAACGCGCTCAAAGCCTACGAAGGCACGCTCGTTTTCATCTCCCACGATGTGCATTTCATCCGCACCCTCGCGGAAACAACCCTCCACGTGACCCGCAACGAAAAAGATCCTCAGGGCGGTGCACTCGTCACCCGCTACACCGGCGGCTACGATTACTTCCTGGAGAAATCCGGCCTCAGCGACGACCGCTCGGCGGTGACATCGTGACGACGGTTCACTTTTTCGGAACCAGGCGGATCTGATAGATCTTCGGCCAGCATTTTCCGGTGACGAACATTTCCTTTGTCTTCGGATCGTAGGCGATACCGTTGAGAACATGCTGGGGATCGCGCCTTTTCTCCTTTGCATCGATCCCGGTGAGATCGATCACGCCGACCACGTTTCCATCCTTCGGATTGATCCGCACGATTTTCTCGGTGTGCCAGACATTCGCGAAAATCTCGCTCTCGATGAATTCCATCTCATTGAGAAGGTTTACCGGCTTGCCACCGATGCGCACTTGTATTTCCCGCCACACGCGGAACGTCTTCGGGTCAATGTAACGAAGCCGGTCGCTGCCGTTGCTCATGATCAGCGAACTCGCATCGTTCGTCAGCCCCCAGCCTTCCCCTTGGTATTGGAAATCCCCCAGCTTCTGCAAAGTCTTCGTGTCATAAACGAATCCCCTCTGGCTCTGCCATGTGAGCTGATAGATTTTTCCATTCATCACCGCCGCCCCTTCGCCGAAAAATTCTGCCGGCAGATCCGTCTTCATCAGCACCTTGCCCGTCTCCCTTTCCACACGGCGGATGCTTGTCGTGCCGTATCCACCCGTGCTTTCAATCCACTGCCCCTGCGACAACAGCAAGCCCTGCGTGAATGCCTCGGAATCGTGGGGAAACTCCCGGATCACCTCATAGCTCAACATCGGATGAGCCTTCCAATCCGGAACCGCATGAGCCTTCGCCACCACCTCCACCCGCGCCTCCTCTTTGGGCTTTTCCTGACAAGCCGTGACGCTCAAAGCAAAGACAACGAAGTAGAAGAAACCAAGCTTCATGGCGGGTAGTATTTATTTACACGGCTTGGTTAAGCCTGACGTACAAAAGATCAATCGGAATGCGGGTGAGAAATCTTCGGGACTAGCGGAGATCCATGCTTTGATCTCCGGGATGGGGAAAGGCATCATGGATTCGATTTCGGCAGCGGGGAAATTCACCGCGCCGTTGTGGCGGGTGAGGAAAACGTGGACGTGCTCCCAACCGGTTTCGACTGAGGGCTTCGCCGTAGCGATGAGTTCCAGATCCTCCGCTTTCGCGGTGATCCCGATTTCCTCGCCCAGCTCGCGGACGGCGGCTTGGAGATAATCCTCCCCCGCATCGAGGTGGCCGGAGATGCTGCAATCCCACACGCCCGGATTCATGTCTTTCAGGCGCGAGCGTTTCTGGAGATACAGGTCGCCGTTGCGGTTCAGCACGAAGACGTGCACCGCACGGTGGATGAGTTTTTTCGAATGAACCTCCGCCCTTGTGGCGGTGCCGACGGGAACATCGTTCTCATCGACAACATCGAAGATCTCCCCGTCTTTCTGCGGCTTGTCTTTGAGCGGATGAAGATCGTATTCGCGGGTCAAGGTGATCCATTTGGTGAGATCGAGTTCCTCGCCGCGCGTGGTCGCTGGCCAGCCGAGTTTCTCCGCGACCTCACGCCATGGCGGCGAATCTGGAAGCTGTTTCCCGAGTTGCTTACGCCGCTGCGCGAACCCTCTTCGCACGAGTTCATCAAACAAATGCAGGTCGAAGGTCGGCTCGCCCGCCTCGTTGCGCGGGGTCAGAACGGCCACCGAGGAGTCGATGCTAGGTCTCGGATAAAACGCCTCCGGCGGCACCACGCGCAGGGAGGTGATTTCCCAATCCACCTGCATGCGAAGGCTGAGTATGCCGTAATCCTTCACGCCGGGCTGCGCGGACAGGCGGTCGATCACCTCCTTCTGGAGCATGATCACCGCGCGCGAAAACGGATGCGGCCGGCAGAGCATGTTCTTCATGATCGCCCCGCCGGAGGAATACGGCAGGTTCCCGAGGAACTTGACCGGGCCGTGCTTGAAAAGGGTGCGGCGATCGAATTTCGCACCGTCGGCATGGTGGACTTCCACATCATCGCGGTCGCTGAACCGCTCTTTCAGGGCACCGGCGAGGCGACCGTCGAACTCGATCAGAACCACCCGCTTGGCTTTGCCAACCACATGTTCCGTCAGCGATCCCGTGCCCGGCCCCACCTCGACGACCGTGTCATCCGCAGAAATTTCCAACTGGGAAACGATCCAGCGGGCCATGTTCGGATCGGTCAGGAAATTCTGGCCGAGCTGCTTGCTGGGCAGCACCCTGGCGCGATCGAGCGTCTCACGTATTTCCTGTCCGGTCACGGCAGGATGCTGTGCGGCGATCTGCCGCTTGGCGAGCGCGTAGATTCACTCACCGCCCGGTGAAGACCCTGCCCCGGCCTGTGACCCAAGCCGTTTTCGCACTCTGATACAGGGTGCCGAGCTGTTGCTCGGAAAGCAGACGGTACTCGACCGTCTTGGAGTGTGTCGTGAGAGGATACTTTTTCACCACCATGTCCTGGACATCCGTGCCCCCCCGCCGCGCCGCGCCATCCGCCAAAGCCGCTATCCTTTCCAGAGCCTCCGATGCCGCCGCGCCGGTACCCCCGATCTCGATCGGAGAGATGAAATAGAAGCGGACTAACGCTTGCCCCTCGGTATCGATCGTCACCTCATCGACAATGACCGTCCCGTCGAGCACATACTTGTGGCGGCTCACCGAGGAGATGCGACCCAAGGCTACCAGATAATTTCCGCCCGCGAGGTTCGCTTCCCAGAAGCCGTTCCTAGTTTCCTTGTCGTCATCCTTCTTGGGATCTACCTGCGGCTGATTTGGATCCGGATTCGCCCCCGGCCCGGTGTTCTGGGCAAGCGCGAGTGGTGAAAGGGCAATTACACCGATGACGAGAAACGACGAGATTTTCATGACTGTTCATTTATGCCACCGAGACGCGGCTTTGGCCAGCTTCCATAATACTTAGGAAAAGTTAATGATTGATCCGGCTGTCGTGACATGGCAGGCTTTCGGCAATGGTTCGCTACCGTCCGAACGTCGCCGCTCTCATTGTCAACGGCAATGGCAGCTTGCTCATCTGCGAGCGCTGGAACGTGCCCGGCTCGTGGCAGTTTCCGCAGGGTGGCGTCGATGACGGCGAAAGCATGGAGGCCGCGCTTGTCCGCGAAGTCCGCGAGGAAGTGGGGCTCGGGAAAAACGATTACGAGATCCTCGACCGCCGCGACGGTTACCGCTACCTCTACCCTCCCGAAGTCCGGGTGAAAAAAATCCGCAAGCACGGCAACCACGGCCAGGAGCAAACCTACTTTCTCTGCAAGCTCAAGCCCACCGCCCCGCCCATCAATGTGAACCAGACGCCGCAGGAATTCGGTGCCTACCGCTGGATCCTGCCTGATGAGTTCGATCTCGACTGGCTCCCCTCCTTCAAGCGCGAGGTCTATCGCGCCGTGATGGAGGATTTCTTCGGAATCCGCCTCGCCCCTGCGTCACAGTGACGACTGGTATTCGCATTCCGGCCAGCCTACCGTGATCGGCCTCATTTCCGCCAAGAACGTCCCTCCGACGAATTCCGAGAAGGCGACGGAGGAACCATTCCATTTTTGGCGAGTTGAAAGTTGCCAACACCGCCCACCCGCCCCTAGTTTCCCCCTCCCAACGCAGAACTTTATGAATATCGTCGTCGAAAAACAGCCGAAATGCATCGCAACCCTCAAAGTGGAAGTCCCGGCGGCCGATGTCGCGGCGAAGCGCACGGAAATCGCCTCCACCTACGCCTCGCAGGCGAAAATCGCCGGTTTCCGCCCCGGCAAAGCCCCGAAGAACGTCGTCCAGAAGCGTTACGGGAAACAGATCTCCGAGGAGCTCACCGAAGCCCTTTTTAGCGAAGCCTGCGATCAGGCGCTGGAAGACGAGAGCCTGAAGGTGCTCGATTTCGGATTCCCCGACAACCTCAGCGAGCGCCCGGACGGATCCATCGCTTTTGAAACCAAACTGATCCTCGCCCCGGAAATCACTCTACCGGAATACAAGGGCATCGAGGTGAAAGCCCCTTCCGCCGAGGTCACCGACGAGGAACTCGACGTGCAACTCCAGAGCCTCCGCGAGCGCCTCGCCGAGTTCGAGGACGTCACCGGCCGTGCCCTTCAGGCGGATGACATCGCGGTCGTCGATTTCACCACCACCGTCGACGGCCAGCCGCTGACCGAAGCGATCGGCGAAAAAGGCCAATACCTTGCGAAGCGCGAGAACCATTGGCTGCCCGTGAAGGAAGGTGCTTTCCTGCCCGGATATGCCGTGCAACTCGCCGGCATGAACGTCGGCGATGAAAAGGCCGTTACCATCTCGCTGGGCGAGGATTTCCCCTTCGAAGAGCTTCATGGGAAGGAAATCACCCTCCAAACGACCCTCCAAGGAATCAAGGCCAGCAAGCTGCCAGAACTCGACGACGCCTTCGCGGAAAAGCTCCTCCCGGGCAAGACCCTTTCCGAAATCAAGGATCTCATCCGCACCAACATGGCCGGGGAAAAGGAAAAGCAGATCGGTGAATTCAAAGTCAACCAGATCGTCGAGCACCTGAACAAATCGGCAACCTTCGAACTGCCCGAGGAAATCGTCATGCGCGAGACACAGAGCCAGGCGAACACCTTGGTCGAGGAAGGCAGCAAGCAAGGCGCGTCCGATGAGGAAATGATGGAGCGCCAACAAGAGATCTTCACCGTCGCCACCCAGCGCGCGGTGACAAACCTTCGCACGAATTTCATCCTCCAGGAAATCGCCGCCGCCGAAAATATTACCGTGCCGGACTCGGATCTACTCGCTCACATTTCCCGCATCGCGCAGTCCCGCAAGGAACCGCTCAAGAAGGTCGTCAAGGATCTCCAGCGCACGCGCCGCATCCAATCGATCCGCAAATCACTCCTCGTAGGACGCACCATTGACTTCCTCGTCGAACACGCGAACGTCAGGCAAGTCTCCGCCTCGGAACTCGAAGCCTTACCCGCCGAACAACCATGAACCTCTTCCCACCCTCCAATCACTCGGGCCAGCAGCAGGCTCCGAAAAACAGCTATTACGTGCCCATCGTCATCGAGTCCGACGGACGCGGCGAGCGCTCGTTCGACATCTACTCGCGCCTGCTTAAGGACCGCATCATCTTCATCGGCACGCCGATCGACGATTACGTGGCGAACTCGGTGATCGCTCAGCTTCTTTTCCTCCAAATGCAGGATCCGAAGAAGGACATCCACATCTATATCAACTCCCCCGGCGGCTCCGTCACCGCGGGTCTCGCGATGTATGACACCATGCAGTTCCTGACCTGCGACGTGAACACCTACTGCATCGGCATCGCCGCCTCGATGGGTTCCGTGCTGCTCACAGCCGGCACGAAGGGCAAGCGCTTCTGCCTGCCGAACTCCCACGTGATGATCCACCAGGTTTCCGGCGGTGCATCCGGCACGGCCTCCGATGTGGAGCGCACGATCGGATTCATGTTCAACCTCAAGAAACGCCTCAACGGCATCCTCGCCAAGCACACCGGCAAGACCGTCGAGGAAGTCGAGAACGACTCCGACCGCGACAACTACATGACCGCCGAGCAATCCGTCGCCTACGGCCTCGTGGACAAGGTTCTCGAATCCCGCAAACAGCTCCCGGAAGGCATCCAGGCAGAGACCGAGAAAAAGGACTGACTGAAGTTCTTTGTTTAGAAATTAAAATTTATAGTTTAGAGTTTTTAGCATGGCCCGCGCATCCAATCTCACCATGTGCTCCTTCTGCGGAAAGAGCCACTCAGAGGTAAAGAAACTCATCGCCGGCCCCGGCGTGTATATCTGCAACGAGTGCGTGGATGTCTGCAGCAACATCCTCGCCAAGGAGCTGAACCCACCCGACTCCCTCGGCAAGAAGGGCAAGGGCAAAGCCTCGCACAAGCGTGAGGAGATCCCGACCCCCGCCGAGCTGCTCCACGAGCTCGACCAGTATGTGATCGGCCAGGAGACGGCGAAGAAAGTCCTCTCAGTCGCGGTTTACAACCACTACCTCCGCCTCAACCAGAACAACCTGGGTGTTTCCGCCGAGTTCAAGGATGTGGAGATCGAGAAATCGAACGTCCTGCTGCTTGGTTCCACCGGTTCCGGGAAAACCCTTCTCGCCCGCACCCTCGCCCGCGTGCTGGATGTTCCTTTCTGCATCGTCGATGCCACCACGCTCACCGAGGCCGGATACGTGGGTGAGGATGTAGAAAACATCATCCTCCGCCTGCTGCAAGCCGCAGACTTCGATGTCGAGCGCGCCGAGCGCGGCATCATCTATGTCGATGAGATCGATAAGATCGGGCGCAAGACCGAGAACGTCTCCATCACCCGCGACGTTTCCGGCGAGGGAGTCCAGCAGGCTTTGTTGAAAATTCTCGAAGGCAGCGTCTGCAACGTCCCCCCGCAAGGCGGCCGCAAGCACCCGCAACAGGAATACATCCAGGTCAACACCGAGAAGATCCTCTTCGTTTGCGGCGGCGCGTTCGTCGGCTTGGAAGACATTGTCAAACGCCGCCTCGGCAGCAAAACCCTGGGTTTCCACTCCGAAAACCATACCAACAACGACCTCGACGAGAAGACCTCAAAAATCCTCGAAAAAGTCCTGCCGGAAGACCTCCTCCATTTCGGCCTGATCCCCGAGTTCATCGGGCGCCTTCCCGTCATCACCTCCCTGCGCAAGCTCACCGAGGACGAGCTCGTCCGCATCCTCACCGAGCCGAAGAACGCCCTAGTGAAGCAGTATTCGAAGCAGCTCGCCCTCAACAACGTCAAGCTCCGCATCACCCGCGACGCCCTCCGCGCCATCGCCAGGCAGGCTGTCGATCGCGGCACCGGAGCCCGCGCGCTCCGCTCCATTTTCGAGAAACTCATGCTCGATGTCATGTTCGACGTCCCCTCCCGGGGAGATATCGAAGGCGTCTCCATCAACCGCCATGTGGTCGAGGGAACAAAGTCCCCTTCCCTGCGCCGCCGCAAGCCGGACGCAGATGCGGATGCGGCGTAAAAATGGCATGGGGCGGCGGATCAGAATCCGCCGATGACGATGAAAACGGCAGCCGAAGGCAGCCGCTCCTTGCGCTTCGCGGTTGTGCTGATCTCAATCCTTCTTCTTCAGCAGCGGGAAAAGCACCACATCGCGGATGGTGGGCGCTCCGGTGAGCATCATGACGAGGCGGTCGATGCCGATTCCGATGCCGCCGGCCGGGGGCATGCCGTGTTCGAGGGTCTCGATGAAATCGTAATCGACCTTCTGCTCTTCCTCACCGCCGGACTGGTGTTCGAGGCGCTCGCGCTGGAGATCGGGGTCGTTGAGCTCCGAGTAGCCCGGTGAAATTTCCTGGCCATTGATGATCAGTTCGTAAACCTCCACGGTCTTGCCGCCGGGCGAGACTTTCGCCAGCGGAACCAACTCGCTGGCGACGCGGGTGACGAAGCAGGGATCGAAGGTGTGCTCCTCGACCTTTTTCTCGAAGACCTGCTGGATGACCTCGTAGTCCTCCATGTTCTCGGAAAGCTGCACGCCGAGTTGCTCGCATTTCGCACGGCGTTGCTCCGGGGTGATGTCGAAGAAGTCATCGCCCGCCGCGCCCTTGATGAGGTCGTGATAACTGGCGCGTTTCCAGGGACGGGTGAGGTCGATGGTGCGGGTGACGTTGCCGTCCTCGTCCTTGTGCTCGATCTTCAGGCCGCCGCAGAATTTCTCCGCGAGGTGGCAGGTGAGTTCCTCGACGAGGTTCGCCATTTCCTCGAAATCGGAGAAAGCCCAATACGCCTCCAACATGGTGAACTCGGGATTGTGGCGGCGTGAGATGCCCTCGTTGCGGAAGTTCCGGTTCAGCTCGAAAACTTTCGTAAAACCGCCGACCAACAGGCGCTTGAGGAAAAGCTCCGGAGCGATGCGCAAGGTGAGCGGCATGCCGAGGGCGTTGTGATACGTCTCGAAAGGTCGGGCGGCCGCACCGCCGGCGACGGATTGCAGCATGGGAGTTTCCACTTCCAGAAAGTCCCGCGCGTGGAGGAAGCTTCGCATTTCCGCGATCATCCGGGAGCGGGTGATGAACAGCGCGGCGCTGGCGGGGTTCCCGATCAGGTCGAGGTGGCGTTTGCGATAGATCGTTTCCCGGTCGGAAAGGCCGTGGAACTTGTCCGGCATCGGGCGCAGGGATTTGGAAAGGACGGTGAAGGATTCCACCTTGATCGTCGGCTCCCCCGTGCGGGTGGTGAACGTGACCCCGGTGACGCCGACCCAGTCCCCGCGGTCGAGGCATTTCCAGATCGCGGCTTGGGTTTCATCGAGATCCTTCACGCTGAGGTAGCACTGGATCGCGCCGTGGGCGTCACCGATGCTGAAGAAGACGGATTTCCCCATATCGCGCAGCGCGATGATGCGACCGGCGCTGGTGACCTTTTTTTCATCCGCGAAGTCGGCTTTCAGACCCGCAGGGGTAATCTGGATCTCGAAACGAGCGCCGAAGGGATCGACGCCGAGGGCGCGCAGCCTGGCGAGCTTCTCGCGACGGACGGCGATCAGTTCTGCTTCGGTGGACAGCGGTTGGTTGGATGCTTCGCTCATGCGGGGACAGCGGTAACGGACGGGACGGAGAGGAGCAAGCACATCGTGGAAAAATGCAGCGACTCCTGATTACACGGAAAAGCTTAGTATCAAGCCATCCATTTATATTAAACATTCCGTTTATTTTCGTGATGTTCGATGTTTGTAAATACGTTGTTAATAACTCTTGTTAGAAGCTTTACGAACTGGTTCAAGCTTGAGGGTTATGTGCTTGCCCCCGATCACGCCCATCGCCTCCATCGAGGCAACCCGACCTGTATTCCTAATCGTAATGGGTGTTTTCCTTCTCATCGTCGCTTGGCGGATGACCAGGGACACACGGGGCTGGTCTGCACGTCTGATCATGGCGGGAGCACTCATGCTGTGCTTCGGCTACGCGATCCTGGTTCCCATGTATGAGGCCGGGATTATCGAAAAGTTCCATCCCCGCGCCCATCTCCATGACCCCGCCACTGCCATGGGCTGGCACGCCGTGAAGCTCGTCGTGATGAACGCCGGTTGGCTCGTCTTCGGCTTAGGTCTTGGACTTCATTCCGGTCTGATCCGTATGCCCGCTGCACTGAAATTCCCAAGAACCCGCACCGTTTCCGCTCATGAATCCATTGCTTGATACCATCGTTACGAACGGCCTGATTTTCGACGCACTCGGCATCATCGGCCTGGGTATCCTGGCTCTCGCGGCGTTGCGCCTTGTGAGAAACGACAAGTCATGGGGCGGCACCATGATGGGCTTCGGCGCGGCGGCCTTGCTCGTCGCCCGGTTGCACTTCCTCCTTGCCCCGCAGTATATTGACAACGATTTCCTCCATGCGATCGGGCCGTTTGGCATCGCGCTGGTGGAAGGGTTGCCACCGCTGCTGCTCACCTTCGGCTTTGCCGGAGTCGTTTGGGGACTGTGGGGTCATGAGAAATGGCTCAAGGAAAGCTGAACAGCGAATCACACGCCGATGGCAAGCGGTGCTTGCGGGTCGGGAATCCGGCGGCTAGTTCTTTCCCATGTTGGATGAGATACGGGCATTGTTGGTGTTGCAGGATAGGGACAGGCGCTTGATCACCTTGCGGAAGGAACTGGCGAAACTGCCTCAGGACGAGGCTCGGGCGAAGGCGAAACTGGCCGGTGACACCGCCGCCGTGAAAAAAGCCCACGACGATTTGCTCGCCGCAGAACTTGCGGTGAAAAAGATCGAGATGGACGCAGAGACGCGCCGCACAACCATCAAGCGGCTCAAAAACCAGCAGTTCGAGACCAAGAAAAACGAGGAGTATAACGCTCTCGGCCATGAGGTGACGCGCTACGAAAAGGATCTCGATGAGTTCGAGACGCGCGAACTAGAAGCGATGGAGGCGGTCGACTCTTTCCGCAAATCTTACAAGGAGGCCGAGGCTCTTCTCGCGAAAACCCAGAAAGTGATCGATGAGGATCTGGCCACGATCAAGCAGCGTCAAGGCAATCTGGAGACGCAGGCCGCCGAGGTTCAGGCGGAGCGCGACAAGCTCGTGAAAGAGGTCTCTGAGGATCACCTGCCGCTTTATGAGAAGCTGATGAAATCCAAGGACGGCATGGCGATCGCCAGCCTCAAGGACGGCAAATGCACCGGCTGCCACATGAAGGTGATCGCCTCCACCGGCATCGCGGTGCAGCAGGGAAAAGAGGTCACGCAATGCGAGAACTGCGGACGTATCCTTGCGGTGGATGAATGACGGTCGCGAGCTTGGGAACGATGTCCTAAAAGGTGTTTCGCGCTCCTTTTACCTCAGCCTGCGTCTCCTGCCCGCACCGATGAGGCGACCGGCTGGCATCGCATATCTCCTCGCCCGCGCCAGCGACACCATCGCCGATTCCGCAATATTACCGGCAGCAGAGCGCATGGCTTTCCTCGATCTCCATGCCCGTCAGGTCGCCGGTCGCGCCGAGCCTGCGCCTTGGCCGCATCACCTCATCGAAGGCACGCCCGACCCCAAGGAAAAGCGCCTGTTAGAAAATCATACATCCATCCTCGAAACCCTTCGTGAAATCGATCCCGCCCCCCTCGCCCTGATCCGCGAGGTGCTCGACACAATCATCAGCGGGCAGAAGCTCGACTTGGAGCGCTTCGGAAACGCGTCATCGCAGAACATCATCGCCTTGCCGGATGTTGTTGCTCTCGACGATTACACGTGGCGCGTCGCCGGGTGCGTCGGCGAGTTCTGGACGAAGCTCGGCTACGCGACGCTGAGTGATCATTTTTCGAAAGCACCCCGGGAAGAAATGCTCAAGCTCGCCGCCGAATATGGACGCGGCCTGCAGTTGGTGAATATCCTACGCGATCTCCCCGCCGATCTGCGTGCCGGACGCTGCTACCTACCGGTGAACGATCCAGGCGACGAAGCCCGCCTCATGGCCGTTTTTTCCGAATGGCGTGAAATCGCGGTGCGGCGTGTCGGCAGCGGATTGGAGTATTCAAAAGCCCTGCGCTCGAAGCGACTACGTGTCGCTAGTTCGCTGCCCGCATGGATCGGGTTGGAGACCCTGGCGCTGCTGAAAAACGCATCCCTCCGCGAGATTGGAAAGGGAATCCGTATCCCCAGAAGCCGCGTTTATTCGCTCCTTATCGGCGCGTTTCTCCGGGGCTGACGATTTCCGATTATGTCTGTTTGCGTGGTTTTTTCCCAAGTTGTTTGACAAGCCCCGCGGGAGGCGGGAAAAACGTCGCGACCTATGAGCACACTCAAACTTCATAACGCAATGTGGCCAGGACTTGTCGGCAAAGAGCCCGGCACCGACCACCCACCGATCTCCCTTGAGCACATGCTCGATCTCACCGTCGCCGCCGAAGTGGGCGGTCGCAAATACGATGGCGTGGATCTCTTCATTTTCCATCCCCACACCGACCCAGACGGCTCGGACGACGATATCCGTAAAATGGCGGATCTGATCGCTTCGAAAGGCCTTTCCGTCGGTTCGCTGGTGGCTCCCGTCTGGCCGGGAACGGTCGGCGGCCCAGCCTTCGGCTCCGATGACGATTGCAAGAATTTCGTGCTCGCCGTGGAGAAGACCTGCCGCATCGCGGGCATCCTGAACGAGCACGGCGTCCGCAAGTCCGGCATCATCCGCGTCGATACCGCGGGAGGCACGGCGGATTTCGCGAAGGACATCGCGGGCAACACCGCGAAGGTCGCCAAGACCTTTCGTGAGGCCGGAAAAGTCGCCGAGCAACACGGCGAGCGCATCGCGGCGGAAGGTGAGATCTGCTGGGGCGGATTCCACTCATGGAAAGCCGCAGTGGATACCCTCGAAGCCACGGCCATGCCCGGCGTAGTCGGTTTCCAGGCGGATCTCGCGCACACCTATCTCTACCTCATGGGCTACAATGCGCCCGAATCCGCCCTCCTCAAGGAAGGCTACAGCGACGCCGAATTCTGGGCCGCCTACAAGATCATGACCGATGCCCTGCGCCCATGGACGTTGGATTTCCACGTCGCCCAGAACGACGGCTCCGTGCACGGCACCGGCTCCCACGACAAGACCGGCCGCCACTGCCGCGCCGATGATCCCAACGGGCGTCTCGACATTGCGAAATGCTCCACTTACTGGCTGCAAGGTGCCGCCGAGCGCGGCATCAAGCACATCTGCTGGGACGGCTGCATGTTCGACAACTCCGTCCTCGAGGACGCCACCACCTGGAACGCCATCCTCAAGGCGATGATCGACGTGGACAAAGCCCTCTGATTTCAAATCCGAAAACCAAACCATCATGTCCAAAAAAGAAATACGCATCGGACTCATCGGCTACGGCTTCATGGGTCGCACCCACTCGAACGCCTATTCGCAGCTCTCTCACTTCTTCGACACGCAGCACGTGCCCGTCCGCCAGGCGGTCTGCGGGCGCGATGAGGAAAAGGTGAAAGCCTTCGCCGAAAAATGGGGTTACGCCTCCTACGAAACCGATTGGCGGGAGCTTGTGAAACGGGACGACATCGACGCGGTCGATATCTGCACGCCCAACGACTCCCACGCCGAGATCGCGCTGGAGTGCATAAAGTATGGCAAGATGATCCTCTGCGAAAAACCCCTCGCCCTCAACGGCGCGCAGGGCGAGAAGATGGTGGAGGCTGTCGAGAAATCCGGACTGCCGAACCTCGTTTGGTACAACTACCGTTTCCTTCCCGCCGTCACCCTTGCAAAAAACATCGTCGATGCCGGCGAGCTTGGCCGGATCTTCCACTACCGCGCGAATTTCCTGCAGGACTGGACGATTTCCGAAGAGCTCCCGCAAGGCGGAGCCGGTCTCTGGCGTCTCGATGCCGCGGCCGCGGGTTCCGGTGTCACCGGCGACCTGCTCGCCCACTGCATCGACACCGCCCGCTGGATCAACGGCGACATCGTCTCCGTCTCCGCGATGACGGAAACCTTCATCAAAGAGCGCGTCCACACCGCCACCGGCGAGAAGCATCCCGTCACCATCGATGATGCCTGCGCCTTCCTCGCCCGTTTCGAAAACGGCTCGCTCGCCATCTTCGAGTCCACCCGCTACGCGCGTGGCCACAAGGCGCTCAACACCTTCGAGATCAACGGAGCCAAGAAATCCCTCTCCTGGGATCTCCACGACATGAACTATCTCGAATACTTCGACCACGGCGTCCCCGGCGACCGCCGCGGCTGGAGCAAAATCCACTGCTCCGACGGCGACCACCCCTACGCCGGCAACTGGTGGGTGCCGGGTCTTTGCCTCGGCTACGAGCACTCCTTCACCCACGAGCTCGCCGAGTTCTTCAAATCCCTCGACGACCCCTCCGCCGAGAAACGCTACCCGGACTTCCGCCACGCCCTCGGCACCCAATACGTCTGCGACGCGGTGCTTGAGTCCGCGAAGACGAAGCAGTGGGTTGATGTCAAAAAGGCCTGACCGACGCGCCTGCGATCCTTCCGAAAATCCCCGCTTGGCCGACGCGCCAGGTGGGGATTTTTTGTGAAAGGGTTCAGTCCTCAGGCGCAATCATGGATTCTCCCCTTGATCCGGCAGCTCAGTGATCATCCGGTCAAAGTCCGACTCGAACAGGCGGTCCTGCACGATGCGGTATCTCTCGAATTCACTTTCCGCGTGAGCCTTTGCCAACTCCGCTGAGACCTTGCCTGCATCCTGTAGGATTTCCCGATCCCAGAGCTGAAGGAATCCGCCCAAACGCTTTTCCCAATCCTCCATGGTCATCGGGATTTTCCGCATCGCCTGCATTTCGGCCATGTCGAGGTAAGCGGAGACAATGCGCTGCATTTGACCCAGCTCGAACGCCGAGAGGTAGTTTTTGGCGATGGAAACGTCGTATCGAAGGCAGGGCAAACGCATCTAAATTTCTTATTCCCTGATAATAAACTTGTACTTTGTAATTACATCCCGACGATTCGCGGATGTCCACACCGCAAGAACCTGAAGAAACAAACCCCGCTCCGCTTCCATCCA
>JAYTOE010000072.1:0-32124 GCA_043747935.1 Akkermansiaceae bacterium
GCATCCGCCATGCCAAACAAAACCCGAGGAAGGCAGGGCGGATGCAATCCGCCGCCACGTCGCCTGGCATACAGTCCCCTTCAAGATGAGTTGCGTTAACGCTCAGGCGCAGCAGCATGCTTCCCTGTCTGACATGACGGCTTCCGCTCCTAGTGACTCATTCTCCCATCGTCGGCACCATATGCAAAAGAGGGACATTCACCCCGATCCAAACAAAGGTGATATGGAGGATCACAAGGACGAAAGAAACGGAGAGCAGGAACGGCAACAGCCACCTGTGCTTTTCGGAACGGAAAACCAGGCCCAGCCCCACCAACGTTGCGAGACCAAGGACAAGTCCGACGGCGACCGGTGCTCCTGACTCCGCGTAGGGCACCGCCGCCTGCGAGACAACCGACAGTTTCACGTTCAGTTCCATGAAAAATTGTGCGTGCGCCTGCCCCATGCGGGTAACGAAAATGCCCGTAATGGGATGGGCGAAGGATGCGGCAAGAATAGACAGGATATTCAGGGAATTTCTCATCGTTCCAGCCTTTCGATCAGATCTTTGGCCTCCGTTCACCGCATGTCGATCTCTAAATCCGTCTGCAGCATTCGTCTTCCTTGAAGTTTATGGTTTAAAATTTAGAGTTTCCCCCATGCTTCTCCAACAGCTCATCCGTATCCCCTCAGTCAACCCGGACAACGCGGCCGCCGACCAGGCGGGCGTGACCCACGAGCAGGCGATGGCGGATTTCCTTGCCGAGTGGCTCACCGGCATCGGCGCGGACGTGACGCTGGAGGAAATCCAGCCGCGCCGCCCCAACCTCATCGCCCGTTTCGCGCCGCTCGACGGACGCCCGCGCATCCTTCTCGGCCCGCACCTCGATACGGTTGGGGTCGAGGGCATGACGATCGATCCCTTTTCCGGCGAGATCCGCGACGGAAAAATCTGGGGCCGCGGCTCCTGCGATACGAAGGGGCCGATGGCCGCGATGCTCGGCGCACTGGCGGAAAACAAAGACATCCTCGCGGATCTGCCGGTCGCGGTGGATTTCGTGGGTTTCATGGGCGAGGAGGCCTCGCAGTACGGCTCCAAGCATTTTGCGCGGCATCACGCGAAGGACTACCAATTCGCCCTCGTCGGAGAGCCGACCTCGATGGACATCGTCCACATCACGAAAGGCTCACTGTGGGCGACCCTCACCGCCACTGGCACGGCGGCGCATTCCTCGCAGCCGCAGCTCGGCGACAACGCGATCCTCAAGCTCGCCCGCGCCCTCCTCATTCTCCAGGAAAACCTCGCGCCCGCGCTTGCCGCCTACACCGATCCCATTCTCGGCTCGTCCACGATGAACATCGGCACGATCACCGGCGGCACCCGCCCCAACATCGTGCCTGATTACGCCCGCGCGGAAATCGATATCCGCCAGACCCCGGATCTGTATTCCTCAGGCGGCGCGCTGCAGTTCCTGCGCGAGATGATCGCTCAGCTCCACCTGCCCCTGGAAATCGGCTACGCCCACGAGAACCCGCCGATGGAGACTGATCCCGATAACCCCTATATCCAAAAACTCCTCGCCACAGATCCACGCACGAAAACCGTCGGCGCGCCGTGGTTTTCCGACGCCGCGCATCTTTCTGACGCCGGTATCCCCTCAATCTGCATCGGCCCCGGTTCCATCGCCCAGGCGCACACCAAGGACGAGTTCATCGACATCCGTGAGTTCGAGGAAGGCCAGGCTTTCCTATCAAAATTCATCCGCTCGCTGGCGGAGTGACCGCGTTGCCAAACTCCTTGTGCGCACCTTGCCTCTCGCCAAGTTCCCACCATGTCCGAAGCTGCCCTGATTTTTCCTCACCAACTTTTCGCGGAGCATCCCGCCCTCGCGCCGGGGCGTCCGGTTTTCCTTGCGGAGGATCCGATGTTTTTCGGAAATGACAGGCATCACCCGGTCGTTTTTCACAAGCAGAAGCTCGTCCTTCACCGCGCGTCGATGAGGGCGTATGCCGATGAACTCCGCTCACTCGGCCACAACGTCCAAATAACCGATTCATATCAGAATACGCTGCCCCCCGGCCTAACCGATCTCCACCTCGCCGAGCCGCACGATTTCATCATCGAGAAGCGCCTGCGTCGCTTCGCGGAAGGGCGGGGAATCGCGCTACATATCCACCCGACCCCGGCCTTCCTTTCCCCGCCGGAGTTTCTTGAGGAACACATCGCCCGCAGGAAAAAGCCGTTCATGGCGCACTTCTACCAGGCGCAGCGGAAACGGATGGGCATTCTCGTCGATGCCGATGGCAACCCGGAGGGCGGGCAATGGTCGTTCGATGAGGACAACCGCAAGAAGCTCCCAAAGAACCACACTCCGCCTGCTCCGCCGTCCGCGCCGCGCCATCCGTATGTCGAGGAGGCCATCGCCTGGGTGGAGAAACATTTCCCTAACAACCCCGGCTGCACCGAACATTTCCGCTATCCCGTCACCCGCTCGGATGCGAGGGAGTGGCTTGAAAATTTTATCACCGAGCGCTTCGCGGATTTCGGCGTTTACGAAGATGCGATCTCCACCCGGCACGCCTTCATCAACCACTCCGTCCTTACCCCCGCGCTTAACATCGGACTGCTGACTCCGCAGGAAATCATCGATGCCGCGCTCGCGAAAAAGGGCATCCCGCTCAACTCGCTGGAGGGCTTTGTCCGCCAGGTGATCGGCTGGCGAGAGTTCATGCACGGCATTTACAAGCATCGTGGCATCGCGATCCGCACCACGAATTTCTTCGATCACACTCGTCCCATCCCGAAGTCCTTTTACGACGCCACCACCGGCATCCCGCCCATCGACCGCATCATCCGCCAGCTCCACGATGAGGCCTACTGCCACCACATCGAGCGTCTGATGATCCTCGGGAATTTCATGCTGCTCTGCCGTTTCGATCCGCACGCCGTCTGCCGGTGGTTCATGGAGTTTTTCATCGACGCCTACGACTGGGTCATGGTTCCGAACATCTACGGTATGTCGCAGTTTGCCGACGGTGGCACCTTCACCACCAAGCCCTACATCTCCGGCTCCAACTACGTCCTAAAAATGTCCGACGAAAATCCCGGCCCGTGGACGGAAACATGGGACGCGCTGTTCTGGGCCTTCGTCGCTGACCACGAAGCCCTTTTCCTGAAAAATCCGCGCTCCTCCATGATGGCGAAAACCTGGCACCGTTTTTCGCAGGAAAAGCAGAACCACCTCCGCGAAGCTGCGGGAGTCTTTCTGGAGAATATTTAGTATCATGTGGGTTCGTAAGCGCATCGACATCGGGTGGACTGAAATTTCTGGGATACCGCTTCGCTTACGGATAGTTCCGTCACATCTGTAAAAGGGACGGGTGAAGGTCTTGCAGACTTCGGACTTGGTTCGTCGTATGGTCTATCTGCCAGTTTACCCGGCGATGGGCGAACCGCAGATCCGAAAAATGGCGCGCATTATCTTGGAGCACGGCGAACAAAGCCAAGCCGCTAGTCCGCTGCTGACGGAAAGCTGATTCCATAAGCAACTCCGCCACCGTGCTCCGAAATGGACGATTTCTGATTAAATCCCGTTTTCTCCGGATTTTCAGGGCTTTTTTGCCAAGTAGCGAGCAAGAGTCTTGACAGATGGCGGGCTGTGAAAGACTCCTTATCCGCGAAAGGGATGTTTTCGAAAAGTATCATGCAACTGCGGCCAGTCATTCTCCTCACAGGTTTCATGGCGCTCACTAGCGTTTCGGAAGCGGCTATCGCTTATGCGGTTGATCTACGCAATGACCGGTTCCTGACCTTCGACGTCAATGATCCCGGCACCCAGACCGTGCTGGCGACGAGCTATGCAGGGAACTATTTTGGCCTCGATTTCAACAGCACGGGATCGACCCTTTACGGGCTGCTGTATAAAAGTCCCGGAGCAGCCCAGCTTGATAGCTTGAATCTCGCCAATGGTTCCGTGCTTGGCAGCGTGGCGGTTACGGGTCTTGACGCCAATTCGGTAGTGACCGGCTTGACTGTAGGCCCAAGTAATTTTGCCCATCTTACCTCTTATGGAGCCGGTGTGTCCAAGCTCTACACCATCGATCTTACCACCGGCAACACCGCTTTGGTAGGGGTCATGACGAATGCCGGATTGGTCATTGATATCGCCGCAAGTCCGGGTGGTGATCTTGTGGTTCACAACGCAACCACGGATACCTTCGATGTGGTAAATCCCGATACAGGTGCCCTAACCACGATCGGATCGCATGGCATCGACTCGAATTTCACGCAAGGAATGGACTTCGATCCGACGAGCGGATTGCTTTACGCGCCGGTTTACAGCGGTGAAGGTGTGAACAATTATGGAACGGTTAGTATCTTCGACGGGACAATCACACCCATCGCCGGTTTGTTGTCCGGAGAATACGAAATTGCGATCGCCGTGCCCGAACCGGGAACCGCGACGCTCCTCATGGCGGCCGCAGGCATGATGTTCCGCCGCAGGCGCTCGGCGGCTTGAATGGGTGGGGAATCGCGAGATTCTGATTCGTTGAGCGGATTGGCTCCCACGCTATGGTGGTGCTGAGATGCCACAAAAAAGCACCGCACAACGGGCGGCGCGAAAAGAAAAGGAAGTACGAAGACTGGGACTCGAACCCAGGATTCGATTCAGTCTCTTTCTAGGAAAAGGATTTGATGTCCTGTAAAGGATTGGCGGACACTATTAGCTTGCTTGGACAATACACGCAATGCACAGTTTCAGACACTCCCCCTTCCAGACATGGCCTCCATTTACAAGCGACCCGATTCAAAAACGTGGCAAGCGGCGTTCTATGTGAACGATCCGAAGACCGGCCTTTCCAAGCAGATCCGGCAATCCACAGGCAAGACCAACGAGCGGGAGGCGCGAGCGGTAGCAGCCGATCTTGAGCGCAGAGGAAGGGACGTTGCGGGGGCGGGGAGCGAGAAAGGCCGTCGAATCCTTGAAGTCATCCAGCGTGCCGGACAGGAAGCGGCCAAGGAGACACTGAATGCGGCGCGAGCGCGGGTGCTGCTGGCTGAGATTGTCAGGATCTCGACCGGGGAAGATATTCCGGACTTCACCATCAAAAGTTGGTTCGGAGAATGGTTGCTGAAAAAATCAGGTGTGACGGCAGCGGCCACGAAGGCGCGATACAAAGCCAGCAAAACAGCCTTCCTCACGTGGTTGGGCGAGAAGGCCGACAAGCCGCTCGAAAGCCTGACCGTAAAGGACATCCGGGCATTCAGGCAGCACCTTCTAGATGGGGGCAGGACTGCCAGAACCGCGCAACACTATGTCCGCGACATCGCCAGTTGTTTGAGAAGCGCGATACGCGAAGGGCTGTTGACCTACAACCCGGCAAGCGGATTAGACGCGCTTGAGAACGCGGACTCCACTGAGCGGAAGCCATTTGTCCCGGCGGAGTTGCTGAGGCTTGTCGATCACGCGCCGTCGGAGGATTGGCGGGGCGCGATTCTTTGCGGTGCATACGCAGGGCTACGGCTGGGCGATGCCGCGAAGCTGACTTGGGGCGCGGTCGATCTCGTGGGGGGAACATTGCGCCTCACCCCCTCCAAGACCAAGCGCAAGAAGCGCGAGGTGTGCATTCCGCTCCATGTTGAGCTTCGCCTGTTCCTGGAGTCCCACCCAATCGCTGACGATCCCGATGCGCCGCTATTCCCTTCCTTGGCGAAGAGAAGCGTGTCCGGGAACAAGGGGCTTTCCTCGGGCTTCGTGAGCATCATGGATGCCGCCAAGGTATCGAGGGGGAAAGTTCGCATCGTGGGTAAGGAATCCGCAGGTCGCACCACGCATGAACGGGGATTCCACAGCCTGCGCCATACCTTCGTCACGATGCTCACGAACTCAGACGTTGGCGAGGATGTGCGGATGAAGCTCGCAGGGCACTCCACAAGCGAATCGCACGCCATCTACAGCCACCACGAGGTAAGGACGCTCTCCGCGGCCATCGACAAAATGCCGGGACTGGAAAGGGGAGAGGGATGAGTGAGATTGCCGATTCTTCGGAGGCGTTCGTCAACCACCCATTGGGGAAGACAATCGCGGATTGGGCAGCCTCCGTGGATCCACCGGCAATGCCATTTTTGCACCCCTCGGAATTTTTCATCACGATGAAGGCGCTCGATCTTGGCGAGGTCGCTGAGAAGAACGTGTTCAAGACCTTCAATCAGGCCGAGCTGGTGCGTAGAGCGATGGGGCTTGGGGCATACGATGCACGCGATCACGAAGTCCTTTACCGCGCCAGCCGACACACTCTTGGCTATGCACTGATCGAAGCGGCAGGAATTGCGTATCTCAATGACCTGCTGGAAAATGTGTTTGCCCCTTCTTTGGGTCAGAAAGGTTTCATCGCGGCGCTGAAAGCCTGGTCGCCAAATCTGCAAGCTGAGAGTTTCGTGGGAGCGAATGAACTACAGTGGATACACCGAAATCTCATTGCGAAAGGCCATCCTGATGCCGACTTCTGGGAAGATAAAGTCCAGAAATCTTACCCGAATCTCAACGACTACTACGCAGCAGTCGCCAAGGAGGTTTCCAATGCAGCGAGCGCCAAGAGGGGTGAGAAAAAGAGGCGTGAGAGTGGAGTGGGCAAGCGAGAATCTGCCTTCATCAGTCGGATTCGGATGTGGTGGGTGCCCGCTGGTCTATGGATGCTCCCGTACTCTGACATTGTGAAAGTTGTCGATCCTCGGAATGAGGCAGGAATTTCCGATCCTGTTGAGCGTGTAAGGCTCGATATCATCAATTTGGAGTATGCTTCCAGTCATCGTGGAAGAGTCGCCCGCTGATTTTTATTTTCACTGTAACTAGCTGATAATGAGCGACTGACGAGAGAGTTCTAGAACTTTCTCAACATCGGATCGTTTTGCCAGATGTGCGGATGCATCCTACACCATAGGCAATATGAACAGCCAAAAGCAGCCTGTTGAGACGCCGAAGAGTGACCGCCCTGAATGGATAAGACCGAAAGATGTTCAGAAGTTTTTCGGCATGGGCAGGTCGAAAACTTACGAGTTGATCGCTGAGAACAAGATCAAAACCGTCAGCATGAGAGCAAGGGGAGCAAAGCACGGCACCCGTTTGGTCAGCTACGATTCGCTCTCTGTCTATCTCGAATCGCTTGCCACCCCTGCCAAATAAAAACTCCCGTCGGCCAGAACCGAACGGGAGCTTTGGAAGCGTTGCTGCTCAAAAGATACCCGATTGAGGCCGACGGTCAATCCCGAACGAATTGACCCATGATCCCCGACGCATATCTTGAAGATTTGAAACTGCGCCTCGCCACGCAGCCGGAGGACGTTTGCCGCCGACTCCTGCCCGGAGGGAAACGTAACGGATCCCGCTGGGTCTGTGGCGGGGTGGACGGGGGAGCCGGGAAATCGATGTATGTCGATCTCGAAGGCGGCACGGCGGGCTTGTGGCGGGACGCCGCGACCGGCGAGGGCGGCGACCTTTTGAAGCTCTGGCAGGACAACCAGGGATGCACCTTCCCCGAGGCCGTTGCCGCCGCCGCCTCCTTCTGCGGGATGCTCCCGCCCGACACCCGCGAGGCAGCGCCCGATCTCGACAAGATCGATTCCAGCAATTTCACCTACGAACCTCCCAGTAAACCGGACGAAACCCCGCCCTCGCCGAACAAGGAAGACCTACCGGACTACAACCCCAACGCCGGTCGCGACCAACCGCAAGGTATCGCGGGCGAGTGGCGGAAGGCCGTGAAGGCGCTCACCGCGGAACACAAGTCCAAGCTCGCCGAATGGCGGGGATTCTCGCCCGAGTTCATCGACTGGATGCACCGGCAGGAACTCATCGGCGTCCACAACGGATGCTTCGCCTTCCCCGTGCATGACGGCAACGGCAAGGTAGTCCGCATCCATTACCGGCTGGAACGCTCGTGGGCGTACCACCCCAAGGGCGGGGACAGCGCACCCCTCGTGATCGGCAACCCGATCCACGCCACCCATACGCTCGCCTTCGAGTCCCAGTGGGACGCGCTCGCCATCCTCGATAGGCTCAACGCGCACCTCCCGTAAAACGAGGGAATCTACTCCGCCTACATCACACGGGGGGCGACGAGCAACACGAACCTCTCCAAGGTCGCGATCCCCCACCTCATCGCTTTCCCGCAGAACGATCCTCCGGAGAAGGCAAGCAAGACGACCGGCCGCACGCCGGCCGAGGAGTGGCTCCACAAGCTCCAGACCACCCGCCACCCCGACACTGAGTTCCTTGTTTCTGAAAACCCCGACGACCACAAGGACGCGAACGATTGGATACGTGAGGAAAAGCCCGATCAGCACGCCGTGTTTCAACGCATGATCGATGGGGCGGAAAATCCGGCCATGCGGGGTGTTTACGAAACGAAGGATCTCTTCAATGTCGATACTTCTGACGATCCGGATTCCCTCATCGGATACGCGAATCGCTTCCTCGGCAGGGGCGGCTCGTGGCTTTGGGTGGGGCCGTCGGGCATCGGGAAGAGCACCCTGCTTGCCAGCTTCCTGATTCACGCCGCCGCTGGGGTTGCATGGTTAGGCATCACGTTCCGCCGCCCGCTTCGGATTGTCGTCATCCAGGCGGAGAATGACAGGGGCGACCTCGCCGAAATGGTTCGCGGTGCGATCAACGCCTCGGAACTCAATCCCGATCAGTGCGAGCTGGCGATGGTGAACATCCGGTGGGTTCACGAAACGGAACGCACCGGGCAACCGTTCTGCGAGCGCGTGGAATCCCTCATTCTGAGCACCGCTTCCGATGTCGTGTGCGTCGATCCGCTCCTCTCCTACATCGGCGATGACATATCGCAGCAGAAGGTTGCCAGCCAATTCCTTCGCAACGGACTCCAGCCGATCCTGAAAAGGACGGGCGCAATCGCCCTTGTCGTTCATCACACGGGGAAAATACCGAAGGATTCCGGCTCCTACAAGGGATGGAACGACAGCGATTTCAGCTATCTCGGAATCGGAAGCAGCGATCTGACCAACTGGGCGCGGGCGATTGCAACCTTCACCCTGCACGGAGCGAACACCGGCATTTACCGGTTCCTTCTGGCAAAGCGCGGGAACCGGGCAGGGCTGCGGGACATGACCACAGGCGAGCGGACGAATGCGATCTACCTGACGCACTCAGGCCGGGGTCAAGGCTGGGCGCAATGCGAGGCTCCCGTGATCGAGGAGAAGCCCCGCAACGGTGGCCGGACACCGAAGCTACGCGACGAGGATGTCATCGCCGCTTTCAAGGGCACAACCTCACCGCTGAGGAAGGATCGGCTCATTGCGCAGCTTGGAATCATCCATCGGGTTTCTCCAAGAACTGCCCGCGAGACTGTCAGCGGCCTGCTTTTGGCAAACGTCCTCAAACTCGATTCCACCTCTCCGAGAACCGGCGGAGGCAACCCTTATGAATGGATCTCACTCGTATGAAACGCTCGGAAGAAATCACCCGGAAATTACCGACTGAACCACTTTCCGCCACCCGCGCACGGATCGAAAACGGTTGGCGGAAACACACACCTTTAGGTGTGTTTCCTTCCGTCCGACCGTTTGCCTGTGCCGCCTGATGAAAAAAATCAATTCCTACCGCCGCCTCAATCAAACCCCACCCCCACATCAACATGAGAATTTTCACCTGCACCTTATCGAACGGCAACACGATCTATTTCCACTACGACGCGAACCCTCAGACGCTTGGAAGGTGCGTGACGGAGATTTCCGGAGATCAGAACTTCTCTTGCTTCAATGAGTACCTCGACAATCTACTTGGTATCTACTCGTTCCACGCCCGCCGGATCCGCAAATCCTTCACGGTGAGGTGGACTCTTCCATCGGGGCGACAGTTTCACTTTGAAGCCTCACCCGACAAACCCTTGAAAACAGTTTCGCCGGACACACCACCGGCATTCTGCCCTGAGCGGATACGCGCCCAGATCGCGGCGAAGATCACGCCGGAGCGCATGGCGGAGCTGGTGGGGAAACTGCCGGAGGAAGGGCAAAGGGAAATTGTCAAAACCTACTTCGCTCCCCGCCCAACCAAGCGCAGCCAGCGGATCACCGTCGAAAAGCCCAAACGCAAACCATGAAGCCAGCCACACCTCTCACCGCCGGGCAGCAGCTCGCGAAGGAACTCGCCGAAAATGTGACCGACGAACGGCTCGCGGTGGCGATCTCCGAAGCTCTCACCGCGACCCAGATCAACCGGGATGGCACGATCACACCGGATCACAAGACCCGGCTTCAGGCAGCGACGCTTGGCCTGGCGTATCGGCATGGAAGGCCGGTGGAGCGTCAGGAGGTGGTTTCCGTCAACCTCGACGCCGAAGCATCAATCGGCTTGGAAGAGCGGCTCGCAAACTCCCCGGCCTTGCTCCGGAACCTCAAGGCGATCTTTTTTCCTTTGGTGAGGTGGTTGAAGGCGGCGGTTTCATATCATACTTTACTACTCGGGGGTGGGTTTCGTGGTTTCTCCTGCTGCCCTGAATTCGTCATAGGCTTTGTCCCAATCCACATCGGGAAACGCCTTTTTTACAGCCTCCAAAAAATCAGGCTGATTAAGCGTCTCAAAAGTCATGTCCTTATACTGAACCTCGAAAACCATTTTTTGGATTAGTGCCTCTGCCTTCGGAAAGGCGGCTTCCAATCGCCGACTCAGCCACTTGGTAAACACTTCATCCGGTGGAGGCTGGATCATCGAACCTCCAATGACGGCTTTGGGCGGGCTTGCCTTGGCAAGAGGTAAATAGTGTTCGACCGCTTGTTGCCGGGACGCATCGAGTTTGATTTGAAGATCCAGCTTCACGTTTTCCTGATGGGCTGCGAGTTGATCGCGAAACTCCAAAATACATTCCTCCAAGTGGGGCTTCGCATTTTTCAGAACCACTCTGCCATGGCTTTTCCCGAGAGACGGGGTGAAATCTTTGCGAATCAAATTGATCGCCTCCTCCAACTTCTCGGAGGAAAGTTTGCTGCTCTTCTCCAGAAGGTCGAATGTCGTCCGCAGTCGTCCTTCCAAATCGGCAGAAGCGCCGAGTTTTTGAATGTCCGCAGGTATTTGAACCCGATGTTTTTGGATCGCGGCACCGGTGAGCTTCATCTCCACGTACTGGAGATACGGCTCGAACACCCGGACTTGGCGCACCACGTCGAATTTGACGGGAGGCGCGGTCTCGATGGCTTTTTTCACCTCCTCGAAGTGGGCGGCTTCGACCTGCACCACGCCGAGTTCCACCGGCATCTCGGCGAGCGCGGCGGCGATTTCAGGAGTGGGGGCTTCCTTGATGGCCTGATTGCGCGAGACCGGGGAAAAGCGGATGGCGAATGCCTCCACCTGCGCGGGCGAGAATTCCACCGCGTTCGGGGTTTCGTCGCTCTGCGGCTCATCCTCCAGATAGCGGGCGACCGGGGTGAATATCCATCCGCGCTTGTCCACGATCAATACGCCGCTGCGGAAGCCGGGGAAATGCGTCAACTCGATTCCACCTTTGCGGAGCATGTCCACGGCTTCCAGACTGCCGTAACCCATGCGGAGCGTCCGTTCATCGAAGTCGAGGCTGATAGTCAGTTCAGGCGGGAACAAGCGGTTGCGGAGTTCCAGCAGCGCTTTGGCCGGATCGTCCTGAATACCTGGGGCGGCATACACAACCCGGCTTTCCGCGCTGCGGATCAACGCGGCGAGGCGGTTGCTGGAAAGGGCGGAGAATAGCGGTGTGGTGGACATGGAGGTTCAGTATAGCGGTGGGGGTGGGACAATGGCGAGGGGACGCCCATGCTTCATGAACCTTTTTTGGGTTTCTTGTCCTGATTTTTGCCGCTTCTGACCTCCTCGCGAAGTATGGCCACTTCATCGGCAAGATTGGTGATGCTCCGCCCGAAATTCTCAAAGATCAGTTTCTCAAATTCTGCGGATGCCTCGAATTCAAGGGATGAATCAGCTTCGCATTTGCGCTCCAAGAGCATTCTAATTTCTTCATTCATGATTCTGGATATTTGCGGCATGGGTTTTTCGCCCAACCAATTCAAACTGACTCCATCGCCTTCTCCCTTGGGGGTAAGATGAACGATGCTGTAGGCTATCCTTCCCGCAACGACCGCTCCTCTCACCAATTCCTCACGCGGCGCGAGGATCGGACGTTTACCCGATTTCATCTCGATGAAATGGATGGATTCGACATACCCGGCGGAAAGTCCGTTGAAAACGATGAGGTCAATCGGGCTTCCGATGAAGCGTATGTCCCTCGGATCGAATGCCCCGTCCAAAAACCAAGGGATCAAATGCTCGGTGACTTTGCCCACATGTACGGCGCTGCTTCTTGCTGCGGCGTCTTGGCGTATGCGAATGGTTTCGTCTGCCTTCCATTTCTGAAACTTCAAACGCGCTTTCTGGTGAGCCAGTTGGATATCGTTCTTCGCTTTTTCCTGAATCGACTCAACGGACAACGCAACCTCCCTCGCAACCTGCTTTCTCAATTCGACAGTCTTCCAGCGCTCGAACATACCCTGAGCCTCGATATTGGCACGGGACGAAGTTTCGGCACGCAGAGCAGACAGCTTCACGAAGAAGAAGATCACGGCGATGATGAGGATCACCATCAGGACTGCGGTTTCGGTGCTCATTTTCCCGGTATTCGTCTCTCGAAACAAAACCAGCCACCCCGATCTCTCAGGGTGGCCGGGGAGTTTAGAATCCGTGGTAAGTCGAGCGCGGAGGCCTTTAGCCTCCTCCGTGGGGGAGACCTGGACATGCGCCACCGCCACCCCGACCTTTCGGTCTGGTGGCGACGTTGATTCGGTCAACGCCTTCCGCTCCACGCGGGGTTCTAACGCCCCGGCCCGAATCTCTTCGGACGCTTGGATTCAAAGATCACCACACAGGTCTTGCAAGGATGAAACCCTTGGGAACCGCTTCCGCCGTTCGTCCACTCAGGAGCGTTCAAAGAAATCCCATTTCCCACGTGGCAGCCTGACCGGGATGCAATCCACGGGGATCGTGATTTCCTGATCGGTGGTGAAAACATTCGCAGGCCGCATGTCGAACACAACCGCGTCCTCCCGGATAAAGGCGTAGGAGTCCTCGTAGCCGATGCCGTGGTTGTGCCTCAATTTCGTGAAACCCAGCTCGCCGACCATCAGGCTGACGATTTCCTCCCAGCTTGCTGCCCTGCCCACCATGATCCTCTGCCGGGTGATGATGCGTCGGCAATCCGCCTCGCCGCCCAACCCCACAAAACTCAGGCTCTCCCCGAAAATCTCGTTCTGGAGCAGCAGCCTTTCCAGATAGCCCAAGGGCATTCCGGGAACCATACGGGGCGTTCCGAGATCGAAATCCACGACATACGCGGCCTTGCCCGGCTTGGTGAATTTCAGAACCGTGCCGGAGGCGTGGTCGAAAACCAGATCGTGCTCCACGCCGCCAATCTTGAGCTGGATCAGCTCTTCGTGGAGATAGCCCGCCCGCGCGGCTTCCCTTGCGATGCTGCGGAACTGCTCCCGGAGGTCGTCCAGGAAGTCTTCGTCCCCATCGAGCGTTCCATCTGCTGATAAAACTCTTCGGATGTGATCGATGGCATCGACGAGAGAGCGATCCTCACCCGGTTGCGGTAGGCTTGGGTTCTCTTGCGGTTGGATTCGTTCGGGATCATCTGACAACATGGGAACCATGCCGGAATCCCGGCGTTTCTCAAGAAGGAACTTCTGCGCCCATGAGAATCCCCACCGCCCGCTCCGCATCGCCGGAGGTCAGCCCCCGGTCAGGCTTCGTGAACACGCATCGCTCGTTGCCAAGGATGGACTCGATGGCCAGCCTCTCATCATCAATCACGACCCACCGCGTGACCTCCGGGTGAGCCTCCAGCCAAGCGCGGATCTCATGGCCGCGCCGATACATCCTTGGTACGGAGGTTTCCTCGCGAAGATCGGGCGTGCCATCGATCGCCAGATCCTCAGGAAATCCGTGCGCCGTCCATTGCTCGTGTAGCCGGTTCACATGCAGGGGCATCCGCCATGTGGTGGCGAACACGACCTTCGCCCTCGGAACCGCCGCCAGGATCGAGCGCAGCGCCTCCACGCAGCGCGGTAGGAACTGGTGACAGGACGGCACACCTTCACCGTCCGGCACGAGAACGCCGTCGATGTCGAGGAAGATTACTCGATGGAGCATTGCGTGGTTCCGGGCGTGGCTGGTATCATAATGCCTCTCTGCCTTTTCCCCCCGGCAGCCCACTCCTCCTCGTCAGTCACCGGATTTACCCAATCGGGATCTGGCCAGACAAAATCACCGTTCAGAAATCCACGGGTTCCACCGAGAGCTAAGAAATGATCGTCCTCCACTTGAAAGCGCAGAGATGGACAAACCACATTGCCATGAAAAGCCTCATCTTCCCAAACCAGACGGTCTCCACGCACAAGCAGGTATCCTCGGTTTCCAGGGTAGTAGTATTCGATCAGGCGATCTCCCTGCTCGTAAAAACTACGAAAAGGCCACCATATTTTCCTATCCTCTTTCGTTGCGTCATTTGACTTTACGCGATCTATGTCCACCCACGTCAGAAGTCCTCGGGGGATAAGGCTATAATCCGCAGTGAGGGCATCAATGGGATTTGCTCCGCGTTTCAAGAGGAAATAGGCAACCGTTAGAGTATCCGCCATGTCCAGATGGTAGTAGAGTCGAAACCCCGCCAGATATTTCCTCAACGGACAACCCCAGAATTGAAGACGGAAAGACCTATCGACGATCTCGCTTACGGTGCCACGCAGGCTGCGATTGCGAAGATGGTTCCGGTCTTCCTCGATCTCATGCGTCGCCGCTTCACAGATCTGCTCAGGCGTTAGGACTGCGTCCAAGTATGCGAACACCCCGAGAATAGGATTGCCGGGTTCAAAAGTGGATGGTGCTGAATTCATTTGCTGTTTTACCTCTTCTGCGGGCTGGATGGCCTGTATCTGCTGCTCGGTGAGTAATCCTCGCAATGAATCTTGGAACATGGTCCATTCGCTTGCGGTCGGCTGGTAGAAGTCAGGGACATCCCCGAAACCATACTCATCCACATCCGCATCAGCATTCGACCGCTTGATGCCAATTCCGCCGTCGCTGGATACCGGTAGCCCTAATAACTCTTCTTCTGAACACATTCGGATAACAGGCAGACCTGCTGCGGTCCTCTGTTGGTCACCCGACCATTGGCAGTGGAAGTAACTTTGGGCTTTTCTTTCCCTCCAACCCGGCAGCAGAAAAACATCCTCACATAGCCTTACTTTCGCGGGATCTACCACATTCCGCGTATTTTCCATCGTGTCTTCCATGGCATTAGCTCATTGGCACCCGCCTTCGCAAACAATGGAGTCATTCGCCTCCGGCTGACGCTCGCCAAGGGGTTCGTCGAAGTCGTCATCGTTCACGGCGGTCGGTTCGGGCGGGGTCGAATTCGTGATCGGTTCCATACCCCGCCAGCCTATCCACCCGGAAAATTTGGGCGAGTTGAAAATCCTCACCCGCCGTATTTTTCACCCATGGCGAGATGGCCGGAGCTTCCCGACTGGGACTCACCGCCGCCCATAAGTGAAGACCGGCTTCCTGCCGTGTCCCTTGCCCGTGGGCGGGCGCTTGCCTCGGAATGGGTGCCGAACCCAGAGCCGGTAGGTGCGCTCCTCCTTGCCAACCTCCCGAGCCTCAGCGACGGCCTGAGCGAAGGCAGGAGAGGCGTTCTTTCTCTTGAGGATCGCCTCACGCGAAATCCCCACCGCTTCCGCAGTCTCCCGGAACGTGCAGCCCTCCTCCAGCTTCCTCAGAATCAAAGTGCCTCGCCAGTCGAACATGGGCGGAGCCTACCGAGAAAAGAGCGTCTTGTCGATTCCTCGCATGGCCGTGCGCGGGGGTTGCGAGAACTGGCGGAGTGACAGGATGGGGATGTGAAAGTCGCGAATTCCGGCCAAACGAACGGCTGCGGAGAATATCGGACAAATGCAAACGCAACACACGGTTTGATGCACAATCGAGAATCCAGCTTCTAGCGATCCTGAGGATGTCATTCTTTTCCAATTACTTAGAAAAGAAGTACGAAGACTGGGACTCGAACCCAGGACCAATTGGTTAAAAGCCAACTGCTCTACCAACTGAGCTATCTTCGCGTTGGATTTCTGCCGTCTTTCGGCGGCGGGGGCGGCAAACTAGTGGAGAGCGGCGGAAGTTGGCAAGCTCATTTTGGGAAAAATGATCAGGCTGCCCGTAGGGTGTTCAGGTGTAGCGGACGCTTTCCAGATAGAGTCCGTCGGCGGGGGCGCAGAGGGGGGCTTTGCCGCGAGGGATGCCGGGTGGCTGGTCGAGGAGAGCGGCGAGGTCATCAAGCCGGAACCTGCCCTGCGCTGTTTTCACGGAGGAGCCTGTGAGCATGCGTGCCATTTTGTAGAGGAAGCCGTTGCCGGAGAAGGTGATGCGGTATCCGTCGGGGAGAGTTACGAGATCGGCGGCGTCGATGGTGCGGGTGTAATCGGTGTCCTCCTGCTCGTTTCCCCGGTAGGCGGCGAAGGCGTGGAAATCGTGTTTCCCGATGAAGAGGGCAAGCGCGCTGGAAAGGACATCGGCGTCGAGCAGGCGGGGCAGGTGCCATGCGAGGCCGGCTTTCAGCGGAGGCAGGACGGGGTCGGTGCAGATGTCGTAGCGGTAGGTTTTTCCGGTGGCGGAGAAACGGGCGTGGAAATCGGGTGCGACCTCCTCGCATTCCATCACGCGGATCGTGGCGGGAAGTTTTGTGTTAAGCGCGGGCACCCAGTTGTAGGGGTTCATGCTCAAGCCCTCGGGTGCGTCGAAGTGGGCGGTCTGGCCTAGCGCGTGGACGCCGGTGTCGGTGCGGCCGGAACCGTGGAGGCGGAGCGGCTGCTTTGCCACGGCTTCTAGGGCTTCATGGAGGATGTCCTGGACGGTGTTGCCGCCGACCTGCGTTTGCCAGCCGAGGAAGGGACGCCCGTCGTAGGCGATGGTGAGTTTTAGCCTCATTCGATTTCCCCCATCCAGCGGTTCAGGATCTCGATGGCGGCGGCTTGGTCGATGATGCCTTTCTGTTGGTGCGCCTTGCGCCCGGCTTCGCGGAGTTTTTCCGAGGCGTCGGAGGTGGTGTAGCTCTCGTCAACGAACACCATGGGGATTGCCGGCATCGCGGCGGCGAGCCTTCCGGCGATCGCGCGGACTTTCTTCGCCGAGTCTCCTTCCGAGCCGTCGAGCCTCAGCGGCAGGCCGACCACCAGCGTTTTCACTTTCCGCATGATGGCGATCTCGCGGATGCGCGGGATGGGATCGCGGTGATCGGAGGGGACGGTCTCAACGGGATGCGCCATGATGCCGAAGTCGTCCGTGGCCGCGATGCCGATCCGCGCGGCTCCGAAGTCCACACCGAGGGCAGGGTGGGGGGAGGGCGCGGGATCGATGGGGTTGTGGAAATCTGTTTTCAAGGGGCGCTGGCAGCATCAACCGGGAAAGGTGCCGCGATCAAGCTTCCCTGAATGGAAATTGCGTTCGGCAGGTTTCCGGGCGAATCTTTCCGCGATGAAAGCGCTGTTGATGTGCCTGCTGCTTGGAACCGCCGTCTATGCCGAGACCGGGGAGAAAATCGTCGAGGCGGCGCGGAAACAGATCGGCGTGACGGTGAGCTACGATCCCGCCTACACGGCTCTCAAATACCCGGACGGGGACGTGCCGAAGGAGCGCGGGGTTTGCACGGATGTCGTGATCCGTGCGATCCGCGACGGCTTGGACAAAGATCTCCAGAAGCTCGTCCACGAGGATATGAAAGCGAACTTCGCGAAGTATCCCAAGAACTGGGGGCTGAAAGGGACGGATAAAAACATCGACCACCGCCGCGTGCCGAACCTGATGCGGTTTTTCGGCAGGAAACACACGGAGTTCCCCATCTCGATCGCCGGGGACAAGCCGAAGTTCCTGCCTGGCGATCTCGTGACCTGCACCGTCCCGCCGCACCTCCCTCACATCATGATCGTCAGTGACCGAAAAAACGCGGAAGGCGTGCCGCTGGTGATTCACAACATCGGCGGCGGGACGCGTGAGGAGGATCGCCTGGGCGATTTCCCTCTGACCGGGCATTTCCGCTGGAAGGAGTGAAGGTTCACTGCGGAATCGGTGCTTTCTTGCCCGGCGTTTTATAAACGAATGGATCGATCAAAAGAGCGCCGTTCCATGATTCGCCCCCGATGGAATACTTGGCACCCTTGCTCTTGTAGAAATCGTGGATCGCTTCCGGGTTGGTCATCGAGAATTCCTGGACATTCACTCCGTTCCGCGCACCTTTTTTGGCGGGTACGGCGGTCATTTTTCCAGTCAGGCGGCGGCCTTGCATGTGCATCACAAAGGTTCCGTCGGGTGTCATGCTCTCCAATGTTGCGGCGGTGGCGTATGCCTTGTCTGAATCCGCATAGGTCATGGTCATTTTCAGTATCACGATCGTGTTCCCGACTGCCATTCGAGAAAGGATGTCCGCATTCACTTCGGTAAGAATCACTGACTTGCAAGAGCCGGTCTCTTCCAGCCGTTTTTCGAAATACTCGGCCAATCCTTCCTTGGTTTGTTCCAAGGTAGCCGTCTCATCCCCGCGCTCCTCGATACTGCGTGTCAGCTCCTTGTATAGCCAATCCGCTTTCCGATCAAAATCACCGCTCTTGGGCACGGGCATGATGCCTTCCGAGTCCCACCAGAGTAGGGAAACCCATACCGCATCGACGATACTCTCATATTCGATCGCTCCGATTTCCTCCGACTCCATTGCGGGGATTTTGTTCCGCGCGGCGATGGGAAGTTTCTTGAAAAACTCGGATTGATCGACGGCCGGAACTGGGGGTTTCGCCGGAGCCTTGCCCTCGAACACCAAGATAAGCTGGCGGTCTTGCTCGATCAGATTGTCGAGCGCGACGGTAACAACCTTTCCTCCTGAAGCTATGAATTCCGCCTTTTTTCCTCCGTCCTCGAAAGTCCTCGCGAAGACGCCCAGAAAGTTCTTTCCGTTCATCCCCGTCCACATCCGCTCATCTCCGGGCTGCGGGTCGCATAACGCCGAGGTGATCAGGGAGCAAAGCAGGATGGCGGTGGTGATAGTGAGCTTTCTCATCGGGTTCGGGTTAGGCTGTTTAGTCGTCCAAGCTCGTGCAATGCCAAAAGGAAAAAGGAAATCCTCCCGCCGCGATCAAAAATCCGCCTCGCCGTTTTATTTGGCTTTTTTGAAATCACCGGGCTTGCCCATGCCTGCTTCCAGGCGTTTCGCGAGGTCGGCCACGATGGCGGCGTTGGCCGGATCATCGGCCACGTTGAGGTTCTCGCCCGGATCCTTCACGTGATCGTAAAGCATGTGGCCGTTGCGCTTGCCCTTTTTGTCTCGAAACAACTGTGTTTGCACCACATCGTGTGCTCACCGAGATTCCAGCCGTGGTCGCCCCACAGGACGATGATCGTGTTGTCCGCGAGGCCGAGGCGATCCAAGGCATCGAGCAAATCGCCGATCTGGGCGTCGGTGTAGCTGGCGGCGGCGCGGTAACCGCGGATCAGTTCGCGGGCCTTATCCTCGGGCAATACGCCTTTTCTCGGAATATCACTATAGGCGCGCAGCTCTCCGGAGTTATGCACCGCGCCCGGCGGCGCGTTCTTCGGTGCGAAGTAGTTATCCGGGATTTTCACCGATCCGGCAGGATACAGATCGAAATATGCGCCCGGAGCCACGAAGGGCAGGTGCGGTTTCAAAAAGCCGACCGCGAGAAAAAACGGTTCCTTCCCGGCCGCCAGCGTTTCGAGCTTCCCGATGGCATGCTTGGCGAGTTGGCCGTCCGCGTAGGTATCTTCGGGCAGGTCGCCGCCGTTTTCCCAGGAAGGGCCGTTCGTCTCTCCTTTCTGGTTCTTCCCCATTTTATCGAGCGAGGCTTTCACGGCGTAGTTGGGCGCATTCGATCTCCAGGGCTTCTCCGACCAGCCGGCTGCGTTGTCATCCGGATGATGGTAGATTTTCCCCAGGGAAACGGTCTTGTAGCCGTTGTTCTTGAAATGGGTATTCAGGGTTGTGACCCCCGGCGTGTCCTCGCTCGCCCGAGCCATGTGGGTGAGGAAACGGTCGCTGGCAGGGCGGATTCCGGTCATCAGCGCGGCGCGCGACGCCCCGCAGGTCGGCACCATGCAATAGGCGCGCTCAAAGCGGACGCCCTTTTTCGCGAGGCGATCGATGTTCGGCGTGACCATCCCCGGACTTCCGTAGATCCCCAGCTCCGGCCGCAGGTCATCGACGGCGATGAACAGCACATTCGGTTTTTCCGCTGCGGGGGAGGGTGCTGCAAAGACGAGGAGCGCCAGGGCGCTGAGAACGATGGGTTTGGTTCGGGGATTCATGGGAAATATGGGGTTTGATAACATGGCCTGTTCGGCGGCTTTCATTGGAGCGAAGTCCGATCCGCAGGCAAATACAAAAATGGGGGTGCCTCACCCCTTTGGGGCAGTTAAGCATAGCATTCCGGGAATCAAGCCGCGCTCGGAATGACCGGCGGCGGGATATTCGGCGGGGGAGGGGGCATCCACTTCGGCGCCTTCGGTGTGCGGTCGGAATTCCATGCCAGATAGGTGAGCAGCAGAACCCCCGCAATGCTTCCGAATCCGCAGGTGAACGCGGCGACCATGCCGACGATAAATGGCGCGAGACCCATGATGATGAGCAGCACGGAGGAGGGCTTCAGTTCGAAGCTCATCATCGCGAGGCGCAGCCGCGAGCGCGCGACAAGCAGGCCGATCACGCAATAGCAAAGAACCACCGCGATGGCGGAGAAATGGTAGAACACGCTTCCCAGCCACGACCATTTCGAAGTCTTGCTGAAATCCATCGTCATGCCTCCGCCGATCATACCCGCGCCGCCGCCGCCGAGAGCGGAAAATAGGTAGAGCACGAACACACCGAGCTTCCCCGCCAGAGAGGAAAATCCGGAGGCCGCGATGGAACCTGCTGCGACGACAGCCGCTACCGCAAGCACAGAACCTGCGGCGGCGAGCTCGCTCCCCCACTCGATGCCGCCGATGAAATAGCGGATGATCATGTAGGGCAGCAATGAGGTGAAAGTCAGCGCGCTCAGCCCCCAGAGCATGAGGAATTTCCCGGCGACAACCTGCCAGCGGTTGAGAGCGGTGAGCAGGAGCAGTTCATGATTTCCCTCCTCGATCTCTTGCGGCATCAGGAAAAATCCGGCCAGCGGCATCAGCACCCCGCATACGGTCATCGCGACCCACCAGAACGGCCCGACCTTGTCGGGATCCCATGCCAGCATGGCGGGTATGCCCGTTCCACCTCCCACGCCGAGCTGGAACTCCGCGTAGATCGCGATCGTCGCGAAGATATGGACGCAAATGAACGGATAGACAAAACTCGTCCGCCGGAGGCTCTGCCGGAGTTCCTTTACCGTCATCGGACCGAAGCGCTCCGGGAGGTCGTTTTGCTCGCTGATCGCCACGGGAAAATTCAGGGAAGGATGTCGCCGTAAACACCTGGGTCGCTGCCGGGGATCTCGATTGCGCCGCAGTTTTTTGCGTAGAACTCGCGTGGGCCGACACCGCCGATCACGCCGTAGGCATAGCCGATTTCGCGCAGGGATTCGAGAGCCTTGAAAAGCAGCGCCTTGCCGAGGCCGCTGCCGCGCGCGGACTCGATCACGCCTGTGGGGCCGAAGAAACCGCGCTGCGTGGTTTCATAGCAGGAGAAGCCGAGCACTGCCTTGTCCTTCGTCGCGATCCAGCAGGAAACCGGCTGCCGGGTCATTGCCACCTCGATTTCGCTGGCCCATTTTTCCGAGAAATTCTCCCGAGCGAATTTCGCCACCGTGTGCTTCTCGAAGGCGCGGGCGCGGCGGAGTGTGATGCCCTGCTCGGCTACCGTCCGGTACAGCTCCGAGCGATCCGGTAAATCGTAAAGGCGCACCAACATGTCGATCATGGCGTGATGAAACGCCGGATCGCGCGCTAGGTGAAGCGCCGATTTACAACTTTTCCCCTGCCTTACGTTTAAGCGGAAAATCCGCTTCTCTGTGTTTCTTTGTTCGACGCACCCCCGCGCGTGTCGGACAATATAGCCATGCCGCGCATTCTTCTGGTTGAGGACGAACCCGCCATTGCGGACACCTTGGTGTATGTGCTGAAAAGCGAACTCCATGAGGTGGTGCATGTGATGACGGGAATGGATGCGCTCGCTGTGCAAAGTCAGTCCGCGCATGACCTCGCGATTCTCGATGTCGGGCTGCCGGATATGACGGGCTTTGAACTTTGCCGGAGGCTGCGGGAGACGAGCCGGATTCCCATTCTTTTCCTGACCGCAAGGGACAGCGAGTTGGATCGGGTGCTGGGCTTGGAAATTGGCGGGGATGATTATGTGACGAAGCCGTTTTCGCCGCGCGAGGTTGCCGCGCGGGTGCGGGCGATTCTTCGCAGGGGGATCGCAAGCGTGGTTGCGCCGGGAATATCCGACCATTCCGGCCTGTGTGTGGATGAGTCATCGAAACGGATTACCTGCCGGGGACTAGCACTCGATCTGACGGCGCATGAGTTCCGGCTCGCGGCAGTGCTCGTCAAACGCCCCGGGCAGGTATTTTCGAGGGAGCAACTGCTGGAACACGCATGGGACGATCCGGGCGCGGTTACTGATAGGACGGTGGACGCGCATGTCAAAAGTCTGCGCGCGAAACTAAGGGCGGCGCAAACCGGTGCCGAGGATATGATTCAGACCCGGCGCGGGCTTGGATACGCTTACTCACCGCAGGAAACTTGAAGAGAAGAAGAACCACGGATGGACACGGATCAACACGGATTTTTATGGAAAAGCGACGATGTATGCGCCTATTCCTGAGATGCCAAAGGAGTAACGCGTATGTCTCTTTTCATTAACGTCCATCTGTGTTCATCTGCGGTTGCATTTCCATTTCCAGACCGTCCATGCGCCTGACAAGAATCACCCTCGCGATCATCGCGCTGATCATCGCCGCCGGTTTCAACCTGCTGGTGAAAAAGCAGATTGCGGATGTGGAGCCGCAGCTTTTCCAAGCGACCGAGGAGGCGATGGTGGACACCGCAAACATCGTCGCAGCCTTCGCGGAGGAGGGATTTGCGGACGAGGGCTTCGGTGGTGAAAAATTTGCCGCCGCGATGGATAGGGTTCATGAGCGCAAGCTGGACGCGACGATTCACAACCATCGCAAGACAGGTGTAGGGATGGATTTTTATGTGACCGATGCGGAGGGCATCGTCCTCTACGATTCCGCGCACCCGGATAGGGTGGGTGAGGATTTATCCAAGGAAAACGATGTGTATCTCACTCTGCGGGGGAAATACGGTGCCCGTAGTACCAGAACGATCGAGGAGGATGACAGAAGCTCGGTGATGCATGTGGCGGCACCCATCGGTGATTCGTCGCAACCGCTGGGTGTGCTCACTGTTTACAAGGCACAGGCGGATGTTTATCCCATCATACGAAGGAGGATTTCCGAGATCTGGTGGGGGACGGGCCTTGTGGGCGGCGGCATCCTGTTTTGTGTGGGCGTTGTGTTCATCTGGCAATACCGCCCCATCAGCCGGCTCACCGAATACGCGAGGAAGATCGAGCGCGGTGAGCGGGCACCACTGCCTTACCTCGGGCTGGGGAAAGAGGTGAACACGCTGGCGCGCGCCCTGGAATCGATGCGCGAGGCTTTGGAGGGGCGGCGCTTCGCGGAGCGCTATGTGCAGACGGTGACGCATGAGATGAAAAGCCCTTTGGCTGCGATCCGCGGGGCGGCGGAGCTTCTGGAAGAGGACTTCGATTCCATGCCGGAGGCCGACAAGCGTCGCTTTCTTGAAAATATCCGTGCGGAGACGTTGAGGGCGGATCGCTTGCTGACGCGCTTGCTGGAGCTGTCGGCTTTGGAAGGAAAGACGAAGCTGGAGAATACCGAAGTGATCGATCTGCGGGAAATCGTAAGGATCGCCGTCGGTCAGGCGGAGGCAATGGCGGGTCTGGCGAAGGTATCGCTCTCGGTGGAGCAGAACGACGAGCCGCTAGAGGTTCGGGGCGATCCGTTCATTCTCCGCTCGGCCGTGACGAATCTGTTAGAAAATGCGGTGGATTTTTCCCCGGCTGGCGAGACGGTGGTGATCGGGTTGGAGACGGTCGAGGGATTTCATCGTGTGACGGTTTCCGATCACGGTTGCGGGATTCCGGACTATGCTCGTGACCGCGTGTTCGAGCGGTTTTTCTCGCTGCGGCATCTGAACGCCGGGCGGAAAGGGACGGGGCTCGGGCTTACCTTGGTGAAAGAGGCGGCGGAGCTGCACCTCGGTTCGGTTTCGCTCGAGGCGCAGGATGGCGGGGGGACGCGGGCTGTGCTTTCGGTTCCACAGGTGTGAGGATTCTTCGCGGATTCTTTTCGCGAGTCTCATGATTTTTGATTTGCTTCAGCTTAGCGGGACTGATGCTAGTAAGGCGTGTTTAGTGAATAATTGGGTGCAAAACATGCACCGAAGGCGGTGTGTCTACATGTTGTCAGTATAGGCTTTTCTGGCAACGGGCGAATCGATGTGCCGAAGCAGCGCCACGATCAGCTTTTCAACGAAATCTCCGCGATGAGCTGGCAGAGTTCGGGGAAGGGGAGCCCGGCGGCGGCGGCGGATTTGGGGAGAAGGGAGGTTTCGGTCATGCCGGGGATGGTGTTGGCCTCGAGGACGTAGGGGCGGTTGTGCGCGTCGAGCATGACATCGACGCGGGAATAGACCTCGATGCCGAGGGCTTTGTGCGCGGCGACGGCGGCGGCCTGCACGGCCATGGTGGTTTCGAGGTCGAGATCGGCGGGGCAGATGTATTGGGAGCCTTTGGTGCCGGAGAGCCATGGGTATTTCGCAGCCATGTCATAGACGCCCTCCGGCGGGATGATGTGGACGACGGGATAGGCTTTGCCATCGATGACCGGCACGGTCAGTTCAGGGCCGGAGATGAATTCCTCGATGAGGAGATCCTTGGAATGTTGCGATGCCTTGGAGATCGCGGCCTCAGCCTCGGCCTGGGTTTTCACGATCTCGATGCCGACGGAGGAGCCTTCGCGCGGCGGCTTCACGACGAAAGGAGCAGGAAAGGAAGGCAAGGCGGGGCCGTCGGTGCAGTCGATGACCTCGGCCTTGGGCGTGGGGACTTCGGCGGCGAGGAAGGCTTGTTTTGCGAGGCTTTTGTCGAAGGCGCGGCGGGAGGAGGCGGCTCGCGCGCCGGTGTAGGGGATGCCTTTCGTGTCGAGGATTTCCTGGAGCTGGCCGTCTTCGCCGAAGGTGCCGTGGATCACGTTGAAACAAAGGCCAGTGCCCTCGGGGAGGTCGATGTCGGTGCCGGTGACATCGAGCGGGACGGCGTCGAGGCCGAGGGAGAGGAGGGCGTTGAGGACGGCCTTTCCGGAGGCAAGGGAGACCTGCCGTTCGGAGCCGGGGCCGCCCATGAGGACGGCGATCTTGATGTTTTCTAACATGGGAAGGTTGCTAGTGTTCAGGGTTCAGTTTTCAGGGAAAAGGAAGAAGTTGAAACGCAAAGGCGCTAAGCTGGGCAGGTGTTCTTCTGGATTTAGGATTTCGTGCTTAGGATTTAGGATTTTCTAAAAACTCGTTTCGTCGTCGCCGATGATTTTGACTTCGGTTTCGAGGGTTACGCCGCGTTCTTCCTTGGCGGTTTTCTGGATGGATTCGATGAGTTTCAGGATGTCTGTGGCGGTGGCCTTGCCGTTGTTGACGATGAAATTCGCGTGGGCTTCGGAGACGGCGGCCTGGCCTACGGATTTGCCCTTGAGGCCGAGGGAGTCGATGAGGCGGCCGGCAGCGATTTCCTCGGGGTTCTTGAACGTGCAACCGGCGGAGGCGGCTACGGGTTGGGAGTCCTTGCGTTTTTCGCGCGATTCCTGCCAGCGCTTCTTGATGTTGTCGTGGCTGTCGTTTTTCCCCTTGAAGACGGCTTGGAGTGCGAAGTTCCGGCGCAGCTCCTGGACGTTGCGGTAGGTGGCGATGATCTCGTCGCGCTCGCGGGTGCGGATCACGCCGTCCTCATCGAGGAAGGTGACTCGCACGACCTGGTCGAAGGTGTCGATGCCCATCGCGCCGGCGTTCATGCGCAGCGAGCCACCGACGTTGCCGGGGATGCCCTCCATCCACTCGAAGCCGCCGATGCCGTGCGCACCGGCGTAGGAGGCGAGTTTTTTCAGGCGCACGCCGACCCCTGCGGTGACGTGGCCTTTCGCGTCGATGGTCAGCTCGGAAAACGCGCCGCCGGTGGGGTGGATAACGGCACCGCGGATGCCGCCGTCGCGGACGAGGAGGTTCGATCCGCGTCCGACGACGCGGATGGGGATGCCGCGCCCGCGGCAGTAATCGACAAGGAAGGAGAAGGCGAAGAAGGAGTGCGGCTCGATCCAATACTGCGCGGGGCCGCCTACGAGGAGTGTAGTATGTTTGCGCATCGGTTCGTAGAGTTTGCCATCGATCTCCCCGGGGGGCATGAGGGCGCGCATCTCGTCGAGAATTTTGAGATCGGCGGCGAGGCGGGTGCCGACCTCGTGGACGTTGCCCGCGCCGAGGGTGATGAGAAGGTCGCCGGGTTCGAGGGCGTTGCCGACCCTGTGATGGGCGGTTTGCAGATCGGGGAGAAATTTGGCGGGGATATCGCCGTGGGGATTCATGGCATCCACGAGCGTCTGGCCGGTGATGCCGGGGATGGGCGGCTCGGAGGCCGGATAGACATCGGTGATGAAGACGAGATCCGCGGCCTGGAGGACTTTTCCGAAATCATCGGCGAGCGCCTGGGTGCGGGTGTAGCGGTGCGGCTGGAAGAGGACGACGAGGCGGGCGGGCTTCAGCGAGCGCGCGGTCTGGAGCGTCGCGGCTAGCTCGGTGGGGTGGTGGCCGTAGTCATCGACGATGCGGCAGAAGGGCGATAAATATTTCGTTTCGAAACGGCGCTTGGCACCGGCGAAGGAGGAAAGCGCGCGGGCGATGAGGGAGAACTCCGCGCCGCAGCGGTCGGCGATGGCGATGGCGGCGAGGGCGTTGAGAATGTTGTGTTCGCCGGGTATCGCGAGCTCGATGTCACCGAGAACCTTGCCGTCCCTTTTCACCGTGAAGGCGGACGAGCCTTTCAGGTCGCGGATGCCGGAGGCGGTGTAGTTCGTTTCTTCCGAGGAGCTTTCCCAACCGTAGGAGAGGGCGTTCGCGCGGGCGGCGCAGATCTCGCGGGCGACGGGATCTTCGGCGCAATATACGATGCTTCCCGTAGTTTGGTCGGCGAGGGTGGTGAAGACCTGCTTGATGTGGTCGAGGTCGCGGTAGAAATCGAGGTGCTCGGCCTCGATGTTGAGGATCACCGAATGCTCGGGGCGGTAGAGGGCGAGGGTGCCGTCGGATTCATCTCCCTCCGCGACCATGGAGCGACCCTCCTCCTCCCAGCGGGCGTTCGCGCCGAGGATGGGGATTTCCGCGCCGACGTAATACGAGGGCTTCTGCCCGCATTCGCGGAGGATGTGGGCAGTCATCGAGGAGGTGGTGGTTTTCCCGTGGGTGCCGGAGATGACGATTCCGGCCTTAGTGTGGAGGATGGCGGCGAGGCATTCCGCGCGGCGAATCATGGTGACACCGGCTTTCACGGCGGCGTCGTAGGCGGGGTTGCCGGGGCGGATCGCGGAGGAGTAAACGACGAGATCCGCGCCCGCGCCGGAGGCTTTTGTTTGCGGGCAGGAAAAAAGTAGGCCGAGACCTTGCATGCGGTCCGTTTCTGAGGTCGTGACGCGGTCGCAACCGGAGACCTTGTGACCCATGCCGAGGAGCAGCAGTGCCAGTCCGCTCATTCCTGAGCCGGCCACGCCGATGAGGTGGATGTGGAGCGGGTGGGAGCGGTCGGTGAGCTGTGCGGAAAGATTGGACATCGAAGGGCGGGGATTCATAGGCTCCCTCCAAATGAGCGGCAATGCGGAATCGCAAAATCCGCCGGGAAAATTGGTTTCCTTTCTCCTGCCAAAGCCAGGATCGACTTCGCTCGCCGCAAATGGACGGTGCTTTTGTCAGCCATCGGGATCGTCGAGCAGATCCTGGAGGCGCTGGCGCAGGGATGGGGGGACGCGGGGGAGCCATGATGCGTCGAGCTGGCCAATCTCCATCATATCAAGCAGATGAACCTGATCTTTTCTCCGGTAAGAGGTGAGTTTCATCGTCACCAGCGCGAGGAGTCCGATGAGGCGGAAATCGGGGTGGGTGGGATCGACATCGGAAACGGCGGGCGATGGCTCGATGGCTTCGGTATTCACTTTTTCGTCGGCGAAGATGAGGTGAACCCCATCGCGGGCTTTCGCTCCCGGGCCGTCGAGGAACATCTCGATGTGGCCTTTCCCGCCGAGGATGGAGACGGTGCGGTGGATGAAACCCGCCCGCTGCATGGCCGGGATGATGATCGGCATATCGGCGCGGCGGACGAGGATGTCCACGTCGCGGGTGTTGCGGACGACGGAATCATCGACCCTTGAAACCCATGCCGCCACAGCGTTCCCGCCGATGACTGCATATTCGATTCCGGCCTCTTCCAGTGCGCCCGCCGCGCGCCGAAGCCGGTCTTTGACCTTCTCGATTCCCTCGCTCATACGCTCCCATGAGACCGGGCCGATCACCGTTCCTGCCGTCTGCATGGCATGTTGATAGGCTACAGAGCGCGCGCGGGCGAGGCGAAACTATGAAGATTCCGGCTGTGTCTCAGCGAAAAGGGAATTTCAGAAATACCCCGCTTAGGCCAATATCCCCTTCACCACCTTCGCGGGGATTACGCCTGTGGGCTTTTGGTTGAGGCCTTGGAAGCGGAAGGTGAATTTCTCGTGATTCATGCCCAGGCAGTGGAGGATGGTGGCATTGAGATCGCGGATATGGACGGGGTTTTCGAGGATGTTGTAGGAGTAATCGTCGGTCACGCCGTAGCTGACGCCGGCTTTCACGCCGCCGCCGGCCACCCAACTGCTGAAGCAGCGCCCATGGTGGTCGCGACCTGTGCCGAGTGCGCCCTGGCTGTAAACAGTGCGCCCGAACTCGCCGCCCCAGATGACGAGCGTATCTTCCAGCAGGCCGCGTTGCGCGAGATCGGTGATGAGGGCTGCGGAGGCTTGGTCGGTGTCGCGGCACTGGTTGGCGAGATGTTTGGGCAGTTCCAGATGCTGATCCCAGCCGCGGTGGAAAAGCTGCGTGAAGCGGACTCCGCGCTCGGCCATGCGGCGGGCGAGAATGCAATTGTAGGCATAGCTGCCGGGTGTGCGTGATTCCGGGCCATAGAGATCGAAGACCCAGTCGGGTTCATCGGAGAGATCGGCGAGTTCCGGGGCGGAGACCTGCATGCGGAAGGCCATCTCGTATTGGCTGATGCGGGTGAGGATTTCCGGATCACCGAGCTCGTCGTGGCGGATCTGGTTCAGTCCGGCGAGCTCATCGAGCATCGCGCGGCGATCGCTGCGGCTCATACCTGCGGGGTCGTTGAGGAAAAGCACGGGATCCGCGCCACTGCGGAACTGCACGCCTTGATGGTTCGATGGCAGGAAACCGCTGCCCCAGAGGCGCGAGAAAATCGGCTGATCCGGCACTTTCCCGGTGCCCTGCGAAACGAGGACGACGTAGGCGGGCAGGTTCTCGTTCATGCTGCCAAGGCCGTAGGAAACCCAGGAACCCATGCTCGGCGATCCGGGAAACTGCGAGCCGGTGTTGATGAAAGTGATGCCGGGATCATGGTTGATCGCTTCCGTGTGCATCGAGCGGATGACCGCCATGTGATCGGCGACCTTGGATGTGTAAGGCAGCAGGTCGCTGATCCATTGGCCGCTCTCACCGTGCTGGGCGAATTTCCCAAGGCTTTTGCAAACCGGGAGATTCTTCTGCCCGGAAGTCATTCCCGTGAGCCGCTGGCCTTGCCGAATCGAGTCGGGAAGATCCTGGCCATGGACTTTCTCCAGATACGGCTTGTGGTCGAAGAGATCGATGTGGGAAGGGCCGCCTGATTGGAAAAGGTAAATCACCCGTTTCGCGGTGGGGGCGAAATGCGGATTGGCTTGGCGCGGCAAAGCGGCGGAGGCGGGGAGTTTCAGATCCGCTGCGAGCAGGCTTTTCGCGGCCATCGCACCGAGCCCGAGACCTGTCAGGCCGAGGAAGCTGCGCCGTGAGAGCGCGTGATTATGGCTTTCGAGAGGGTTCATGGGCGGTTGATGAGTTCGTCGAGATTCAGGAGAATGGAGCCGATGGTTGCGTAGGCGGCGAGTTCCGGGTTTGCCTCATCCACCAGGAGCTGTGCGGCGGACGCATCGGATTCGTAGCGTTTCCGCGATCGCTCCAGCGCTGCGGCGAGCAAGGATTTTTCCTCCGCTGTAGGGAGGCGCCCGGTGGCGAGGCGGAAGCCGTATGTCGTGCGTGCCGCAGGATCCTGGCCGCCTTCGGCGATCATGCGCCGACCCAGCTCAATCCCCGCTTGGACGTATTGCGGCTCGTTCAGGATGACAAGAGCCTGGAGCGGGGTGTTCGTGCTGCCGCGCACCACCGAGCAGGTCTCGCGGGTTGGTGCATCGAAAAGCACCATGGATGGGGGAGGGGAGGTTCGTTTCCAAAAGGTATAAATGCTCCGGCGGTGGCTGGATTCGCCGCGGCTCGGGAGGAAAATTTGCGAGGTGAAGGGGGGGATATAGCCGAAGTGGCTGATCTCGCTCCATAGATCTGGCTGGGGAGGATGCACGCCGGGGCCGCCGAGTTTCGCATTGAGCAGACCGCTGACGGCGAGTGCCTGATCGCGGATGAGTTCCGCCGGAAGACGTGTGCGCGGCGAGCGGGAGAGAAGTTCGTTGCGCGGGTCTTTCTCCAACTGCTCGGGGGAAGTGACAGAGGACTGGCGGTAGGTTTCCGAGGTGAGGATGATTTCAAGCACATGCCGCAAATCCCAGCCGTTTTCCACCAGATTCACTGCCAGCCAATCGAGCAACTCCGGATGCGACGGCCACGAGCCTTGGTTGCCGAAATCACCTGCGGTCTCGACGATCCCTCGTCCGAAGACCATTTGCCAGAGGCGGTTCACCTGGACACGTGCGGTAAGAGGGTTGATCGGATCGGTGATCCAGTTCGCCAGCTCGAGGCGAGTGGGGGTTCCATTGGTATTCAATTTTGGAAGAGCGGAAGGGGTGTCCGGGAAGATCTCATCGCCCTTCGGTTGATCGTATGCTCCGCGTTCGAGGATCTGTGTTTTCCGGATGCCGGGTTTGTGATCCATCACCATGACCGTGGTCTTGCCCCGCTTGAGGTCTTTGTGAATCACCTCGATTTCCACGTCGAGGGTCTTGATCATGTTCTCCATCCAGAGGGCGTGTTCGTTTCCGGACTTGAGAAAAGCCGCGTTGATCGCCACCCACTGCTCGTTCGAGCGGGTGGCAGCGGGGATCGCCAGTAAATTCGTGAGTGTGCCGCCGGCATCTGCGGACTTCAGTGATGCCGTGACATCACCCCAAGGTGCGGCGCCAAAGTCTGCCAAGATGGTGGCAGGGGTCGGGCTCACCGCGCCGGGAGCCTTCGCTTGCCATGTTGCGTCGGTGGGGAAAACGTTCCAGCCGGCTTCCGTTCGGACAGCGAGCACTCCGACGAATCCGCCCGCGCCGCCGGCGTTCGCGGCACTAGCTTCGATGAGGTTTGCTCCCTCTTTCAAAAGGGTTGTCACATCTTTCACCGCAGGCGCGGACCACAAGCTGACCTCGCCGGCAGGCTTTCCGTTGATGGTGACCGTGGAGGAATCATCGCAGGTATTGAAGAGCCATGCCTCCTGCACCTTTCCGCTCACAGTGAATTCTTTCGTGAGCGAAACGGTTTGTTCAGGCAGAGGATTTCCCGCCCAGATCCACTTCGTCTTGGCAGGGTCGAACTGATCCCATGGAAATGCCGCGGGAGACGGGGCGGTGCTTTTCATTCGGGTTTCCCATGACTCGCGGGCGGCCACGATTTCCCGTGAGGGATGCAGTTTGAGGAATTCCAGTTCGGCGATGCGAGTCCTGATCCCTTCCATGCCGCCATCACCGAGCGGCGAGGCGTATTCCATGACCGG
>JAYTOE010000073.1:0-25738 GCA_043747935.1 Akkermansiaceae bacterium
CCCGCTTCAACCTGACGCCGAACGGCCTGCCAAACTACAACGCGCAAGTCCTCGTCTTCTTCATCATCATGCTGCTCAATATCCAGGCCGAGGAGCGGCGGAAAATCAACCTGCCGGCCTACGTGGGCGGGGGATTGGTGACGGTCGCGTTCGTCGCGCAGCTTTGGTTTGTCCTGCAAAAATTCGAACTCGGCAAAACCGCCTTCGCGCCGCTCTCCGAGAAAAACGTGGATGATGTGCGCAACGTCGGCAACACGCTCTTCTCCACGCACAATCTGCCTTTCCAAGTCATCGGCGTCCTCATCCTCGTCGCCACCATCGGCGTCGTCGTCCTTTCCAAGCGCGAACTGAAATGATCGTCCACGAAAAACACGAAATGTACGAAAGGGTTTCTGAGCGCGTGAGCATTTCTTCAGTCCGTCCCCTTTCGTGTCCTTTCGTGTCTTTCGTGGACCCATCCTAAAATGACGCTCACCCTCAATCACTACCTCCTCGTCAGCGGCCTGCTTTTCGCCATCGGTTTCGCGGGCGTGATGCTCCGGCGGAACATCATCATCATCTTCATGTGCCTCGAGCTCATGCTGAACGCCGCCAATCTCTCGCTCGTCGCCTTCTCCCGCTTCAACCTGACGCCGAACGGCCTGCCAAACTACAACGCGCAAGTCCTCGTCTTCTTCATCATCACCGTCGCCGCCGCCGAGGTCGCCGTCGGCCTCGCGATCATCGTCGCGCTCTTCCGCGCGCGGCAGACCACGCACGTCGAGGACATCAACTCGCTCAAGTTTTAGCGCCGCGCCCGCCGCATGGACACCCACGCCTACTTTCCCTGGTTCATCCTTCTCGCGCCGCTCGTCAGCGCGGTGCTCATCCAGCTTTTCCTGCGCAAATCTCGCGGCCTGAGCGCCACGATTTCCGTCGGAGCCGTCTGCTTTTCGCTGCTCGCCAGCATCTTCGTTTTCTTCGGGCCTGATTCGGTCAAGCCGAACGAAATCCCGTGGATCGACCTGCCCGGCTTGCGCGTGCCGATCGGCGTGATGATCGACGATCTGAGCAAGGTGATGCTGCTCGTCGTCACCGGCATCGGCGCGCTCGTGCATATCTACTCGCTCGTTTACATGCACGACGACGACGGCGAGGCGCGGTTCTTTGGAAACCTGTCGCTGTTCATGTTCTCGATGCTCGGCATCGTGCTAGCGAATAACTTCGCGATGATGTTTATCTTCTGGGAGCTCGTGGGAGTAAGTTCCTACTTACTTATCGGCCACTGGCACACCCGCGACACCGCGGCGGCGGCGGCCAACAAAGCCTTCCTCACAAACCGCATCGGCGACTTCGGCTTCATGCTCGGCATCTTGATGGTGTGGAGCGCGGTCGGCTCCGTGGTTTTCAACGACATCGAGCGCAACCTCCACCTCGTCACCGCGAACCCGGTCTTCCTCACGACGGCGGTGCTGCTCATCTTCTGCGGCGCGGTTGGCAAGTCCGCGCAGATGCCGCTGCACGTCTGGCTGCCGGACGCGATGGAAGGTCCCACGCCGGTCTCCGCGCTGATCCACGCCGCGACCATGGTCGCCGCCGGGGTCTTCATGCTGGCGCGCGTTTCCTTCCTCATCGAGCCCTCGCCCACTGCGCAGACCGTCATCGCCACCGTCGGCGCCGTCACCGCGCTGCTCGCCGCGCTCATGGCCACGCAGCAGGACGACATCAAACGCATCCTCGCCTACTCCACGCTCTCGCAACTCGGCTACATGATCCTTGCCATCGGCGTCGCCGCGCCGGGTGCCGCGATGTTCCATCTTTTCACGCACGCGTCTTTCAAAGCCCTGCTCTTCCTCGGCGCGGGCGCGATCATCCACGCGCTGCATCACGAGCAGGACATCTGGAAAATGGGCGGCCTCCTGAAAAAAATGCCGGTCACCGCGATCACCTTCGCCATCGGCACCGCCGCCCTCATCGCCGTGCCTTACGTGACCTCCGGATTCTGGTCGAAGGAGGAAATCCTCGCCGCCGCCTACAACGGCAACAAGGCGCTCTTCGCCATCGCCGTCCTCGTCGCTTTCCTAACGACCTTCTACATGACCCGAGCTTTCGTGATCACCTTCCTCGGCAAGACCCGCTCGGAAAACGCGGATCACGCCCATGAGGTCGGCCCGCTGATGCTGATTCCGCTCGTCGCCCTCGCGGGGATGGCGATCCTTTCCGGCTTCCCCTTCCTCTCCGGAGCGCTCAATGCCATTCGCCCCGTCCACGAACACGGCCACGCCGAGGGGCACACGTTCATCCTGATCGCTTCCATCGCCTCGCTGGTTCTCGGTCTCGCTGCCGGTTTCCTCCTCTACAACGGCAAGACGAAAGACCCGCTTTCCATCCCGCTCTTCCGCAACCGCTTCTACCTCGACTCGATCTACGAGAAGGGCATCGTGAAATACCTCCAGGACGGCTTCGCGGCCATCGTGCATTTCCTCGACGAGCTGGTCATCAACGGCCTCATCGTCGGCAGCTTCACCCGCCTCGCCGACAGCGCGGGCAGGCTCTTCAACAAAGCCCAGTCCGGCAACCTCCAGGCCTACGCCTTCACCTTCGGCCTCGGCGTCCTGCTGGTGATCTACTTCACCGTGTTTTTCTGAGGAATGAGATTCCCCATCATCATCCACAAGGACGCCGGTTCTGATTACGGGGTCACCGTGCCCGACCTTCCCGGCTGCTTTTCGGCAGGCACGACTACCGACGAGGCTTTCACCAACGCGGTGGAAGCCATCGAATGCCACATTGAAGGACTGCTCCAGGACGGCGAACCCATCCCATCGCCACGGACAGCCGAGCATCACCGTAGCCGGAAAGCTTTCGCGAAAGGCGTTTGGGCTTTGGTCGAGGTCGATGTTTCCAAGCTTTCCGGCAAAGCCAAACGGGTCAACATCACCCTCCCGGAGCGCCTGCTCACCCAGATCGACTCCTTCGCCTCGAAGAACGGGGAAACCCGCTCGGGGCTCCTCGCCCACGCGGCCTTGGAATACGTGGCCGCGCACTCCGAGTGAGAGGTTTCCTGGACATCCGATTTCACATAATTATCGCAATCCCTGTTTCCACAGTCATCCTACACCCGTATGAGCCATCTCACCGATACCATCACGGTTGATCCCAAGCAGTGCGGGGGCAGACCCTGTATCCGCGGGATGCGGATCCGCGTCACAGATATCCTCGACCTCCTCGCCGCCGGACTAAGCTTCGAAGAAATCCTTGATGAGATGCCGGATCTCGTCCGCAACGACCTCGTGGAAGCGATCAAATACGCGTCGAAAGGAATCGATCACCCGGTCATAGCGGCATGATCTGGCTTGATGCCCAACTATCCCCCAGGCTGGCGTTGTGGATCACGCAAAACCTTGGATTGGAGTCATGGGGCATCCGGGATCGCGGACTGCGCGACGCGACGGATGATAGGATTTTCGCCGCCGCGAGGGAGGCGGAGGTGGTGTTCATCACCAAAGACAAGGATTTTACCGAAATGGTGATGAGGTTGGGGCCCCCTCCGATAGTCAACTGGTTGCGTTGCGGAAACACCAGCGAAAGCAGGCTGAAGGAGGTGTTCTCCAAGCATCTTACGGAAGCCATCCGTTTGCTTGAAACGGGTGAGATACTGGTTGAAATCCAATGATCATCACCACCCGCTTCGCCCCCAGCCCCACCGGCGATCTTCATCTCGGCCACATCCTCGCCGCGAAGGTGGCGCGCGACCTCGCGAAATCCGTCCCCGGCGGGCGCTTTCTGCTCCGACACGAGGACATCGACACGCCCCGCGTGAAACCCGAATACTACCACCACATCGAAGAGGATCTCGAATGGCTCGGCCTCACATGGGACGGCGAGCCGCTCCGCCAAAGCGACCGCCGCGAAGCCTACGACGAGTCCTTGCGGAAACTCCGCGAAATTGGCCTCGCCTATCCCTGTTTCTGCACCCGAAAAGACATCCAAGCCGCACTCTCCGCTCCCCATGGCCAGGGTGAAATCATTTATCCCGGCACTTGCCGCAAACTCGATTCCAACGAAACAGCGCACCGCATCGCGATCGGCGAGGCGCACTCCTGGCGGCTCGATTCCGCGGAGGCCGCCGCGCGCCACGGCGCGATCACTTTCACGGATCTCCGTTTCGGCGCAACACACGTCGATCCCGCCGCGAACGGCGATGTGGTGCTCGCGCGAAAGGACATCGGCACCGCGTATCATCTCGCGGTGGTGGTGGACGACGAGTTTCAGGAAATCACCCACGTGACGCGCGGCGAAGATCTGCTCGGCGCGACGCATGTGCACCGCCAGCTCCAAGCCATACTCGGATACCGCGAGCCCGTTTACCTTCACCACGCCCTCGTCCGCGATGAACACGGCACGCGCCTTGCGAAACGCGACGCCGCCCGCTCGATCCGCACATTTCGCGAACAGGGATGTTCACCCGATGAGGTGATCGCGAAAGCCTGCACGACATGAACATCAATTTTTCCGGAGTGATTTTTTCAAAAAAATCACTCCCCGTCCCCAATTCATCTTCCCCTCCCCCATCCGATCCCACACACTCCCCTTCCCATGTCAAAGCAAGCACTCGGCAAAGGTCTCGGCGCCCTAATCAAAAAGAACTCCGGCGCGCCCGCCAATGAATCGAGCGACGACTCGCAGCGCGTCCGTGACATCGCCATCGGCAACGTCGTCGCCTCCCCTCTCCAGCCGCGCAACCAGTTCATCGATGCGCCGCTTGACGACCTCGTCGATTCGATCCGCCAGCACGGCATCATCCAGCCGCTCATCGCGCGTTTGGTGAACGGGAAATACGAACTCATCGCTGGCGAGCGCCGCTGGCGTGCCTCCATGAGGCTCGGACTCACCACCGTGCCGGTCATCGAGCGCAGCGCCTCCGACCGCGATGTTTTGGAAATGGCCCTCATCGAGAACCTCCAGCGCGAGGATCTCAACCCGATCGAAGAGGCCGCCGGTTACGTCCGCCTCGCGAAAGAGTTCACGATGAAACAGGAGGAGATCGCCACCCGCGTCGGCAAGTCCCGCGCCTCCGTCGCCAATGCGATGCGCCTGCTCGATCTCCATCCCGACATCCAGAGTCACCTCGCGCAGGGTCAGATTACAGTCGGCCACGCGAAAGCCATCCTCGCCCTCAAGGATGCCGACAGCCAGAAGCTCGCCGCCGACCAAATCATCCGCCGCAAGCTCACCGTCCGCGCCGCCGAGAAGCTCACCCAATCCCTCCTCGCCAACCCCGACGGCGAAAGCGATCCGAAGAAAACCGCGCCCCGCGAGATCGACGTCCACGTCCGCGAGCTCACCAAGCGCCTCCAAGAGCACCTCGCCACCCACGTCTCCATCCAGCACTCCGCGAAAAAAGGCCGGATCGAGATCGAATACTACGGCAACGACGATCTCGACCGCATCCTCGCCCTACTCAGCCTCCCAGCCACGACCCTCTGAGCCCGCGCAGATTGCCCGCGCAGATAGCGGCCGAAATCAGGGGATGGAGATGGCGCGTTGTCCGGCAGCGCCGCGTTCTTTTCCGGTCAGGCCGGCGAGCTTCGGGCCGTCGGGACGGTTGCGGCCGACCTGCACGGTGAAGGTGCCCTCGGAAAAAACCGGTGGCTGGAAGCGATCCCCCGCCACCCTTGTCGTGTAAAGGATCTCGCCGCTTTTCTCGTCGATCACCTGCACGACGGGATCCGCCGCACCTTCGAAAACCAGCTCCGGCAGCCAGGCCAACGGCTTGCGACCGTCGTTGTCTTCGGCGGCGACGGTGATGGGCCAACCGGGGAATTGTGCCCGGTCGCCCGTTTTCAGATCGGCAAAGCGCGGCCAGCATTCCACCGTGATCCGGCGCGTTTTTTTGTGAAACCTAACGAGGCCGTAACCATCCGCGCGCTGGCGCTCGTCCTTGATGTCGGGCGGGTTGGCGTAGGCCATGATCGACATCCTGTTGCCGAGGCCATCCTTGAAATCGCCAGTCCACGGCAGCGGGCTGTGAGCCACGGGATTGGGGCCCGGCTTCTCATCGGGCGGATGCCACCAACGGCCATAGATCGTGTTCACGAGCGCCGGGCTGGTGAAGGCATACGGGCCATCGCCCCACTCGCTGATGCCATGCTTGAGCATGACCGCGAGATGCTGATCCCCGCAGAGATGCACCGCGCGCGCGCGGCGGATTTCCTCAAGCGCGCGGTTGCGGCCGGTTTGCGGCCAGCCGTTGCAATCGAGATCGGCCAGCAGGCGGTTGTTCGGTGCGCCGTGCAGATGCACCGCGCCGCAGAACGCGGTCTGCGAAAACACCGCCTTCATCTCCGCGCCCTTCCAGTCCTGACCCCATTCGTGGAGAAATTTAAGCTGCCGCGCACCTAACAGTTCGAGACCCGGCAGGTCGATGCTTTTCGGGTCGTAGTCGGGGTCGTTGATGTGATCGGGCCGCGGCCCCATTTCTGGGATTTTACCGTGGGGACCGGACTTGAATTTCCTGTCCTCGAGAATCGCGAAATCGACCCCGCCGACCCGCAATCGGGTAAAGTAAACCGTGATGCCGCGCTCCACCGGCGCCGGATCAACGGGATCGGGCAGATGCCATGACTGCTGCCGCTGCACCATGTTCACGTATTCGACCGGATAGAAATAACCGCCATCCGCGTTGTCCGGGCGCAGGGAGCGCTTGCCGTTTTCACCCCAGAGATTCGGATGGCCGACGTCGTGATCATCCGGGATCGCGATCGTCGGACGGTCGCGCATCAAGTCGCGGAATTGCAGGCCAAACTCGATCCAACCGGCGGTGTGTTCGGTGTGCCGGTAGGTCTGATCGCCGCCGAAGAAAAGCAGGTCGGGGTTCTGCGCCCTGAGGTTGTCGATGATCTCCGGACGCAGCCCCGTGGTGCTGCTCGAGTTGCACGACATGTTCGCCACCACGATCTCATCCTTGTCGATCGGGTCGCGGCGGATCACGCCCTCGAAAACCGCTTTTTCGCCGTGCCGCACGCGGTAGGGCACGTCCTTCGATGCATCCCATGCCTCGATGCGGAAATGCGCGCTCCAACCCGGGAACAGCACCGGTGTTTTCGTGGCCTCACTCCATTTTTCATCCCGCAGAAATTCCAACCTAGCCTCTCGTGGTTCATCGGGCTTGAGCGGATAGAGCTGCGCGGTGAGCTTGAGCACGCCGCGATCCTGCGTGTAGAGCGCGAACGCGATCGCCTGATCGCGCGGCACATCCATCGGCGGCGGCGGAGCTTTGCCGCCCGGTTTTTTGATCCACCACCTGCCCGTAGCGAGGGAATCGAGTTTAGGAAATTCGGCTGTAAATGGCGTGATGGATTCCGCCTCGACCGCACCCGCCCATGGGATCGAACCCGACGCCGATACGAGCGCGGAGAGTTTGAGGAAAAGGCGGCGGCTGATTTTCATAGGTTTGTTGTCTGGCTGTCACTTGCCTTCCTTGGCCCATTGTTTCATGAGGGCGATGTTTTTGGTGACTTCGGGTTGATCCAGAGGATGTTGGGCTTTCTTCCAGAATAAACGGCATGGAGGTTTGGGGAAGCCCGTTTTCAAGGAAAGGAGTCCGTGTTCGGGCTAGCTCCGTTCGGGAAGCCGTTTCCGACCGGAGTCTGCGGAGGTGAGCGCGCCTCCGATTTCCCGCCAAGCATGGTCGTGGACAACCCGGTCAAAAGCGACGCAGACTGAAGGAGCCGAACCCGTCCGCTCCGCCATGCCACGCCTCCTCTCCACGCTCGCCATGCTGCTCGCCGCCTCCGCATCCTTGTCCGCGGCGGAAGGCGCATCCCACGCAAGCCGCCCCAACGTCCTGCTCATTCTAGTGGACGACCTCAAGCCGACCCTCGGCTGCTACGGTGACCCCGCGGCCCGGACGCCGCACATCGACGCCCTGGCCGCGCGCGGCCTGCGCTTCGATCTCGCCTATTGCAACCAGGCGGTATGCGCGCCCTCGCGCTTCAGCCTCATGCTGGGTTCGCACCCGACCTCCACCGGCCTTTACGACCTCTCCAGCAATCTCCGCAAATCGCTGCCGAAGGCCGTCACCCTGCCGCAGCACTTCGCCCAACACGGCGGTTACCGCACCGAATCGCTCGGCAAGGTTTTCCACATCGGCCACGGCAATCCGGGTGACGCGGCATCGTTCTCCATCCCCCACTTCAAGGACAAGGTCATCGAATACGCCGACCCCGCCTCGACACCCGGAGGAAAATTGACCCGCGAGGAGGCGATGTTTCAGAACGTCCCGGCTCCGCCCGGCGGAATGAACACGCTGCCCCGAGGTGCCGCCTTCGAGTCACCCGAAGTCAACGACGAAGCCTATGCCGATGGCCGTGTCGCCGCCGAGACGATCCGCCGCCTTCGCGCAGCCAAGCAACTCCGCGAGGATGACGGCACACCGTTTTTCATCGTGGCCGGCTTCGCCCGCCCGCACCTGCCGTTTTCCGTGCCCAAAAAATATTGGGATCTGCACGATCCGAATAAGCTGCCCGGCCCCGCGTTCGAAAAATTTCCGCAAGGCTCGCCGAAATCCGCCCACAAGAGCGGAGGGGAGATCTGCAACTACTTTCCCGTGCCCGACAAGGACGACCCCGCCCCCATTTCCGACGAGGTCAAGCGTCAGCTCATCCACGGCTACTATGCCAGCACCAGCTACGTGGATGCCCAGATCGGCGCGGTGACCCGGGCGCTCGACGAGCTCGGCCTCGCAGAGAACACCATCGTCGTCCTCTGGGGCGACAACGGCTTCCACCTCGGCGACCACGGCATCTGGACAAAGCACACCAACTACGAGCAGGCCAACCGCATCCCGCTGCTGATCACCGCGCCCGGCACCACCACCCCCGGCTCCGTCACGCGCCAGCCGACCGAATCGGTCGACCTTTTCCCGACCCTCGCCGAACTCGCCGGACTCCCCGCCCCCGCTGGCCCGCAGCCCATCGACGGCTTGAGCCTCGTCCCCGTCCTGCGCGATCCCGCGGCCCGGATCCGCGACCACGCTTTCCATGTTTACCCAAAAGACAAGCTCGGCCGCGCGATCCGCACCGAGCGCCACCGCATGGTCGAGTGGAAACCGAGCGGCGGCTCCGGAGACCAGGCCGAATACGAGCTCTACGACTACCAGAGCGACCCGCTCGAAACCCGCAACCTGGCGGGCGAGCTGCCCGATATCCTCAAGCACCTCAAGGCGATCCTGGCCGCTTACCCGCAGCCCGCTCCGCGGAACTAAAGGCGCGGCTCGCCGGAAATGCGGAGGAGAAACCCCTTTCGGATCAAATGAATCGGATCACGATGAAGGGAAGTACCCCGGGACGGATTCGAACCGACGACCAAAAGATTAAGAGTCTTCTGCTCTACCAACTGAGCTACCGAGGCTTTGGGTGGGAAAAACTAAGTCCCTGCGGAGCGATATGGCAATCGAAATCTCACACTCAGCGAGCCGTCGCCATGGAGTCGCGCATTTCCCTGATGAGCCCGACGTCCTCCTCGCGGCCTTCCCTCACAAACGCATCCGTAAGGTTGTTGAGGATGCGCAGCAGAATGGATCCCAGATCGGCACTCCCTTCCAGCGCCCGGCGTTGCTCGCGGCCCAGGTCGTTGGAGGGATCGGTGAGAACGTTTTGCGAGTGGATGCAGCCCTTGTCATAGCAATCGACGATGAGCGGATACCCGTCCTCATGGATGCGGCAGAGGAAATGCCCCGGGAAACAGATGCCTTCAATTTCCAACCCCAGCCGCTGCCCCATGAGCATGTAGATGACCCCGAGGCCGATGGGGTTCGATACACCCTCGGAAAGGCACCATGCGAGATCTGAATTACGTGGATCGTAGTAGTTATCGCCGTTCGGCCCGAGCCTTTTCCTTTCAAAAAGGAACACGCGCAGGTCGTTCGGGCCGGACACTCCGTCCTCCTGCGCCTCTTCGGCGAGGAGATCGAGCGCATCGGAAAGCGGTTGCCGCAGGGAAAGCCCGTCGTGGAGGAAATCGGAGATCAGGCGCAGGTGACTCTCAAAAAGCTCCCAGTCTTCGCCCAGCCCCGCGGAGCCGAAGCTCGGTGTCAGCCATTCCTCGCGCAGTGTCCTCCGCCGCGCGGGCAAGAGCATGGACTTGAGGATTTCCTTCTCCCGTCCGCTGAGTCCACGCGCCATGCCGGGCAGTATCTCGCTTAAATCGCCGCCGACCTCCGCCAGACGTCCCGCGACGACGGAGCGCACCTCGGGGGTGTCGTCGTCAAGGAGCCGCAGCAATGCGGAAAGTTCCTTGGGGTCGGGCGGCAGCGCGTTCACTGGGTCAGCAAAAGGGCGCTGGCCGGGGAAATCAAGCGAATGGATAAAACGTCAATGAAGAAGGCGGATTGTGGCTCGCCGAATGCACCGCAACTTTTTGTCCATCACCGCACTGAGGAACATCCCGCCCGCAAAATGCACGAACGCGCCATGCCGGGCTGATCTCTGTTCATGCTCCCCGGATGCTGGATGCGTCAAAAACCTCAAACCGGACATCCGAATGGCGGGCTGCCAGCGCACAGCGACCCCACTTGTCCTTCAGATCCCGCAGGACGTTTTCGCGCTCGGATTTGCCGAGATTCTTCCATTTCGCCTCCCCGACCAGAAGCCGCGCAGGATCATCGGGATCCGGACACACCAGATCGATCTCCAGATGTTTTTCCCAATATCGCCCCGCACCCGGATAGCGGCTCCGGCACCAATCCTCGAACACCGAGGCCGCGTGCCCGTGGATCAGCAGGTTCTTCTTCTCCGCCGGGTAGGTCCGCCAAAGGCTACGGTGAGGCGAATGCACGCTGAACCAAAATCGCAGCGCCGGATCCTGAATCTGGTAGAGCGTGCGCTTCGATGTGCGGCTGCTCTCGCCGTACGGCAGATCGCGGGAAAGCACCGAGGCATCCATCAATTGTTGCAGCAGGCGTGAGAGATTGGTTTGCGCGGTGCCGAGGCGCGAGGCGATTTCCGACGCGCGTGACGCGCCGCGTCCTACTGCTTCCAACACCGCAAGGGCGTTCGCGCCGGCCAGCCCCTCATCATGGAGGATGCGCCTTGGCTCCTGCTCCATGTAGGGCGCGAAATCGAAAAACAACGACTCCGCCAGATCCACCGCGGTTTTCCCCTGCTCGACGAATTCCCAGTATTTCGGAATACCTCCCACGCAGGCGAATTTCTCAAACGTCGCCGCCACCGTGGCATCCAGCCCGCAAGCCTGGCAGAATGCCTGATAGTCCATCGGCCCCACTTGCAGGAGTTTCTGCGCCCGGCCATAGAGGGGTGCCGTGCGGTGCAGGAACAAATCGTGCATCATCCGCATGCTGGAACCGGACAAAATCAACAGGCATCCCTCCGGTATCCCGTGATCCAACCATCGTTGCAAGCGGCTTGGCAGACTCGTATCCCGTGCGGTCAGGTAGGGGAATTCATCCAGGCAGAGCACCCACGGTTTTTTCTGTAAACCCAGGATTTCCAGCAGATCCTCCCATCCACGCGGCTCGATCCGTGTCTCCAACTGGTCCCGGATATCCGCGAAAACCTGTCCCACCTGCATTTCCACCGGCCCTTCCAATGCCTGGCTGAACAGACCACCCCGCCCATCCATCCAGCGCCGCAGCAACCGTGTCTTGCCCACTCTCCGTCGCCCGAAAACCACCAGCAAGCCGCCACGCGCCGCCGCCGCATCCAGCTCGGCCAACTCCCCTACCCGGTTGACAAAATCCAATTTCACAGGAAATGCGTATCCGCAATCATAATGATTAGCAAGCATTATGTTTTTCGTTCTAAACCACTAACAACCGCAGGTGTAGGCGGTGCGAAAAGGCAGGGCCAAACCGCAAGATCATCTAATACACAGCGAGGAACATCCCGCCCGCAAAATGCACGAACGCGCCATGCCGGGCTGATTCTTTTCCAGTTGGGAATCTCTCTGAATATCCCGCCCTTGGTAAGAACCGACGGAAGACGGCGTATGTTCCTGGTTATCATGCGGAGCGCCTTCGTTGCTTGTATCCTTCTCGTATCTGCTCAGGCGGAGACGATGGAATCGAAACGCGCACACTTCGAAGCGTTTCTCGATAAACACTGCTACGAATGCCACGACGATCTTGATCCGGAAGCTGGCCTCGACCTGCTGAACACGGAGTTCAATCCGACCGATCCCGCCAACTTCGCAATCTGGGAAAAGGTTTTCCGAAAAGTCCATTCCGGTGAGATGCCCCCCAAGGAAAACAAACTCCCTCACGGAGCGGATCTGGAGACCTTCCTTTTCTCCCTGGGAACCGTGCTGACCGAAACGGATAGCGCCTCAATCGAGCGATCGGGTCGGGTTCAGTCGCGCCGCCTGACCCGCGAGGAATATGAGAACACGCTCCACGACCTGCTCGGGGTGGGCGTCAAGCTGGAGGAAGCGCTCACAGCCGACTCGGATGAAGGCTTCGCCAATACGGCATCACACCAGCAACTCAGCCACTTCCATCTCGAAAGCTACATGGAAGCCGCTGACATCGCGCTGGAGGAAGCGTTCTCGCGGTCACTCGGCAAGGATCCTTCGTTCGAGAGGACCTATCGGAAAAAGGAACTCACCGCCGGGGTCGGCGAAGGCAACTACAGGGGACCCGAGCCGAGCGGAAATGATGTGATCTCTTGGGCGATGGGTGTGCAGTTCTACGGACGCCTTCCCGCGACCCTTGTTCCCGAAGATGGCTGGTATGAGGTTACCTTGCGCAATGTGCGCGGCATCAACCGAGGAGAGGACGGCGCCGTCTGGGCAACCCTCAACTCCAGATCGGGACAGTCCAACGAACCGTTGCAGTTTCCCATCGGCCTTGTCGAAGGGGCGAAGGATGCTTCCGACCAGACCTTCCGCGCGTGGATCCGGAAAGGGCACACTCTCATCCTCAAACCATCCGAGGGCGGAGCGAAAGCCGCCCCGTCAAACGTCGTCGGCAAGGATGGGGGAACGGTGATTTTCAATGACCGGAACCTCGAAAAACAGGGATACCATGGCCTCCGTTTTTCGGAAATCACGGTCAAACGCATTCATCCCAACGGTGACCGGGCCGCAGGAATGGCTAATCTCTTTCTCGGTCTCACCGAAAAGGAAATCAGGCAAGGCCCTCCGGAACCCTCCCGCTTCATCGAATCGTTTACCGACCAATGGCTCGAACTGCGCGACATCGATTCCACCCAACCCGACCCGAAACGCTTCGTGAATTTCGATCCCATCGTCCAACAATCGATGGTCGATGAAACCCGCGCGTTCCTTGCAGAGCTGTTTTTGAAAGACCTTTCCGTCACCCACTTCCTCAAATCCGATTTCACCTTTCTCAACACCCGCCTCAAGGAGCATTACTCCATTGGAGGTGTGGCTCTGGAAGCTGGAAGCGGCCTCGCCAAAGTCAAACTCCCGTCCGGCTCGCGTTCTGGCCTATTGACTCAGGGAGCCATACTCAAGGTCACCGCCGACGGGTCGGTCACCTCCCCTGTCGTCCGCGGGGTTTTCGTCAACGAACGCATCCTCGGTCTGCACATCGATCCTCCGCCACCGAATATCCCGGCGATCGAACCCGACATACGCGGAGCCGTTTCCATCCGCGAACAGTTGGACAAACATCGGAATTCGAAATCATGCGCGTCATGCCATGCCAAGATCGACCCGCCCGGATTCGCTCTCGAGGAATTCGATCCGGTAGGCAACCTTCGCGAGTTCTACGGCAGGCCGAAAAAATCCGCGAAAATCGATTCAAGTGGAACCACGGCAGATGGTCGCGATTTCAGGAACTATGCGGAGTGGCGGGATCTCCATCTCTCCCGGCCAGAAACACTGGCCGAAGCGTTCGTCGGCCAGCTTCTTCGCTACGGGACCGGCGGGGAGATCCGCTTCAGCGACAAGGAAGTCCTGAAAAAGATCACCGGAGAAAGCCGTAAGCAAGGCTACGGCCTTCGTTCCCTCTTGAAGGCCACCCTCACCAGCCCGCTGTTTCTGGAAAAGTAAATCTGACCGATGCACATCGCCACCCACAGGACGCTCTCACGCCGCACGGTTCTGAAACAAGCCGGCGTCGCCCTGTGCCTGCCGATGCTCGATGCGATGATTCCGGCATTCGCCGCGTCAGCCAGTCCGCCTAACCCGAGACGTTTCGTGGGCGTTTCGCTTGCCCTCGGACTTCACAACCCCCTGCTCGTCCCCTAGGACAAAGGCGCGAACTACACCCCTTCCCCCTACCTGATGGACATCCAGGATCTCCGGAATGATTTCACCGTCATCTCCGGCACCTCGCACCCCGGCGTGAACGGGGGACATGCCGCGGAGGCATCTATTTTTTCCGCCTGCCCGATGGGGCGGAATTCCGCCCGCACCAACACGATCTCCATCGGAAGCCCAAGCTCGGTGCCGTCCCCGCCCCGGCTGACAACAACAACGCCCCGGACCAGATGCGGGCCATGCTTGATGTCGTCGCCCTCGCCCTTCGCGCCGATTCGAGCCGTTTCATCACCCTCCACTGCACCGGCAACAACGTCCGCGCGCTCGACGGCGTCGACGAAGCCTATCACTCGCTTTCCCACCACGGCAAAAACCCGAAGAAACTCGAACAACTCGCCATTGTCGAGAAAACCACCGTCGACAACTGGGGCAATTTCCTCCGCGAACTCAAACGGCAGGGAATCCTCGATGACACGATGGTGCTCCTCACCTCGAACCTCGGCAACGCCTCGTCCCACGACAACCGCAACATGCCCGTCCTCTTCGCCGGCGGCGGTTTCAAGCACGGCCAACACCTCGCATTCTCGGAAACCGACAACTACCCGCTGCCGAACCTCTACCTCAGCATGCTCCAGAACATCGGTTTGGAAAAAGAACGCTTCGCCACCTCCACCGGAACAATGCGCGGGATCACCGTGGCGAGTTGAGGAATGCCAGCCTTCGCCACCTACTTCGCCAAGGCTACGAAGGTCAGGAAGGCTACGGCTGGCAGGACGGATCGGTCACTGGCTCTTTCAATTACGCCTTGCGGATGTACAGCTATCCTGTTGTCACGCTTTGGAATCCTTACAACGTGCCGATGAAGGTCACCGAATGGAACGCATTCCTGCACACGCTCCCTCTTGAGCACACGTTTTTCAAAGCCGGCGTGAAGATGATCCTGAAAGGCGGGGGCACGTCGCCCGCTGGCAGCTACAACTGGGGATGGCCGCACGGCAACATGACCATGCGGGTCGGTGGCAGCACCGGGCCGGCTGTGACCTTAGCACCCGGAGAGGCGAAGATGCTGACTTACGCCGTTTCGTATGGCGGTGGCTTCCATGCACACGACATGATCGCGAGCCCGCCCGCCTGGCTGCCCACTCGCGCAGGCCAAATACGCGACTTGGGAATCATCAGTGGCAGCTCTAGCGAACGAATCTCCATATCCACCGCTCTCGCCACTTGGGAAACCAGCAATACGTCGTATGCCGGGCAGAATTTCCAAACCACTTTCGACTTCCGTTGCGAACCCCGCGCGATCCACACCGGGCACCCGGCGCGCTTCCAACAACAGATGTTCTCATCCCAGATCGCCTGGCGCCACGAGGCAGCCAATCCACGTATCGCTTTTATCTCGGAGACGAACTTTCCCAGTATCTCTCTACAAGATCTCAACAACAATCCGACGCCGTTCCTCCATCTCGACATCCGTCTCAAGACGCTGGATGAACCTGCTCTGCCAAACAAGACTTGGCTCCACAACATACCCTTCCATCCTTATGCCGCCATCACCTCCACCACGAAGCATCAAAGCATGGGTGTGGATGCGGCCACGACCTTCTTCGCCCATCCGTACACCATCACCTTCGAGCAAGTCTCCGGCACCGAGGGAGTATTCCAGAACCGGCCGTTCTTCGGCCCCAGCAATCGGCCAGGTGGCCAGTCGCGGATTGTTTCAGCGCCGATACCGCTCGCCCCACTGACGTCGCTGGCGCAGTTGCAGAACATTCCATTGTTGCCGATTGAGGCGCTGAACTGGAGCGGGTATTATTTTCAGAATCACGCAATTGGAAACTCCTTCGCCTCGCCCGGACTGCCGCCCGCTTCGATCCGTGAGACATCATTCCCCTTCCATCTCGGCCAATATTTACCATGGCAAGGCGGTGATATCGCCGGTCGCATTTACCCTGACCGACTCGCGTTCAACAGCGCCGAGTATACGATTTCGGGGGCACCCGCCATGGTGGTTGACCGCAGCTACGTCGCCAATCATCTGCTGTTTGACGATTATTTCCTTTCGTCGATGGCAGGCCAGGCGGGACCGGTGTTCGAGAAATACGGCAGCAATCGGCCTCTTCGCTCCGTGGTCACGGACTTTTTCAAAGGGGATAAACCGCTACCAATTGCCGCTTATCGACCCTATAACGTGGCGAGTTCCGAAGTCGACCTCATGGTCAGCAAGCTGCTCAACACCAGTGGGGTGCTGGCAGATGCCCATCTCAAGTCCGCAGCAAGACTCATGGTGGACGGAGGTTTCAACATTAATTCGACATCGGTCGCAGCCTGGACTGCGGTGCTGTCCTCCACCAACCGTAAGCGCCCGGTGTTTATGCCCGGGGACTCCAACTTGAAGAGTCAAGACCGCGGTAAATACGTCGTCAGCCGCAATCCAAACCCGACCATCGGCACTGCCACCGAGGAAGCCCGGTGGCTCGGCTACCGGGAACTGACCGAGGAAGAAATCCGCCAACTCGCCGAGGCAGTGGTCCGCCAAGTGAAGAAACGCGGGCCGTTTCGATCGCTGGGCGAGTTCGTCAATCGCCGCCTGACAGATGACGTGGAACTGGCGAAGTTTGGAGCCCTTCAGGCCGCATTGGAGGATCCGAAAGTCGATATCAACCGTGACTACCGCGGCGGCAATAAAGAAATCAAGGCTGGTGACATCGTCGGCACGAATTACAAATTCCCCCAGGCTGCCGAGGGCTCCCGCTACCATGGCACACCTGCCTACATCAATCAGGCTGATATTCTCACGCCCCTCGCACCGATCATGCAGGCACGCTCCGATACATTCGTGGTTCGCGGCTACGGCGAGGCGCTCTCGGCCGATGGATCCCACATCACGGCGCGCGCGTGGTGCGAGGCCGTCGTCCAACGAGTGCCCGACTACATCGATGCGACTGATTCTGCGGATGTCGCCTTCGGCCAGCTCACTTCCAAAACGAACAAAATTTTAGGACGCCGTTTCATCATGCAGTCATTCCGGTGGCTGCCTCCTATCAATTCAGTTTGATCGATTCCCAATTTATCCATCATGAGGTTCCCTGCTCTTCTCCCTCGCCTTCCGGTCTGTGTCTTGACATCCCTGCTCCTGAGCTTCGATCTCCCGATCCTTGCCCAAAGCGCCGACGAGAAGAAAGCTACGAAGGTGGAGTTCCGTGTCACCCGCTTCGATCTTGATGACCGCGAATCGCCGGTTTTCCGCGTCGGGAGCGCGGACCGACAGGTCGAAGTCGAAGTTCCGCTGACTTTTATCGCAGGTCCCTTCAAGGCTCCCCTGCGCGATGGAAAGATGCTCGACTTCTGGCAGGGTGCAGCAGAGAAGCCCGCGATCTCGGTGGAAATCGAACCGACCGAACTCAAGCACTTGTTGCTCGTTTTCTTCCAACAGAAAGAGACATTCCGGGTTTTAAAAGTTCAGTCGCCGCCGACCCAAATCAAGGGTGGCGACCGTTTCATCATCAATGCCTGCCCGAATGAAATGGCGATCAAACTGGGCAACGCGAAGCCCGTGATGATTCCCGCTGGCAAGTCAGGAGTGATCGCCGCCCCGGCAGGGAGCGAAATTGTCAGTATACCGGTTCTCATCAGCCTCAAGCACGGGGAAGAGTGGAAACTTGCCAGTACCGAACAATGGCCGATCGACCCGCGTTTCCGGAAGTTTCTCGTCGCCTACATGTCGCCACGTAGCCGCCAGCTTATATTCCACAGCGTGTCAGAGCGCATGCAGGTGGAATGAACAGCACCTGAGAAATCGTCTCATCCCCCATTAATTATCAGGATGGTGCGCGATACTGGGTTCGAACCAGTGACCCCCTCCGTGTCAGGGAGGTGCTCTACCACTGAGCTAACCGCGCTTGCCTGCGTTGCCGCCGGGCGGGGAAACTAGGGGGAAACCCGGTCATCACGCAACCCCTTTTTCAACGGATTTTCCGAAAATCCCCGGCTCGTCCGCCCTTGAGATTGCGGCTTGAGTTGCGGGCTCTCCCTGCGCAGCCTTTGCCCCGACACATGAAATTCCTCCCCATTCTGCTCCTCCTCATCGTCCCCCTCCATGCCGAGGTGCCTAAAATTTTCAAAGGGCTTCTGGAGAAGGACGTTCCGGTGAAGGCGAGCATCGGGATCGTGGTGCCGCCCCCGGAGATTGAGAAATACATCGCCAAAGTCGAGGCCTCGGCACGGAAAAACAAGGAGTGGTTCGCGGAATACACAAAGGCCTCGAAGCCCGGCGCACCTCTGCCCTACCACGAGAACCTCGGGCTGACGAAGGAAGAATACGACGATTACCTGGCACTCTGGGCGAAGCGCGATTTCAAGTCCACGGAGGAGGTTGTCTTGGTGCTGCGCGAGACTTTCGGGAAAACGTGGTCGCTTACGGCCACCGGTGAGGCGGGCATCATTTCAACCCTCCGCTATGATCCGGAAAAGGATGTTTACCGCTCGCCGAACGGGGAGATGAAGCGCCTTGATGACATCAAGGCGGAAGCCACGAGCATCCTCGGTGCCTGGTCCGGCTGCGAGTGGCGGCTAGAGGAGGAAACGGGACTCGGCAAGATCAAGGAGAACTTCGCGATCGGCCGATACGACGACAAGGAATATGGCCTGTTGGTTTACCGTGTGCAGGAGATTTCATCGGAGGGCAGCCGCCTTCTCGACAAAAGCCTCGTGGTGCGTTTCGCGTTGGGCAAGGCGGGACACCTGCCTGCGCAACCCAACCCGCGCTGATCCATGCCGAAAAAGCGCTGGAGAAAATGGCTGGGCTTGACCGTTCTCGCGCTTGCCGTCCTCGGCCCTCCGCTCGCCTTTGGCATCAGCAACCTGTTTCTCATGAGCCCCAAGGGCCGCTCCTTTGTGGCGGAGCGCATTCGGCGGACGATCCAGCTTGAGACTTCCGTGCAGGGCTGCACCTGGTCGCCATGGAACGGCTTCACGGTTTACGGCCTTCTCATCAAGCAGCCCGCGCCGCTGAGCAAAGCCATTACGGCACCCATGCTTGCCGCGGAATCGATCCGCATCCATCCGGACTGGCGAGCCTTGCTGGGTAGGCGGCTGGTGATCCGTGGTGTCGATATCCGGAAGCCGGATCTTGCGGTCGCCATCGAGCTGCTCTCGCAAATCCCGAGCGCACCGGTGGATCCAACTGTCGCCGCGAAACCGCCTGATCTCGCCGTCGTGGAACAGCCAAACGGCGTGAATCCCGCCGCGCCCGGCATTGTCCCTGCGCCACCCCAACCGCAAATCCCACAAGTCGATCCTGCGCTCGCCGCAAAACCAGGGACTACCACGCCTCAGGTGCCTGTTGTGGTGACCGATCCCACGGTATGGGTGACCTTCACAGATGCCCGCCTGAGCATCGTGAGTGCGATGTCAAAAAAACCGCTTTACCGCATTTCACACATCCATGGCGGGCTTCCGGTCAGCGGCAAGAGTGCCGGATCGGAACTGCTGCTGGACGGGATCAGCGTTTGGGGGAAACCCCTTCCAAGTGCGGTGAAAATTCCCGTGAAATGGCAATCACCTGTCATGACGATCGGGGTGATCGATGCCGGGGTTTTAGGAATCGACTGCAAGCTGGAAGCGAAGATCGGCCTCACGCCCGGTATTCCTTTCCTGATTGGCGGAGTTTTGCCGAAGCAGGAAAACAAGGAGATCGTGCTAGCTGAGACGCTCCGTGCGAAACTCGGTTCCATCGCCGGGCAGGGCCGCTTCCAAGGCCTTTTGCTCGCACCCGGATCGTGGCAGGGGCAATGGATTTTCGAGACGCTATCCATCGATGCCGAATACGGAGGTAACAAGGCGTTCTTCCACCGCGGACAAGGGCTGGTGATGTTCCAGGGCGGCGTGCTGAGATGCCTAGACACCCGGCTCATCGGGGATGATATCAGCCTTCTCGGAAACGGGATGGCGCTGAGTGATGGGAGATTCGCCGCCAACCTCCGGATCGTAGCCGCTCCGGAGAGCTTGGAGCAAATCGCGTTGCGCACCCAGACCGATTCGTCACCACCGCAACTCACGCCTCTCAGCACACCGCAGCGCGCCGCGCTCGATATGCGGGTGTTCGGTTTCCCGGGAAAAGTTTTCTACCAACCCCATCATGCGGCGAAAGCCATTTCGATTCTCGTCCGGTGATCAATCCGGCTGGATCTCCAGCCTCGGCGGCTTGCTCATCCGGATCGTATCGTCGAAGTCCCCGAGATCGAGGCTATCGAGGACATTCGTGCTGCGGTTCACAAAGCCGGTGCGCCCGCTGCCGGCGGTGTAGCTCGGTAGTTCGGTATGATAGGGATCCTCGCCGATCAGGACGGGGGATTTGGGAAGAATAGGCAGAGTATCCAGAGCGGGCATGCTGCCCAACGCGTGGCTCGGATCGGAGTCGCCGGTCATCGCGCCGGAGTGATGCGTGCAGAATGGCAGGTTTTGCGCACCCTCGCGGAAGTACTCGGTGATCTTTGTACTCTTTGATTTCACCGTGCCGGTAGCGACATCCTGGATCATCTCCTGGCAGAACTGCGTGGCTCGCTGGCCGGAAATCGAACAGATCTCCATCTCCGTCAGGGAAGCTGGCCTGTCGATGCCTTTGCCCCCGAAGGCGGGTGCCGCCGCATTCATCGCCGCCGCCCAAACCGGCATGGAGAGATCGCGACTGAACGCGCCGGGATAGATTGGCTCGCTGTTACCTTGCAGGAAACCCGTCCACACACCGCAGGTGACGCGACCATTGTATCCAAGGAACCAGGTGTCCGCAAAGTCATGGGTCGTCCCGCCCTTGCCCGCGCCGGAAAACGGTTTTTCCAACAGGCCATCCGCCAGCCCATGGGCGCTGCCTTCGGTCATGCCGCCGGCCATCATGTTGTGGACTTGCCATGCGACCGCCGAGTCCAGCAGTCGGCCTGAAGGGTTCGTGGTTGGGTTGCGCCGGTAGACCACGCGTCCCGCCGAGTTCTCAATCCTATCGATATAGGAAAATTTCGTTGCTCCGCGCTGCCCGCCGAGCGGAAAGGTGGACATCGCAGCGACCGCCTGTTTCATCGAAGCGGGTTCCCAGCCGACACTTACCCTCGGCAGCGGCTTCGAATCCTTCATCGAGAAGCCGAACGCCACCGCAGCATCAATGATACGCTGAATGCCGGTCTCGCCGCCGAGCCTCACCGTCGCCGCGATCTTCGAGTGCGCGAACGCCCTCCTCAGGCTGATCATTCCATCGTATTTCGGCGAAGGCACCTCCATGCCCCATTCACCGAGAATGCCCTCCTGCCCGCCGACCATGACCGCGCGGTTGTCCATCGGCTCGTCCTCGAGGGTGGAAGCGGGCGAGTGCTTGTCGGCGAGAGCGGCGGAATACAGGAAAGGGAAAAACGCGGTACCCAAGGGACGTTTCCCCATCTCGATGAAATCATAGGGAGCCTCGGCGTAATCCCTGCCACCGACATGAGCCAGCACCTCGCCGGTGGAATGATCCACCATGAAAACGGCACCCTGCAGATAGGCGGGATCGGCGTTCTTTGTCTGGCGGTCATACTCGGAATACTTCTGGCGGGTGAAGCCGGGATTTTTCTCGGCTTCGGAGAGGGAGACCGCCAATGCCTTTTCCGCCGCGTCCTGCACTTCCGAGGAAATGGTCGTATGAATCGTGTATCCTCCGGCCGCCAGCGCGTCCACACCCAGCGATCCAGCGACCCCGTCTGCGATACGCTCGTAAAGGTGTGAAGTGCCGCGACGCAGAGGCTTGGGGTTCACCTTCAAAGGTATAACCTTCGCCTCCGCGAGTTCATTGGCAGACAACATCCCCTCCTCACGCATGCGCCCCAACACCATGTCGCGCGCCTTGCGGCTGTCCTTGAGGCCGTTAAGAGGGGAGTTTTTCGTCGGGTTCTTGATCAGCCCGACAATCGTGGCGCACTCCTGGAGATTCAGCTCCTTCGGTTCTTTTCCGAAATACCCCAGCGAGGCGGAACGCAGCCCATAGAACCCGCTGCCGAAGTAAATCCTGTTCAGGTAGAACTCGAGGATCTCCCGTTTCGAATACCGATCCTCGATGCGCATCGCGAGGAACGCCTCGACCATTTTCCGCTGCACCCCGCCCTCGCCACGCGCCGTCGCATCCTGCTTGAGCGGAAAGGCGTTCCGCGCGAGCTGCATGGTGATCGTGCTCGCACCTTGCGTGGTTTCACCCGCCTGGTAGTTCAGCTTGAGGGCGCGGATGATACCGATGTAATCCACCCCTGAGTGGGACTTGAAACGCGAGTCCTCCCCGGCACACAGGGTATTGATGAAAAGCTCGGGCACATCCTTGATCGGCATGATGCTGCGGTTCTGGACGAAGATACGCCCGATCTCTTTTCCGTTGCGGTCGAGGATCAGGCTCGGCACCTCCAGCTTGTTGATCTGTTCAAGATCATAGGTCACGGCGCGCTCGCGGTATTCGCGGGTGTATTGCTCCACGAAAAGGAAACCGGCAATTCCCGCTATCAGGACGAGCATGAAGCTCACCAACCAAAAGGTTTTGCGCTTGTAGAAACGGCGTTTACCGATCTTCTTCCGGGTGTTTTTGCTTTGTTGCGCCATGCCTGATGCCATTCCGAAGCCACCTACCGGCGACCTCCCGTTTCCGCAGGATTACCCGAATCCCATGGGCGCGGCAACCCCTTCCTTACGAGAAAGGATCATCACCGCGATTTCGAAGCGGGGCAGCTTAGCGTTTCCGCAATATCTGGAAATCGCACTCTACGATCCCGAACTCGGCTACTACGCCCGTCCCGGCACCCAAGTCGGGCGCAGCGGCGATTTCTACACGAGTGTCAGCGTGGGGGCGCTGTTCGGAAAGTTACTGGCGCGGCGCTTCCTCGGATGGTGGGAGGGAAACGGGAAACCGGCGGATTGGCGCATCCTGGAGATCGGGGCGCACGATGGAATGCTCGCGGCGGACATTCTTGCGGAAATCCATCTCCTTTCCCCGAATGCGTGGCAGGCACTCGAATACGCGATACCCGAGCCGCTGCCACGCCTGCGCAATCTCCAGCAGACACGCCTGGAAAGCTTGGCGTCCCGCCTGCGCCTTGCCGGGGGCTTCGGCGAGATCGCTTCGCATCCGCTTCCGGGAGTCGCGTTCGGAAACGAAATCCTTGATGCCCTGCCCTTCCACCTCGTCGAGATGAAAGGAGGCGCATGGCAGGAGCTTCATGTCATAGCCGGTGAAAATGGCACGCTGGCACTGGAACCACGCGAAACATCGATCCAACTCGGCACCGCTTTTCCCGAAGGCTACCGCACGGAAGTCCGGACAAGCTTCCCGGCATTCCTGGAGGATGTCACTCGATGCCTGACAGACGGACTCCTGCTGTTCGCGGACTACGGTTTCGCTTCTCCGGAATACTACGATGTTTACCGTAGTTCCGGCACGCTGCGCACCTTCTCATCCCACAAGGCGGGCGATGATCCCTTCGCAGCTCCCGGAGAAACGGATATCACCGCCCACGTCGATTTCACGGATCTGGCGAAGGCCGCCATCTCAGCCGGCTATTCCCCCACCGTTTTCAACAGCCAGGGAAGCTATCTCACGCACCTCGCGAAACCCATGATCCTCAACGGCGGCATGGACGATGCAAAAACCATCGCACAATTCCAAAGCCTAACCCATCCCGCGCATCTCGGCGCGAAATTTCACATCATCGAACTGGAGCGCTCGGCGGAAATCCCGCCGGACGTGGCGCATCGGCTGGCGCTTTGATCCATCATACCGAATTTTCCTAGATTCTGCATTTTTAAACCGCAGATGAACAGGATGAACGCAGATGAAGAGGATTTAATCAGAGAGAGATGCATTGGAGCAGAATGGTTTGAACTCAGCGCATCAAGTCTTCGAAGTCATGCTGACTAGATACCAAGCTCACGTTTTAGATCTTCAGTGGTTTCGAAGACAAGATGCTCGGGCGTAAAAGAAGCAATCGCATCGCGAAGCCTGCGGGCATTAGTTGGGGAACTGAGGAGCTTGCTGGTTGTATCCATCACGATCTTCTTCCCGTTGATCTCATCTGCGTCCATCCTGTCCATTTGACTCCATGCTAAAAAATGTGATCGTCTATCTCCGCTGCGCTTCGGTTGCGGTTGGATTTTCTTTCGAAGCGAAGAATCAGTCAAAGAAACGAATCTTGCCGGGAACGGGCAGCTTACCCGCTGCCATCGCCTCGTGCTGCTCGTCGGTGCAGGCGGAGTCGATCGGTGCGTCGGGCTGGATCTCGTTATCCTGCACCACTCCGTTCGCGAGCATCCATTTCTCGACCTCCTCGCCGCTGACATCCGCGAGCATGTTGCCATCGATCTCGACGCACGGGGAAAGCGGCTGGCCGCTGCGCTGCTCCATCTCCCAGCGGAACGCGGGGTTCTTAATGATGTCCTTCTCCTCGTAGGGCAGATCGTATTTCCGCATGATGGAGCGAACCCCTTCGCTCCATCCGCAGAAGGTTTTCAAATAGACGGTGATATTCGGCTGTGTGGTGCTCATGTGCGCGGAATGTAAGAGCCGCGCAGCGATTTGCAACCCGCTTCCTTGTTCACCGCCGCTCCTTACCCACATACCACAGCAGCAGCCCGCCGACCGACAGACCGCCTAAAAAGATCCACCAGAACAAGCCGCGCGTGAATATCGGCAGATCCACGTTCATACCGAAGAGGCCGCCGAAGGCGACGAGCGGCAGGAAGAATCCGGTGACGAGGTTGAGTTTGAAAAGAATGTTGCCGAGGCGCGCGGCGGATTTTGTCTGCTGCTCGGAGGCCTCGGCTTGCCAGAAAAGCAGGGTTTCCCGCCCGTCCGCATGGAGCAGCTCGGCGGCGCGCTCGATTTCGTGTGCACGGTCGCGGAAGGTGCGCATCAAGCGGTCGTCCGGCTCTTGATTCAGCGCCTGCTCCAGTGCGACAACCATGTTTCGGCTGCTTCGCGTGAGCGGCCCCGCGTGCCTGAGGACTCGGAATAGATCCTGCGCCTCGTCGGTCTCCTCAAGGATCTCCTCGTTTTCGTCGATAGCCTTTGCATAGCGTTCGAGCAGATCCTCCAACCCCTTGAGTCCTTGTCCGTCGGGCTGGAACCACTTCCCATCGCGCCTGCGCCAGAAGAAAATCGCGTCCCGCTCCGGAACGCCCGCCTTCGGCACCTCATGCAGGACGAGCAACAGTTCGTCTCGACCCACCACGCAGCGCTGATGCCCCGGCCTGCCGCTGAGCTGTTCGAGCAGGTCGCGCTCGAGTGCATAATGCGTCGGCAAGCTGATTTTCTCGTCCGTCATCCTCTCTTCTCTATCGGATCAGACTCCGCACCGCAACCTTAGGAATACGATCTTGCGCCTTGATTCCGTACGAAATCCGATGAGAATCACTTCGGAAATATGAAATACATTTTGTTACTCGGAGCTTCGCTGCTGATGGCTTCCTGCTTCAACACCGCGCCGCCCGGCTCGGATTACATGGCCGGGGTCGGCCC
>JAYTOE010000074.1:0-8272 GCA_043747935.1 Akkermansiaceae bacterium
TATGAGCAAATTCATCCGGTATTGCCACAGCACATGGGCAATGGCTGCGCAGGATTCGCTGTAGGCCGACTCATTGGGCAGCAAGTAGGGATCGCCGAAACCCTCGTCATCGTATTGACCCGTGCCGAGGCCGCCGGTGATATACATTTTCCGTCCCACCACGTCATTCCAGAGGTAATCCAGCGCCACTTCGTAGCCGGGTGCATCCGTGAAGCGGAGGGTGTCGGCCATAGCGGAATACATGTAGCCGGCCCTGACCGCATGGCCGACCGCTTCATGCTGATCCACCACGGGCTTGTGGTCTTGCATGCGGCCGTTGCGCAGCCTCAGCCGAGCATGCCAAAATTCCCGTTGTTGCTCTTGGGTGGGCTTACCTTCAGTTTGAGCGGGGAGAACCTGCGACTTGGGGTCGAATGGCTTGCGCTCCGTGCCGTGGGCATAGCCTCTCTCATCTAGGAAAAACTTCGCGAGGTCTAGATAACGGCGCTCACCGGTGACGCGATACAGCTTGATCAGAGCCAATTCAACTTCCTGATGCCCATCCACATCGTATCGTTTGTTGGGGCCGAAAATCCCGTCGATGTGGTCAGCAAATCGTTTCGCGGAATCGACCACCTTTGGGGCGCCAGTTAGGCGCTGATGTTCTCCGGCCATCTCGAAGAAGTGACCCGCGTTATACATTTGGTGCTCCAGACGGAGATCCTCCCAGCGCTTTTCGGGAGTGTTGACAATGAACCAAGAGATCAGGAATCCATCCTTCTGTTGAGCCGCGAGGATGCGGTCAATGATGTCGTCCACACGTTTCAGCAGCTTCGGATCATCATTGTGTTCCAGAGAAATCAACGCGCCCTCCAGCACTTTGTAGAGATCGGAGTCGAAAGCGTGATGTCCGCTCAACGGGCCTTCGGCTTTTCCGGCAGCCTTGTCGAAATTGGTCACATGCCCGTCTTTTTCCAGTTCGTTGATCGAGTGCGGGATGGTGACATCATGCGCGGTTTTGAGGCGTGGCCCCCAGAAACCGCCGAGCAATTCCACCTGGGCCGACCCCACTTCCTGAAAGCCGCGGATAGGTGGCGGGTTCTGCTTGTCCTCTGCGGCTTGTCCGCAGGCCGTTGTCAGGGCCGTAGCGGCCAGATAGATGAGATTTCTGTTAAGTGGATACATGATATGGTAGGCGATGTTCTAACAACAGCTTGGCAACGGGCAATTTGTTCGCAACGTAATTTCCGCTCTTAACTGGGGCGCGGGGCAGTCTAGTGTGTTTGCAGATCCGGGTTGTGGCCACTCAGGGTTGCACCACAGCCCGGCGGATGAAGAGGGATTTAGGATTGTCTGGGGCGGTGTAGCGGTAGCTTCGGATTACGAATCCCGTGTCTGCGGCGATTTCACTGATATACTGCACGCCAGCAGTGATGTCCGTCCATTGGGTTAGGTTTACGGATGATTTCCAGCCGACCACCAGAGGACTTGGAATCGTGATCGGTTCCCGGGATTTAAACGTAAACAAGCTCGGGTTGCCAGAGATGCTGATTTCCTCACTGCGATCGACTTCATTCGGGCTTCCCCCGCCGAAGAACTCCCCGAGGTTGTTGGTGCCGTCCCTGTCCGGATCAGGAGCGGATCGGTGGGCGAGTTGCAACGTTCTGCTGCATGTAAACCGCAGGAGACTTGCTCGGGGTATAAACGGCCTGCTGCCGGAGTGCGCTACTGGTGACGACCTGAGGCACACTCTGGATCCCGCTGGAGTGATTGATCACCTGACTGCCGTCGATTTCGAGCCGGGCTCCGTCTTCAGCAGTGAGCCGGAATTGATAGGAACCCGCAGTGGTGATTGTCAGGATTCCGATCACTTCGCAGTAGAGGTGCACGAGGCGAGCAAGAGGCGTGGAATGTGATGGGTTTATGGCGGGAGTGGAATGGGTTGAATGGTAGTGATGAATTGAGAGGGATGCGCCCTCATTACAATCTGATGGAAGCAGCAAACAAAAAAGACCGCCGGTGTTAGCCGACGGTCTCTTTATCTTTAGAAGAACGAACCTAACTGGAAGATTACGCGCGGCGACGGCGCAGAAGGCCGAGCAGACCGAGTCCGCCGAGCAGGGCTGCCGATGGTTCTGGGATGCTGTGAACCACCACACCGGAGAGCAGTGGGGCACCTGGCCCGAATGATCAACTCCTGGCAGTTTCTGAAATTTAGTTCTTGCTTCCGTGTCCGAAAATTACAAAAAAACAGAGTAGAAACCTAGTTAAACCATGAAAAAACTATCGATTCTCCTCGCCACACTCGTATTCGCTGTCTCCTCACAGGCGGCGGTTGTTTCGTTTTATGACCTCCGCGGTTCAACCGTTCAGAACGCATTGCATTTCCTCAATGAGCCCGCAGTGGCAAGCGGTGGAACCGGCGGCGAAATCGGCCTTGGAATTGCGCTGGATGACAATGGCGACGCGGATCCGAATACCAACACATTGTTGCTTATCGGGAGGGTTGGTTGGGGATCTTCGCAAGGATTTACCGACCTGAGCAGCGCAGCCAACAACTCCCACCTCCACGGGCCGACGGCCGGCAATAACGGTGGCGGCGGGTTTACACAGACCGCGGGGGTTAATGTTAACCTGTCACGCTCGTCTAGCCTGGCGACTGGTGGACAGTTTACGAATAACCCCTTATATACTGCGGCACAAGTGGCGGAGCTGAACAACGGCAGGCACTACATCAATATCCACACGACGAACAACGGCGGCGGCGAGATACGGGCATTCCTTGTGCTGGTTCCCGAGCCTGCCAGCGCGGCGCTGCTTGGTGTGGCTGGCTTGGTGGTGCTCGGTCGTCGTCGCCGGAGCTAAGCTCCGCAACGTCCCGAAACGATTTGAAGAGCCCGCAATACCCATTTCCCCGGTAGCCCTACATTCGCCAAGGGGATTTCCCGGAGCGGGAAGGGAGAGACCGGGGAGGGTCATCATGGCGACGAACCTGCCATCGGGTTTCTCGACGATGTAGCGCATGGGATACCGTGCCGGAGTGGCGCAAAGTGCGCCCGACTGGATTGGCTCCCGCACCGCCCATCCGGTGTGCATCCTCCGGACTGTTTCAATGAAGTGGCGCAAAGTGCGCCCGACTGGATTCGAACCAGTGACCGTCCGCTTAGAAGGCGGATAGTTTTTTCGTAACTCATTGATGATAAATGCTCCATTTTTCAGAAGAATGCCGATTTTCGCTATTTTCTGGACAATAAGGTTAAATGAGGTTAGATCGGGACATGGCAAAGCAAGTCCGATTCGCACCAAAAGAGACCCCATTCGGCTGGCGGTTGAACGTCCCGGCGAAGTTCTCCAAGACCGGGAAGCGGCAGCAGCTCCACTACCGAACCAAGGACTTGGCACTGGCCGCCGCGAAAAAGCTCAAGGAAAAGCGTGACACATTCGGGGCGCAGGCCGTCGCCATCGCGCCGTCTCTCGCCGAGGATGCACACGCCGCCGCCGAACTGCTCAAGCCGCTTGGGATCGGCTTGCTGGAGGCCGTCAGCCGCTATGTCGCCGCCGAGACGCGGAACCGGGCAAGCGTGACGGTGGACAAGGCCGTTACTGTTTTCCGCGCCACCGGGGACGCATGGAGCGCGAGCCAAGCGACCGCTTACCGGCTACGCGGGGAAAAGCTCGCCGAAGCATTCCCTGAGCGCATGATTGCCACGATCACCGGGGAAGAGCTTCGCTTGCATCTGGAGGAAACCACGGGTGGCCCCGGAGCCTTCAACCAAAACCTCCGCCTTGTCCGCGCCATCTGGAATTGGTGCGCGAAACCGCCCCGCCTATGGTGCGGAACCGAAGCCATCGCCCATCTTGAAACCCAGGAATCCGTTTCCGGCGAGATCGGCGTGCTATCCTCCAAGGAAGCCGAAACCCTGCTTCGCACAGCGGAAAGATATTTCCCGGAAACCGTCCCGGCCTTCGCCATCGCCCTTTTCACCGGAATGAGGCAAGCGGAGATCGAGCGCCTCAACCCGTCCGATTTCACAGAAGAAGGGATCACCGTCCCGGCCTTGTCGGCGAAAACGAAGCGCCGCCGATTTGTCCAGATGCCCGAACCCCTCGCCGCATGGCTCGCCGCGTATCCCATCGCCGACACCGTTTGCCCTTCCAACTGGACGCGGAAGGAAAAGGCCGTGCGCCGTCTCGCCGGGTGGCGGGTTTGGTCTGACCTAGTGCCGCGCCTCAAGCTCACTCCGAAGCTGGACGCGGAGCCGCCCGACGATTTCCCCGCATGGCCGGAGAACGCCCTACGCCACACCGCCGCAACCGTGGCCGTCGCGCTTGGGAAGCCCATCGAAACCCTCATTTTTGAACACGGGCACGTCGGCGGTCTGGAAATGCTCCGCCGCCATTACGTCGGCGCACTGCCGAAATCCGAGGCAGTGAAGATTTGGAGCATCGGCCCACACGGAACCAAACTCCCAACCATGAAAATCGCATGAATGGGCAAACACGCATTTTCAGTAGCTCCGAAGGCGATGGCTATGGGACGATTTCATTTTGCCCGGGACACCCGAACAGTCCCTTCGTTCGCCCAGGCCAGAGGCAAAGCCCGCCGCTGGATTTCACGAAAAAGAAGGGATCGGATGGCCCGATAGACAACTGGGGGGATTTTCGAGAGGAAATGGGGGTGCGTGACCAAGGGGCGCGGGGTGTGCCGATAGATTACCAGCCTGCCCATCACAAGGTGCTTGGTCTCCGTGATAGCAAGGAAGCCGTGGCCAGCCGGATGCTGGAAGCCCTCCACGCCGGAAATTCGGCATACTTCGAGGGGCTCGCCAAGATGCTCCGAAAATTCAAGACCGTGAAAGGCAATCCATTGCCAGAACCAGACGATCAAGCCCAAGAAGTCCTGGACGCAATCCGCATCGCCGCTCAGGAGGCCGATGGCCCGCCATTCCAGCATGACGTTCTTGATAAACTTTGCTGGCCTGCAAACTACAAGTTGGACAAGCTATCGCACCATTACCTTACCCCGCTGGGCTTTGGATGGCTACCCCGCCGACGCAGCGGCAGGCCAAAGAAACTCCCCTGATTTCAAGCGGAGATTCCGAGGGGATTATTTCCGCCATCCATCGGGGGAAATGGTTTGCGTTATGAAAAACGCAACCATTGAAGAAAGCCTAGACCTGCTCACGCCCCGTCAACTGGCGCGTGAGGTGAGGGTAACACCGCAGACCGTTTCCAACTGGCACCGAGCCGGGATCATCCCCGCCCGGATCGCCGTTGGGCGGATCATCCGTTTCGACCGCAGCGAAGCTCTCGCAGCCCTCGCCGCCGCATCGGAAAGGAAGGTGGCGCAATGAGCCACGAACGAAGAACCCCCGCCCCGGCTGGAACCGGAGGCGAGGGCAATGATCGAAACGCGACGCAACCAATCATTTCAAACGACCGATTGCAACAGGAAACTATCGAGCCGACCAATCCTCATTACCTCCAGCCTCAGTTGATCCCTGCGCACGTATTCCCACTGCCGAACAGTCACATTGATTACGAAACAGCGGGGGCGCATCTCTTCACGATCCTTGCCCAAACCAACGAGGTTTTCCAGCGCAACGGCTTTGTCCACGAGGTGCGATATGTGGGAGATTCACAGCAGCTTTCCCCCGTCTCGCCGACACGGTTTCTCTCCCTTCTCGACGGCTTCAGCAGTCGCAGGGTTGCCAAATACGAGGTTTCCGAAAAAGGGGCGGTGAAATGGAGATCCTGCCGATTCACTAAGAGCGCCGCCGAGGTGCTTCTGACTTCAGATCCGGCGATGCAGTATCTCCCTGCGATCACCACGATTCTGAAAGCGCCCATCGTTGCCAAGGCAGGTCACGACAGCCCCGGCTGTCACGAGAGGCTAGGGGCTGGCTATCATCCCCACGTCGGGAAAGGAACATTCATTGCAGAGTGCGAACCGGCGCCGCTTGTGCCGGTTGAAGTCGCCGTGCCGGCGCTTCTCGGTCTGCTTGCTGATTTCGATTTCGCCGCCCCAGGGGATGCTTCCCGCGCCGTCGCGAGCCTGATTTCGCCTGCGATGAAATCGGGCGGATGGATCGACGACGATTTTCCTCTCGATCTTGCCGAGGCCGACCAATCGCAGGCGGGCAAGACCTACAGGCAGGAATGCGTCGCTGCCATCTACAATGAACAGCGAGCATCAATTACGGCGACCCGGGGGGGCGTTGGCTCGCTTGACGAGGCCGTAGCGTCCGCGCTCATCGCCGGGAGTCCCTTCATCGCTCTGGATAACCTCAGAGGCCGGATTGATTCTCCGCTACTTGAAACCGCGATCCGCGGTTCGGGGTCAGTTCGTTGCCGCGCTCTCAGAACATCATGCGTTGTCGATACGAGGCCCTTCCTCTGGCAACTCAGCACAAACGGTGCGGAGCTCACCCGCGACCTCGCCAACCGCTCGATCATCACCCGCATCCGCAAGCGGGAACAAGGATACGTGTTCAGGAAATTCCCGGAAGGCGACCTCCTGCGGCACATCAAAGCCAACCAGCCTTTCCTACTGGGATGCGTCCATGCGGTCATCATCGAATGGTGGAAAAACGATGCACCGCGCACTGATGAAAGCCGCCATGACTTCCGAACCTGGTGCGGAGCCATGGATTGGATCGTCCAGAACGTTTTCAGCTTCCCGCCCCTGCTCGACGGCCACCGCGAGGAACAGCTCCGCACCGCCAACCCCAAGCTCCAATGGTTGCGCGACATCATCAACGCCATGAACTTGAAGCCCGGCGGCGAGGCCGTCGTCGGAGCCGCCGAACTCTCCGACATCGCGGAGGAAAACGAGATCAACCTACCAGGCCCGCCCACTTCCTCAAAGCCGCGAGAAATGCGCATAGGCTCGATCATGGGCCGCATCTTCAAGGAAGTGGACAGCGATGTTGTCCACCTCGACGGGAACACCATCACACGAGTGATTGAACACGAACACGACCCTATCAGAAAGGAGCATCGTGAACGCAAGAAATACGTCATTTCGAGAGGGTAACAGCGCGGTTTCTGAGCCTCTCCATCCCACCATCCCACCCATCCCACCAATAGGGGTATTCTTTCTAGGAAACGTACACCAAGTGTATCAATACAGGGAACTTACCCCCTATTGGTGGGATGGTGGGATGGTGGGATCAACCAAACCAAGGGACAGCGACCAGCGCAGCATCCCCAAACCCCACCGATCAGAATCAACATCCCCATCATCACCATGGATCACATCAACAGACAGACACCACACCCCACCGAGCCAACTTTGATTTGCCGTTGGACGCGACTCGAAAGCCGGGGGCGCGTTCCTCAAAGCCGCCAACGGAACCCTTCAAAAGCCATGAAGTCCAAGAAGTCCAGAAAGTCCAAAATGAGTTTCTGGACGCGGGAAACAAGTCCAGAAAGTCCAACAACCCTTTAGGGTTGGACTTACTGGACTCCGACACCGGCACCCGCCGCACATCACATCCAACAGCCACAGTCTCACAAATGAAAACGATCCAGATAAACCGCGACACCCCACACCCGAAAGAGAAGACAGCAAGATGCAACCTCGCCCGGGTCGAAGGCGCGAACTGCCTCACGCTCATCACTCCATGCTGCAACCGCATCGCACTTCACGCGCCGCCCTTCGACAGCGGCATGCGGAGGTACTCACGCCGGACATGCGCAGCCTGCGGGGAACCCTACTGGATCACGCTAGCAGATCTCCCGGTGGGCATGAAGCCCACAACCTACATCCGCCAGACCAAGGTGCAGGCACACAAAAAGCGCCGCTCTTAGATCTCAAATCAAGGAGCGATGCCGGTAGGTACTCCCGGCGTTTTCCTCCTTGGAGTCGATTGTCTCGCCGACAAAACGTAGCCAAGAACCCCGCCGTTTCCCCACGTCTTTTTGACGACCTCACAGCGATATGAAAGATCCAATCGAACTCACAATCTCATCCTTCGCCGCAATGGTGGGGGCAGACCGCCATGAACTCGCAAGCCGGGTTGCGGCGACGAAATGCAAACCCACAGGCCGGAAAAACGGCGGGGACTTGTTCGCGCTGCGCGACCTTGTGAAGTGCTATTGCGGCGGGGACATCGAGGCCGAGCGCATCCGAAAGCTCCGCGCTGAGTCGGAGCGGGTGGAACTCCAGAACGCCCGCCAACGCGGCGAGCTCGTGGAGATCGCGGCGGTTAAGCGGCTCGGTGAGAAGGTGATGATCGCCGTCCGCAACCGCATCTTGAACATGCCGTTGACCGACGAGGAAAAGGATTCC
>JAYTOE010000075.1:0-2275 GCA_043747935.1 Akkermansiaceae bacterium
CCGCGCGGCATGGGCGAGTGCTTCTTGAGCGGCCAGCTCAATTTCGGCATGAGGCAGGCCGGGAATATTATGGAACTCCCGGGCGATTTTGGTCGCGAGAGGAAGGAGTTGGAGCATCTGATTTTCCATGCCTTTGAAACATAACAGTCCGCAAACTTACATGGCAAAGCCAGTGTCTGAATCATTAGCAACGACTTATCGAGTCCGCTCGGAATGTCGTTTGGCGTAAGTCGTTGATTGCCGGGATGCCATCGATGAGACCCTGTTCATCGGGTTCATCTGCGGTTAAATTCTCTTAATTTATAAACCTATCCTGACAGGATTAGGCAAGACGCGAGAGCCATGCGGAGGGGGAATTAGCAGGCGGAGTGCCATTTGACTTGCGGTTGGAAGGTTGCTCCTCACCGCTCCGGTCGCAGAAGCGGAATCACTTTCCGCCGGGATTTCCGATAAACCACAAAGTCCGAATCCAAGGTCATGACTTTGGAATTCTCATGGGTCTCCGCCATTCTGACCAGACAGGCATCGGCGAGAGACATCGGAATGTTGCGGTAGGTTTTCATCAAGAGTTGGATCGCCCCGATCTCCGTCGCGAGGGAAAACTCCGGCACCAGCAGCCCGCGAACGATCAGATTGAGCAAGCCGTCCGGATCGATTCTGCCCCGTCGAAGAAGGAAGAGCGTTTCGGCAATCACTGCCTCACAGGTCAGCAAGGGACGAGTGAGCTGCATGAAGGTTTCTTTTGCCCATCCGTGGTCCCTGTCGCTGCGATCCAGATACGCCACCAGGGGGCCGGTATCGACAAGGATTTCGTTCATGATCCGAATCCTTCGAGATGTTTAGGATTGGAGGCAAGATCCCCGAGTCCGCTGCAGCCTTTGCCACAAAGGTCCGCGCTGCGCTCAAACAGGCTTGGTGGGGTATCCTGGGCTGTGGCCTTAAGCTTTTCCTCCAGTGCCTCGCGCAGCAACGCGGATCGGTTTGATCGTCTGGAGCGCGCCACCGCATCCATCCGGGCGAGCAGCTCATCGGGAACCTTCAGCGAAATCGTTGTCATATTTGAAAAGTATTACCGGATTCGCAGATTGGCAATACCGGATTAAGCGGGTGGCGGAGGAGGCGCGGGAGTTGGCGGGATGAAGTGAGTGGTGGGAAGACATTGCGATCAAGGCAGATCTCATTTTCCACATTTCCCATAAATTCCCTCGCTTCTTGATTCTTCCAAACCGCGCCGCCACTCTCCGCCCATGTCCGAACCCGCGCTGACCCCCATGATGGCCCAATACCAAGCCATGCGCCGGTCGTTGCCCGCCGATATCATCCTATTTTACCGCCTCGGCGACTTCTATGAAATGTTCTTCGACGACGCGAAAGCTGCCTCGCCGATCATGAACGTCGCCCTCACCAAGCGCGGCGGCACCCCGATGTGCGGCGTCCCCTACCACGCAGCGCAGGGCTACATCGCCCGGCTACTCAAGGCCGGAAAACGCGTCGCCATCGCAGAGCAGACTTCCGAACCCGTCGCTGGCAAGCTCGTCTCCCGCGAGATCGCCCGCATCCTGACCCCCGGTTCCATCGACGACGACACCCTGCTCGACAACCAACGCCCGAACTACCTCGCCGCCGTCTGTCGCCACGGAAAATCCCTCGGCCTCGCCTGCATCGACCACACCACCGGCGAGTTCACCATCGCAGAATTCCCCGATTTCGGCCTGCTGGAAGACGAACTCGCCCGCATTTCCCCCTCCGAGCTCCTCATTCCAGACCATCAGACCGCCGAGTTTGGAAAACTCACGAATTGCCTGATTTATGAAGGCTACACCTTTCTCCCCGAGCACGCGAACCAGCTCCTCAAGGACCATTTCAACGTCCACTCGCTCGACGGCTTCGGCTGCGCAAATCTCCACGCCGCGAGCGGTGCCGGCGGTGCCGTGCTCCACTACCTCATCCACCAGCTCCGAAGAAACTGCACCCACCTCCATCCACCGCACGTCCGGGAAAGTGCCGACCACGTCCTCATCGACGCCGCCTCCCAACGCAATCTCGACCTCGTCGATTCCCGCTCCGGAAAATCCCACACCCTGCTCGGCGTGCTCGACCGGACCGCCACCCCCATGGGCGCGCGTCTCCTCCGCGACTGGATTCTCCACCCGCTGCGCGACCTCACAGCCCTCACCGCCCGCCAGGATCTCATCGCTTCATTTCTCGCCGAGCCCTTTCTCCTCTCCAAATGTCGCGACGCCCTCAAAGGCATCCGCGACATCGAGCGCACCAC
>JAYTOE010000076.1:0-9499 GCA_043747935.1 Akkermansiaceae bacterium
CACTTTATCGACCGCTGGAAAGCCTGCTATGGCGAAACCACCGCCGCCGGCTGAGCCTGCTGAAATTCATGACATACCTCGCGGCAAGCCCGTTGAATCTGCAGCGAGTCATCAACTCCGCAGGCGCCAGCACCACGCCCTTCGGCGGGTCTGAAATCCCATGGGACACCAAGCGGCAGGAAACGGTTTGAACCAAGGACGGCCAGCACCTTGGTCAGAAAGGAAAATTGCGCACGGCGCGGGAACCTCCTACAAATCCAGAAGCTCCTTCCACGGATCACAGGCTATGGGATGGCAGTGAGATGGAATCACGAAATTCTTGAATCTATGAAACAAACCCTCGCACTCCTCACCGCTCTGCTTTTCCCATCGCTGGCCATCCTGCATGCCGCCGATAACCAGCCGCCCGCCAAGCCGAACATCATCTTCATCATGGCCGATGATCTTGGATGGACGGATACGGCAACCTACGGCAGCAAATACTACGAGACGCCGAATATCGACCGGCTCGCAGCACAGGGAATGAAGTTCATAAGCCATCATCATTGCCAGAACTGCACGCCGACCCGCGCGGCCTTGATGAGCGGCCAATACGGCGCACGCACCGGCTTGTACACCGTCGGTGGCATCGGCCGGTTCGACTGGAGTTCGCGGTCGCTGCGGCCGGTGGACAACGTCACCGAGCTGCCGCTCGACCGCGACATCATCGCCAAGCAGCTCAAAGCCGGCGGTTACGTGACGGGCATGTTTGGCAAATGGCACATTGGCGAGCACGGGGCGTTTCATCCGGGCAAGCGCGGCTTCGACGAGGCCATCGTCAGCGCGGGCGTCCACTTCGGTTTCAACACCGACCCGAAAACCAATTACCCCAAGGGCCAATACCTCGCCGATTTCCTCACCGATAAAGCGGTGGACTTCATCACCCGCCACAAAGAGAAACCTTTTTTCCTCTACCTCCCCCACTTCGGCGTTCACTCGCCTTTTCAGGCGAAGCCCGATCTCATCGAGAAGTTCAAAACCAAGCCCGGCGTAGGCGGACACAACAATCCCACCTACGCCGCGATGATCGCCAGCGTGGACGAAAGCGTGGGTCGCGTGATGAAGACGCTCGATGAACTGAAACTCGCCGACAACACCATACTCATCTTCACCAGCGACAACGGCGGTGTCGGTGGCTACGGCGGCCCCGACGGCCTGATCCGCGAGCCGGGTAAAGAGGGCAAAGGCGACGACGAAGATGGCGGCGGCATCACCGACAACGCTCCGCTCCGCAGCGGCAAAGGCTCGCTCTACGAAGGCGGGACACGCGAGCCGTTCATCGTCCGCTGGCCGGGCGTGGCCAAGCCCGGTTCCGCCTGCGAAATCCCGACCGCTCACGTGGATATCTTCCCCACTTTCCTCGAACTCGGCTCCGCACCCAAACCGCGCCAGGTGCTCGACGGTGAGAGTCTTGTGAAACTTTTCCGGGATCCCGCCGCGAAGCTGCAGCGCGACGCCATCTTCCAGCACTTCCCCGGCTATCTTGGGATGGGGGACGGCAGTTGGCGCACGACACCCGTCAGCCTGATCCAGATGGGTGACTGGAAACTCATGGAGTATCTCGAGGACGGAAAGCTCGAGCTCTACAATCTCCGCGACGACATCGGCGAAACAAAGAACCTCGCTACGGACATGCCGGACAAGGCAAAGGAACTCCACGCACGCCTCGTCGCCTGGCGCAAGGAAGTCAACGCGCCGATGCCGACCAAGAACGACGGAAAAGCGTCTGAAAAACCGAAGAAAAAGGGGAAGGGCAAAGGGAAGAAGAACGTAGAGTGAGCCTTCCTGAACTCTGCCGCAACCTCACCCATGCCACTATGAAATGCCTCCTGAACATCACCCTCCTGCTGGCCGCGCTGACGGGTGCTGCCGGATATGCGGCGGATTTCCCGGTCGCCAACTTTGGCGCGAAAGGTGACGGCAAAACAGACGACGGCCCGGCGATTCGCAAGGCGGTCGAGGCGGCTGTTAGTGCTGGCGCGGGTTCGCGGGTGGTCTTCGAAAAAAAGACCTACCGACTCGATGGGTGCAAGGCCGCGCAATACCAGATCGAACTGGTTGGAGCGACTGACATCACTCTCGAAGGAAACGGCGCCCTGTTGGTGAATCATCCGAGGAACAGTCTGATTTCACTGAAGGACTGCTCGGGCGTTACCGTAAAGGGCTTCACGGTCGATTACGATCCGCTGCCGTTTACGCAGGGCACGATCACCGAGGTGAATGCAAACGAGGGCTGGATGGAGGTTCGAATCCAGAAGGGTTACAGCCATCCGGTCGAGGTTTACGAATCGCTCGGCATCAAGCCGCCGAAAAAAGACTGGGGAGTCGTGTTCGATCCTGTCGAGCGGCACCGCCGGTGGGATGTTGCCATGCAGTTTTACATGAACGGGTTCGTTCGATCGCCGGCAGGAGCGGACATCGTTCGGGTGAATTTCGTCGATGGCCAGGAAAAGAATCTGGCGAGCGTGCGCCCCGGCGACCGCTATGTTGTTACTTACAAGTATGGAGGTGCCTCCGGGAACAACGAGCTATCGGGATGTGGCAAATGCGTGTTCGAAGATTTTACCTTTCACATGGCGCGACACGGTATGACGTTCAGAGTGGAGAATAGCAGTGCGAAGAATGCCTTCCGACGCGTGAAGCTGACCTTCAAACCACGAAGCGATCACCTGATCGTCACCCCGAAAGATGGATTTCACTGCAAGGAAAACCGCATCGGCCCGCTCATTGAAGATTGTCTTTTCGAAGGCCTGTTAGACGACAGCATCAATATCAGCGCTTGTCCCTATTGGATCAAAAAGATCATCGAGCCTGGCATCTACGCGATGAGCGGCACGCCTGCCGTCGGCGACCGGCTAACAGCCCATACGCCGTCCACCGGTGAGCTGGTCGAAGGCTTCGTCGTCAAATTGGTCAAGCCGTATGCGGAGAAGCCGAAATGGTCCGAGGTCGCACTCGACCGGGAGATACCCCATCCCGGCGTGAACGATACGAACGACGATTTCCCCGGAGGAAAGGAAAAGCTGAAGTTCACCGGCAACACAATCGAAGGACGCACCGCACCGCTCATCCAGGCGTTTTCGGTGAGCGGCCTGGCGATTTCCGGCAACAAATTCTCCGTCAGTTCCCCGGCCGAGAGCGGCGCAGGGGTGTTTTCGCTGTCGCAATCTTTGAACGAAAGCATTTCTGACAATTCGATGCCTTAGTGCAGCTTTTATTTACTCATGAAACAACTCATCACCCTCAGTATCTCCGTCCTGCTCTTGGAGGCATCGTCCGTGGCCGCCGCCGCCGAGGTGGTCGTCTATCCGCCGGTGCCGGGGCTTGCGGCCTCGGAGCATTATAAGGTGCGCGTGCGTGCCGCCGCCGAAGGCAGTGAGTGGCAGAGCGCCTTTGCTTTTGAAACGACCTGCAAGGCTGCTGCGAATCTTAAAGAAGGTTACTTCGACCACCTTGCCGGGTGGTCGCACACCTATGTGAATTTTGAAACGACTGGTGCCGTGGAAATTGAGATCGCTCGCGCCAACGGTCAGCCGATTCGCTCTGCGGCGGTGCACCCGTTGCGCAAGGCATCGGCTTGCTCCATCAAGAACGGCAAGGCTATTGTCAGGCTTGATCAGCCGTGTCTCGTCGCCGTCGATATCGATGGCCAGATGGACACGCAGGACACGGGCAAAGGCTACAAGGGGCCGCCGATTCATACGATCTCCCTTTTCGCCAACCCGCCGCTGGTCGGAAAACCCAAAGCGGATGATCCCGGCGTGTTCACCGTAAAACCCGGTGAAAAACCGCCATCCGATGGGACATGGACTACGCTCTATTTCCTGCCGGGTGTTCACGATGTCGGCCTTGCCTTTCCGCTCAACGCGAACCGCCAATACTACATCCCCGGTGACGCGATCGTTTACGGCACGCTCTCCAATACGAAATGGGCTGACGGCCACCACATCCGCATCTTCGGCCACGGCACCCTCTCCGGATCTGGCATCAAGCATCCCAAATACGTGGAGCCAGCCATTTCAAAAAAGGAACTCGGGAGCTACCGTCCGATTGAGGTGATTGGCACGACCGACACCCGTGTCGAGGGTATTACCATCGCGGACTCCGCCTATCACTCGCTGATGCTGATCGGCCCCTACAAAGAGGGTCATCCCAACGAGGTCAATTGGACCAAGATTTTCACCTGGCGTGTGAATGGCGACGGAATCAATGCCTTCGGCAATACGCTGATCGAGGATTGCTTCATCCGCACTCAGGATGATTCGCTTATAGTGAACGGGTTGGGAATTCGCCGCACCGTGCTTTGGAACGATGCCAACGGTTCGTCGTTTGTCCTGAGCGCCTTACCGGAACTCTCCGACCGCCAGTTGGTGGTGGAGGACTGCGATGTGATCTATGCACGAGCCAAGTGGGACAAATGGCGCGGCGGCCGGGTATTCAACATGCGCGGTGAGGGCGGCGGCGCGGCAGGCAGCGGAGTGATTTTTCGAAACATCAACATCGAGGATCCCCGTCCCACTCTGCAGCAGTTTTTCATCTGCATGACCATGCCTGAACCCTATTCGAAAGGCGCAGAAAAGCGCGAAGCCGGAGATTTTTCGGGCATTCTTTTCCAAAACATTTCCATCGCCGCGCCCAGTGTCCTGGCGGAACCTCAGATCCTCTGGGGTCAATCCGATGCTCGCATCCGCAAGCTCACATTCGACAACCTAACGGTCGGCGGGGAGCGCGTTCTCAGCGCGGATTTCTTCAAAACCAACGAGTTCGTCGGCGATCTGATCTTCCCACCTAACAACGATTCCAAGAAATGAAAACGATCCTCATCCTCACGGCCCTCTTGCTCGCGCCGCTCCACGCGTCTGACTCCCCAAAACCCAATGTCGTCTACCTCTTCGCCGATGATCTCGGCTGGAGCGATATCAGCGTGCATGCCGACGGCAGCATCCCGACTCCAAACATCGACAAGCTTTTCAAACAGGGCGTGGAGATCGAGAACTTCATGGGCTGGTGCGTGTGCTCGCCGACGCGGGCCATGCTGCTGACGGGCCGTCATCCGTTCCGCGTCGGCACCGGGCCGGAGACTGGCGGGGAATTGGAGAAGGCCGATACCACCATCGCAGAGGGCTTCAAGGCGAACGGCTATCGCACCGGTGTATTTGGCAAATGGCACAACGGCGAAGATCCTGACACGCCCGAGTATCGCGCGGCTTTTACGGAGGCTTTCAAAGCGATGCCGAACAAGAAGCTTTCCGGTGGTCTTGGCGCGAACGAACACGGTTTCGATGAGGCCTGGGTCTATTACGGCGGAGGCGCTGACTACTTCACGCGGCGCACGGTTAGCGGTAACGGGCCGGTGAGCTGGTGGCACAATCGGGAATTCCGCCCACAGGATGCGGGCTATACGGAAGACTTCATCGTTCAGCACGCGATGGATTTCATTCGTGATAACAAGGAGCGTCCGTTCTTCTGCTACGTACCGTTTCACTTGGTGCATGCGCCCATGCAGGCGAAGGACTCCGACCTCAAAGACGTGGATCCGAAAGTCACGGACGAGACGAAGCGCACCTATGCGGCCATGGTGCAGGCCTTGGACAAAAATGTGGGTTTGATCCTTGCCGAACTCGACGCTCTCGGCCTGCGCGATAACACCATCGTCGTCTTCACCAGCGACAACGGTGCGACCAAGGACGGCAGCAATCTGCCTTTCAAAGGCGGCAAGCATTCGGTTTATGAAGGCGGCACACATCTCCCCACGGCGATCCATTGGCCTGACGGAAAAGTGGCCGGCGGCACCTGGGATGGTCTCTGCGGCGCGCTGGACATGTTCCCCACATTGATGGCGATGGCCGATTTGAAAATGCCAGAGACGCGCCCGCTCGATGGAAAAAACATCTGGCCTGCGTTGCGCGAAAAAACCGCCAGTCCCGTCGAGAGCTACTACTGGTCATGGCACAACGAAGACGCCATTCGCACCGCAGATTGGCGCATGCACCGTTTCTTCGATCGATACGAGCTCTACAACATCCGCACCGACATCGGCGAAACAAAGAACGTGGCTGAAGCGCATCCCGAGGTGGTGAAATCACTCACCGCGAAGATGAATCAATGGGCCGTCTCTCTCGGCGCGGCGCTCACCCATCAGCCGCCATCCGCGAAGCTCAACTCCAAGCCAACGCCCGAAGGCGAAGTGATCGAAGTCACCGTGACCGTAACCTCTAAGGCGAAACCCAATGAGCGCCTGGTCGTCCCTTTCGCTGGCTTTCAAGGCAATCAATTCGCCACCGACCACATCGAGTATGACATCGCCATCGCGCCAGGCAGCCTGCGTCGGGGATTCTACTACTCGCCCTTCAAAGGCAATGACGAAAAGGCTTTTTCACTCAACTTCAAGCGTGGCGAAGGCATCGATCAGTTCGGTCGTGAGCAGTCTTCCGGGCCTGAAGTGAAAGGCCGCCCCGGCGTGTGGGAACACCGCGTGATCGGCCTTTGCAGCAGCGCCCCGGGCATCGTTCCACGCCACGGCTTCGTTTTCAAAGGCGGAAAGCCCGGCACCTACAAAATCTATCTCGATAACCTCCGCATCCTCCACATGGACGGAAGCACAACGCCGATCTGGATAAGCAGCAAAGACACCAAGTTCATAAAGATTCCCGATGGCAAGTCATTCAAGGACATCGCGGTTCGCGCCGTGTCCGCCAGCGATGTTCCCCAGTAGTGGGCAATTTTCGCCCGGCCAAGCCGCCCGGAACTTTCCGCTCACCCATTCCCCTCCGCCAGCCATCGCGCGCAATGGGCGCTCCATGTCTCCAGCCTTTCGAAAAGCTCGCCGTTCAGATCGGAAACGGTGGCCCATGAGAGATCGGTGAGCGCGTCTTCGCGGGAGGCGACCTCATCGCTTTCCAGTTCCACGAGATGCACGACGCCGAGGTGCACCTGACCGACGGGGTTGGAGTCGTCGTTGAGTAGGCCGACGATGCGCATCGTGTATTCGCAGGAAATGTCGAGTTCCTCGTCAATCTCGCGCTGCACGGCGGCGTAGTAGGCGGCGGCGCCTTTCCGCCCTTCGCCCATGTCCACGGGATTGATGTGGCCGCCGACACCGATGGAGAGTTTCGCGTGGAGCCTGTCCTCGCCGCCCGATTTCCCGCGCGTGTAGTGGAGGACTCGGTCGCCGCATTTGAAGATGCAATACGGGATGAGTTGCTTGTGACTCGGGTCTTCCTCGGCCGCCGCACGATCCAGGAAAAAGTGCGCCGTTTCATCCAGCACGGCCGCCACCACATCGTCCACGCCATCCGTGCGGAAGCCCTCGAACATTCCGAGCTCTTCCAACAGCCCGCGCTCCACCACCAACACCTCTTCGCCCGCATATTTCGACATGCAGGGATGCTCGGGCTATTCCCCCGCTCCGGGCAATGCGGAAATTGGCTAGCGCAGGCCGTTCAGGGTTTCTTCTCCTAGATATCGGCCAGCAGGATGCGCAGCGCGCCGCCGGAAATCCAGATTTCCCTGATCAGGCTGGCGAGCGAGCCCCCCATCAGCAGCAAAACCATACGCATTACCACCCCATGCTTGCAATCTCGCCGGGCATAGCGATTCTCGCCGCATGCGCAACGCAAGCCCTCTGCTACTCAGCCTCGTCCTGGCGGCCACCGCCCTTTTCCTCGCCCTCCGCGACAACAAGCCGGATGCGAAGCCGACTCCGCCACCTAAAGAAGAATCGGCAACGGCAGCGGTAACGGAAGCGGAAGTTCCTCCAGCGACCACCACGACTGCAGCGACTGCGGCTACAACAGAGCCGGCAGAGACACGCGCATGGCCGCAGGAGAAATCCGACATCGCGGCCGATCCCGCGGCGGTGTTCGGGACTTTGGAAAACGGGATGCGCTACATGATCCTGCCGAATTCTGAGCCCCCGAACCGCCTTTCTCTGCGCCTGCACATCGCGGCGGGATCGCTGATGGAGCAGGCAGACCAGCGCGGCGTCGCCCATTTCCTGGAACACATGGTTTTCAACGGCACGAAACACCACAAGGACGCGAACACCCTCATCCGCGAGATGCAGACGCGCGGCATCGCCTTCGGCGCACACGTCAACGCCTACACCTCCTTCGACGAGACCGTTTACATGCTCGATCTGCCCGACCTGAAGCCGGACACGATGAAACTCACCTTCGGCGTCATTCGCGACTTCGCGGACGGCGCACTGCTCAGCAAGGAGGAGATCGATGCGGAGCGCGGCGTGATCCTTGCGGAGAAGGCCTCGCGCGACTCGGTGGATTACCGGATGATGTTGAAACAATTCCAGTCCCTGCTGCCCGGATCGCTGATCGGCAATCGTTTTCCCATCGGCGAGGAGGAGGTGATCAAGAACGCGCCGCGCGAGCGTTTCGTGGACTTCTATCAGAAATACTACACGCCCGACCGCATGACTTTCGTGGCCGTCGGCAACATCGATCCCGCCGAACTTGAGCTTACGATCAAGGAAACCTTCGGCACCTTCGTGAATCCCGAGAAGCCCGGCGACGACCCGGATATGGGCGTGGTGGCGATGCCAGAGGGCGTGAATCCTCACATTTTCAGCGATACGGAGCTGACCTCCACGGATGTCTCCTTGAACTTGGTGCGCCCTTACGAGCAGAAGCCGGACACCAAGGAGACACGGGCGGCTAGGTTCCCGGTGGAGATCGCTCACTCGATCATGGGTCGCCGTTTCGAGCGGATCACGAAACAGGAAAAATCGCCGGTGAGCGCCGGTTCCGCGTCGAAATACGCGCTCTTCAACGAGCTGGAGTTGGGTGCCATTTCACTCACCGCCGCCGATGACCGCTGGCAGGAAGTGGTGCCCGTCCTCGAACAGGAACTCCGCCGCGCCAAGGAACACGGCTTCACCGAGGCCGAGCTTTCCGAGGCGAAGGCAAACCTGCTCAACGCCTACCGCGAGGAGGTAAAACGCAAGGACACCCGCAAGTCCGACTCGCTCGCCACAGCCATCGCGAGTTCGATCAACGACGGCTCGGTATTCTCCACCCCTGAGGCCGACCTCGCGCTCGCCGAGGAAATCCTCAAGGGCATCACCGTGGAGAAGGTGCACGAGGACTTCGTGAAATTCTGGGACGCACCGGGATATCACCTCGTGCTTTCCACCAAGGAAGCGCCCGAGGACGCGGCGGAAACACTCACCAAGCTTTACGAGAAATCCGCCGAAACAGCCGTCGAGCCACCCTCAACGCGCTCACTCATCCCCTTCGGCTACACCGATTTCGGCAAGCCCGGGACCATCAAATCGACCGTCGAGGTCGAGGATCTCGGAATCACCCAGATCAAGCTGGCGAACAACGTCCGCATCAACCTGAAGAAGACGGATTTCGAGAAAAACCGCATCCGCACCTATGCGCGCATCGGAGTCGGCCAGCTCTCCCAGCCAAAGAACAAGCCGATGCTCGATAAGTTCGCGAAC
>JAYTOE010000077.1:0-10910 GCA_043747935.1 Akkermansiaceae bacterium
ATTTTTTCGAAATTTCCCAAACAAAAACCGAATCAGGTGTCGCAAAAAGTGCGTCAGCCGTAAATAAACCCTCCCGTTACCGGAACTCCCATCCCCACCCATGATCGAAGTCGCAAAACTCAGCAAACATTTCGGAAGCAAGATCGCCGTCGATGAACTCACGTTCACGGTGCAAAAAGGCGAGGTTCTCGGTTTCCTCGGCCCGAACGGTGCGGGAAAATCCACCACGATGCGCATGGTCACGGGCTTCATCCCGCCCACCTCCGGCGAGGCGAAAATCTGCGGTATCTCGATCACCGCCGATCCCACCGAGGCGAAGAAGAAAATCGGCTACCTGCCGGAATCCGCGCCGCTCTACAACGACATGACAGTGATCGGCTTCCTGAAATTCTGCGCGGCGATACGCAAGCTCTCCGGCTCTGCGAAAAAGGACGCGGTTGAGCGGGCGATCGAGACCTGCTTCCTCGGAAGCGTCGCCCATCAGTCCATCGACACCCTTTCCAAAGGCTACCGTCACCGCACCTGCCTCGCGCAGGCGCTGCTTCACGATCCCGAGGTTCTTATTCTCGACGAGCCCACCGACGGCCTTGACCCGAACCAGAAATACGAAGTCCGCCAGCTCATCAAGCGCCTCGGCGAGACCAAGGCGATCCTGTTTTCCACCCACATCCTTGAGGAAGTGGAGGCATCCTGCACGCGCGCGATCATCGTGGATCGCGGTCGCATCGTCGAGGACGGCACCCCCGCCGAACTCATCGCAAAAGCACCCCACGGATCGCTCACCGAGCTGTTCCGCAAGGTTACCACTTCCGACACCGCCGCCTGACCCCTGACCCTGACTACTGACCATGTCCATCCTCACCATTTTCCGCCGCGAGCTGAAATCGTATTTTGCCCAACCCACGGCTTACGCGATCATTGTGATTTTCATACTGCTCTCGCTCGGCTTCACCTTCTCCTTCGGCGAGTTCATGAACGTCGGCGACGCTTCGCTGCAGCTTTCCTTCTTCTTCTGGCATCCATGGCTCTACATGCTTCTCGCGCCCGCCGTCGCGATGAAACTCTGGGCCGATGAGCAGCGCAACGGCACCATCGAGCTGCTCGGCACATTCCCCGTGTCCACCTGGGCCGCCATCGCCGGGAAATTCCTGGCCGCCGCCACCGTCTCGCTCGTCGCACTGGCGCTGACTTTCCCTATCGTCATCACCGTCAACTACCTCGGCGAGCCCGACAACGGGGCGATCATCGCCGGCTACATCGGCTCCTTCCTCGTTTGCTGCACCTTTATCGCCATCACCATGCTGGTTTCCGCATGCACTCGCGACCAGGTCGTATGTCTCATCGTTTCCGTTGCCATCTGCACCCTGATAGTGCTATGCGGCTACGATCCCGTCACCCGCGAGCTGGCCAAGGCCACCTCACCCGCCACCGTCGAGGCCATCGTGGCCTTCAGCGTCTGGGATCACTTTTCCTCCCTGAACCGCGGGCTGCTTCGTTTGCAGGATGTCGTCTGGTTTGCCGGATTCATCAGCCTCTGCCTCGTCGGAACCTCCACCATCCTCTCCGCCAAGAGAGCGTAAGTTCCTCTTACTTGAAGTTTAAAATTTAAAATTTAAAGTTTAATGAAAGCCCCTATTACCCGCGCCGCCCTCGGAATCGCCGCCCTTGTCGCCATCGCCATCCTTGCCAACTGGCTCGTCTCGCTGACACCCGCCGGGAGTCGCGGAGCGGACTTCACCGAGAATAAGGTTTTTACCCTTTCCGATGGGACGAAATCCATCCTCGGTGAACTCGATACCAAGGTAGTGATCCGCTACTATGCTTCCCGTAACGCCGATTACACCCCGGGTCAGCTCAAGCTGCACATCCGCCGTGTGGACGATCTCCTCAAGGAATATCAAAACCTTTCCGGTGATAAGATCCGCATTGAGAACATCGATCCCGAGCCCGACACCGATGCGGAGGATTCCGCCAATCTCGACGGCATCCGCTCCATCGACGAACAAGGAACCCTCTACCTCGGCATCGCCATCTCCGCCCTGGATAAGAAGGTGGTGCTGCCATTCCTGAACCCCGGTGAGGAAACGATGCTGGAATACCAGATCTCCAAGGCCATCGCGGAGGTGACCACGCCCGTGAAACCCGTCATCGGCATCATGTCGGCCTTCGATCTGGCGGGAATGCCGGCGATGATGCCCGGCCAGCAGCCGCAGCAGCCATGGGTGATTTACCAGCAGCTCAAGGAATCCTTCGACCTCAGGGATCTGGGTATGACCCCGGAAAAAATCGACCCGAACGAGATCAAGGTTCTCTTCCTTTTCCACCCGGCGGAGATCAGCAAGGAAGCGGAATTCCTGGTTGATCAATACCTGCTCAACGGCGGCACGGTCGTCGCCTGTCTGGATGCGTTTTCCGTCAGTGCGCAGATGCTCGGCGGCCAGCCGAATCCGATGACCGGCCAACCCGGCGGTGCCCCGACCATGTCCACCCTGCCCACATTGCTCTCCGCATGGGGTGTCGAGTTTGTCTCCGACAAGGTCTTGGCGGATCCCATCCATGCCACGATGCTCGGCGAACAGCGGAAGGGTATCGCGGTTCTCAGCCTCCCGCAGAGCGCGATGCCGCAGGAGGACAACATCATCACCGAGGGCGTCGAGTCCATTACCCTTTACCTGCCCGGCGCGTTCAAGCGCACGGGCGGCGGTGGGGTCACGACGAATTCACTGGTGCGCTCCTCATCTTCCGCCGGCTTCGTCGATTCCATGAAGGCCTCGCGCCTCGATCCTTCGCTCGACTCCAGCCTCAAGGCCGAGGGCACGGCGTTCGATCTCATCACCCACCTCTCGGGAAATTTCAAAACCGCTTTCCCCGAGGGAAAACCCAAGGCGGCAGAGCCCGAGGGAGCACCGGAAGCAGAGAAAAAGGAGGGTGAGGAGAAACCCAAGGACGAATCCCTCAAGGCGGCCGTGAAACCCGGCAATGTCTTCCTCATCGCCGACATCGACGCCTTCTACGACCGCTTCGCCTACAGCGTCCAGAACTTCGGCGGCATGCAGATGGCCACCCCGATGAACGGCAACGCCAGCCTGCTTTTCAATCTACTCGATCAAGCGGTCGGCTCGAAATACCTGATCGGCTCGCGCTCCCGCTCCGCCACCCGCCGCCCCTTCACCGTGGTGCAGGAGATGGAGAGGAAGTTTGAAGAGCAAAGGGGAGCGAAGGTCGAGGAGTTCGAGCAGAAGCAAACCGAAGCCATTACCAAGCTTCAGGAACTTCAAGCACAGCGTAGCGAATCTTCCAGCCCCTACGGCACACCCGAACAAAAGGCGGAGATTGCGAAACTCCAAGAACAGCGAGTGATATACTCCCGCCTCATCCGCGAGCAGCAAAAGGAACTGCGCCGCGAGAAGGATAAGCTGGCAGGCAATATCACACTCCTCAACGTCGCCGCCATGCCGGCCTTGGTCATCATTTTCGGGCTCGGTCTGTTCCTGAGACGCCGCTCCTCCACCCGCGCGAGATAGTGTTAAATGTTAGAGGTTATCCGTTAAAAGGAATCCCTCTGACCAATAACAAATAACAGATAACTTCTAACATTTTCGACAGAAAAATATGAAACCCCGCACCGTCACCATCCTCTGGATTGTAGCCCTCGTTCTCGGCCTGTCCGTTTTCCTTGTGAAGAAATCCTCTTCCGGACAGGACAAGAACGCCACGAACCGCACCCCCGGACAAACCCTGCTCGCTGATTTTCCGGCGGACAAGGTCGCCTCCATCGAGATTGCCGGCGCGGAGCAATTCGTCACATTGGCATTAAAGGACGGCAAATGGACGGTCTCGCAGCGCGACGCCTTCCCCGCGAACAGCCGCAACATCAACGATCTGCTGCGCACCCTCGCCGAACAGAAGGTTGCCCAATGCATCGAGGCCGGCCCGTCGTTCGCGCCTCGCTTCGGCATGGATGAGAAATCCTCCACAGCGGAAACGCGCGGCATCACCGCCGCTTTCAAGGACGCATCCGGCAAGGAACTCGCGAAAGTATCCTTCGGGAAGAACCTCGACGCTGCATCCTCCTCATCGCCTATGGGTGGCGGTGCGACCGGACGCTACGTCCGCAACCACGCCGACGAATCCGGCATCTACGCCGTTTCCGAGGTCTTCGGCACGCTTTCCGAGGATCCCAAAAGCTGGCTCTCGGACGAGTTCATCAAGGTCGAGAAAATCAAGGGCATCTCTCTCACCAAGACCGCCTCCGATGAGAACGAATGGGAGTTCAACCGCGCAGATGAGAACGCCGAATTCGCCTTCACCGAGGCCTATCCCGGCGTGAAGACCGATCCAGCAGCCACCTCGCCGCTGAAATCCCTGTTCTCGTTCTCACGCTTCGATGATGTGGTGCCCGCCGCCGAGGTGGAGAAAAAAGCAACACCTGAAAAGCTCCAGAAAGCCGTCATCACCACCTTCGAAGGCTTCACCTACAAAATCACTCTCCAGCCCGCGAAACCCGCCGCAGCGAAAGAGGGAGCCGAAGCACCACCTGCTTCCGATAACTATCTGATGACCGTCGCCGTCGAGGCAGTTCTCCCCAAGGAGCGCAAGAAAGCGGAAGCAGAAAAACCCGAGGAAGCCGAAGCTGCGCAAAAGGCCTTCGACGAGCGACTCAAGGAACTCACCGAGAGTTTGGAAAAATCCAAGGCTCTCGAAGGACGCACCTTTGAGGTCAGCAAGTTCACCGTGGATGCCCTGCTGAAAAACCGCGTCGAATTCATAGACAAAGGCCCCGGCCCGGGAGCGACTGCGCCTCCCGTTCCCGAAGGTATCTCTGCTTTCACCCCGCCCGTCGAGATCCCTGCTCAGCCCGCTCCGGTGGAGGAAAACGCACCCGAAGAATAGCGCCTTGGAATCCCGCGCGGTTCGCGGTAGGCTTCGCAAGTCTCCGATGCCGAATCCCCACGACCATCCCACCGCGCTCAAGGATCTCCAGGACTCCATTTACAGGGAGAAAGTCCTGCGCGCGCGGGCGATGACACGGGAGGAACGATTCATCGCAGGAGTCGAATTAACCAACGAAGTATCGCGGCGCATTCTTCAAGGCGCGATGGCTCGGCTCGGAACCGATGACGAATCCGTTGCCTGGTCTGATGTTCACCGCCGCGCGAGCAGGTTGAGAAAAACCCACGACTTCGGATACTACACCCTTGAGAAACCAGCCCAATGACTGTTGAAGAACTCGCCATGAAAGTCATTACCGCATGCGAGGTGGAGAAGCTCGATCACATGCTTACGGGAGCGTTTGCCTTCAATTATTACGCAATCCCACGTTCGACCAAAGATGTCGATATCGTCGTGGATGTCTCAGGTGCAGGACAAATCTCCGGACTGATCAACCGACTGGAGCCTGAGATCGAATTCCGGGGACAGGTTCAGTTCGACACCCTGACATGGGGGAAGCGGCACATCGGCAGACCTGCGCAAAATTCGACACTTGAAGTGGAGCTTTTCGAACTCTTCGAAGATCCTTTCGTCCAGGCACAGTTCAAGAGGAAGCGGCGCTTGGTTCTTCCACAGATCGGAATGGAAACATGGATACCCACCCCGGAAGACATCGTTGTCCAAAAACTCCGCTGGGGCAGAAGCAAAGATCTGGATGATGCCCGGGATGTCCTCGCCACAGAGGATCCCGAATCCCTAGACATGCCTTACATCCAAAACTGGTGCGCCATCCATAATACCACGGATCGCCTTGATGCCGCCCTCGCGCGCATCCCGCCGCTTTGATTGTGGAATGATGGGTTGAAGATCTCTGGATGAGCGATCAGTCTCCGCGCGGATGGATAAGCCCGGGATTTCGGTGGAGGCGTGTGAGCGGGGTGAGGAGATACGGCTGGGCGGAAAGCTCGGCGGCAGGACTCTCGCGATGCAGGTGCTGACATTGGCGTTCTGGCCGCTGCTGGAGCAGGTTCTTTCCTTTTTCGTGGGGGCTACGGACATCCTCATCGCCGGGCGAATGGAGGTGGGCCCGGAAAGGGTGGCCATCCTCGATGCGATGGCGCTGGGAGGATATGTCGGCTGGTTCATCTACATTTTCCAAGGTGCCGTATCGACCGGGGTGATGGCGCTCGTTTCCCGGGCGGTGGGAGCGAAGGATTTTCGGCTCGCGGATATGGCGTTGGGTCAGGGTGTGTGGCTGGGTGCGGTCGCGGGTATGGTCGCCTATGTTATTCTGCAGGTGGGGACGGTGCCGTTCATCCACTGGATGGGGATCACTCCGGCGGCGGCTGTTTATGCGGAATCCTACATCCACATGCTCGCTTGGTCCGCGCCGGTGGCGGGTGCGATGTTTGCGGTGAACGCAGCCTTGCGCGGCTCCGGCGATACGATGACGCCGTTTTTAGCGATGGTCGTGGTGAATCTCGTGAACATGGGGTTGAGCGTGCTTTTCGTGTTCGGCCCGGAACCGTTCGGCGGGATGGGTGTGAAGGGTATTGCGCTCGGGACGGTGATCGGATGGATCGCGGGCTTGCTCACGGTGGTGGTCATACTCGCGTTGAAAAAAACGGAAGGCCTGCGCTGGACGCGGGAGGGTCTGCTCTTTCACGGCGAGACGATGCTGCGGATCTGGCGGGTGGGTATCCCGCAGGCGATCGAGATCGCGGGGATGTGGATGATCCATTCGTACGGGCTGCGCGTCATTGCCGCCCTCGATAAAGAAGGTGCGCTGGGCGCTCACTTCATCGCGGTGCGGCTCGAGTCGATGAGCTTCCTGCCGGGCTTCGCCATCGCAGCGGCGGCGGCGGCGCTCACCGGGCAATACCTTGGCGCGGGTTCCAGAGAAATGGCCGTCCGCGCTGTGCGCTTCTCGTGGATGCTCGCCGTCGGCATCATGTTCTTCATGGGTCTTTGTTTTCTTTTCGGAAGATCGTGGCTCATCGAAATCATGGCTCCCGGCAGCAGTCTTCACGCCGAACTTGCGGGGCCTTTGCTGGTGGTGTGCGCGTTTGCACAGCCATTTTTCGCGACCTGCATCATCCTGAAAACGACCATGCGCGGCGCGGGTGCGACGAGGATGGTGATGACCTGGGCGTTTAGCAGCATGCTGTTCTTCCGCGTCGGCGTGCTGTGGGTGCTCACACAGCTCGACATGGTTTCCCTGACAGGCGTGTGGATCGTCCTGAGCCTTGATCTCGTGACCCAGGCCTTCGTTTTCTCCCGGCTGCATTTCCGCGGGAAATGGCTGGATGCGAAGGTGTGACTTCCCTGAAACCCGATGATGTATCACATCGGTTCGAAGTTTTCGCCTTCCTCAATTGCACCAAGACTATAGTAATTCCCTAGCAAATGGCTCTCCACCCCGAATTTCCCGCCTCTCCCTACTCCCCGCTCATCCCGGCGCACCGCTGGTTTCCCGCCGATGAGACGCTTCGCGATACCGCCTACGAAAAGCTGCTGCCGCCCTTGGTTTCCAACATCCGGGCGGAAGTTCATACATGGCGCAATGCGGGTTATCCCGGTGCATCCCGGACATCCGTATCACTGCTCCAATGGTGGTTCGAAACCGATCACCTCCTCGAAACCGCAGACGGCTCGTTATCTCCGTTTCAATATTACTTCGCACAGCGCGAGGCGGTCGAGACCGTCATCTGGCTCCACGACGTCATGAAAGCCCGGGACAAATTCGATCTCCTCCGCTTCGATGCATCCGGCTCGGTTTCCCACGGCATGTTTTCCGAAAACTGGCCGCGCTACGTGCTTAAAATGGCCACCGGCGCGGGGAAAACCAAAGTCCTCTCCCTGCTCATCGCATGGAGCTTCTTCCACAAGCTTTACGAACCGGATTCCACCCTCTCACGGAACTTCCTCGTCATCGCCCCGAACATCATCGTCCTCGACCGTCTCCGCGCCGACTTCGACGGGCTGAAAATCTTCTTCAACGACCCCATCCTCCCCGACAACGGCCACCAGGGCCAGAACTGGCGCGACGATTTCCAGCTCACTCTCCACATCCAGGACGACGTCCGCGTCCTCCGGGAAACAGGAAACATCTTCCTCACCAACATCCACCGCGTCTTCCTCGGCGATGTCCCCGAGCCGTCCCTGGATGACGACGATCTCCGCGATTATTTCCTCTCCGATGCCTTCGGCCAGAAACCCTCCGGCAAGACCACCGACAGCAAGACCGACCTCGGCGAAATCGTCCGCGAGATCGAGGAACTCGCCGTCTTCAACGACGAGGCTCACCACATCCACAATCCCAAGATGGCGTGGTTCAAATCCATCCAGGACATCCATCACAAGATGCTCCAGAAGGACGGCCGCCTCACCTTGCAGGTGGACGTCACGGCCACGCCGCGCCACGACAATGGCGCAATCTTCGTCCAGACCGTTTCCGACTATCCGCTGGTCGAGGCCATCTATCAGAACGTCGTCAAGCATCCCGTCCTCCCGGATGCCGCCAGCCGGGCGAAGCTCCATGAGAAAAAGACCGCCATCTTCTCGGAGAAATACTCCGATTTCCTCGCCCTCGGCGTCGAGGAGTGGCGCAAGAGCTACGCCGAACACGAAGCGCTCGGCAAGAAGGCCGTCCTCTTCGTCATGGTGGACGACACGAAGAACTGCGACGAGGTCGGCGAATACCTCCAGAAAATTTGCCCCGAACTGCGGGATGCCGTCCTGACCATCCACACCAAGAACAACGGCGAAATCTCCGAAGCCTCATCCGGCAAGAACAAGGAGGAACTCGAACTCCTCCGCAAGCAGTCCAACGAGATCGACTCCTGGAAATCCCCCTTCAAGGCCATTGTCTCCGTCCTCATGCTCAAGGAAGGCTGGGATGTGAGAAACGTCACCACCATCGTCGGCCTGCGCGCCTACGCGGCGAAGTCGAACATCCTCCCCGAGCAGACGCTGGGCCGCGGCCTCCGCCGCATGTATTTCGGCAGCGATGAAACGGAAACCGTATCCGTCATGGGCACGCCCGCGTTCATGGACTTCGTCGAGTCCATCCAGAGCGAGGGTGTCACCTTCGACCACGTGCCGATGGGCGCGGGCGCGAAGCGCAAGGATTCCCTCATCGTCGAAGTGGATGCCGAGAACCCCGGCAAGGATCTCGACGCGCTGGAAATCCCGATCCCGAAACTCAGCCGCCGCTTCCAGCGTGATTTCAAGGATCTCCACGAACTCGACCCCGCCCAACTGGGAAACAAGCGCCTGCCCCTGAAACCCTTCACGCCGGAAGAGACGCGCGAGATCGTCTTCAAGACCATGCTGGATTCCGAGATCCACCACACCATCCATCTCGATGGCTCCGGCCCGGCGGATTACCGCTCCGTCGTCGCCTTCTTCGCCCGGCAGCTCCTCAAGGATCTGCGCATGGTGGGCGGTTACGACGTGCTCTATCCGAAGGTGCGGGACTTCATGAAATTCCATTTATTCGAACCACGGATGGACACGGATAAACACGGATCAAAAAATGACGGCGAATCATCTTCCTCTGAAAACATCCGTGTCCATCCGTGTTCATCCGTGGTTCCTCTTCATGATGGTGTCGATCTTGAAGACCCCGTTGTCCTGCGGAACCTCTCCGAGCCGGATGCCGGGAAAATCCTCTACGACTCCTTCAAGGTCGCGATGAACGCCCTCACCATCGCGGACACCGGCACCACCCGCATCGAGGATCACATCCTCTTGCGGAACACCCGCCCGTTCCGCACCGAGCACCGCCCTTACCTGGAGGCGGGCAAATCCATCTTCACCCGCATCGTCGGCGAGGTGAATGCCGGGGGCTTCGAGCTCGCCTTCGCCGCCTTCCTCGAAGCCGCGCCCGACGTCAAGGCCTTCACCAAGAACTACCTCGCCATCGGCTTCAAGTTCGACTACGTGAAGGCCAACGGCGACCTCTCCAACTACGTCCCCGATTTCATCGCCCGCGACACGCAGGGCACCGTCTGGATCATCGAAACGAAAGGCCGCGAGGAACTCGATCTCCCGCAGAAAATGGCCCGCCTGAAACAATGGTGCGCCGACGCCACCGCCGCCGAAGAGAACGGCACGCGCTACGACTTCGTTTACGTCGATCAGGCCGGCTTCGAGAAACACAAGCCCGTTTCCTTTGCTGGACTTACCACATCCTTTCTTGAGTATAAGCCATGATCACTCGTTTCGAGATTTCGAACTTCAAGCGCCTGCAAACGGCGGAACTGCAACTTGGTAATGCGGCTGTTTTCATCGGCCCCAACAACTCCGGCAAGACCACCGCTTTGCAAGCTCTCGCCCTTTGGGACATTGGCTGGCGCAGGTGGGCGGAAAAGCGCGACAACAGCGCCGCCAGTGAACGCAAGGGTGTCACCATCAACCGCCGTGATCTTTACTCCATACCAGTTCCCAGCGCGCGTCTGCTTTGGAACGACTTGCACACCATGGAAACCGCCCGCGTGGAAGGGAAGCAAAGCACGGAAAAAGTCCACATCACTCTCACCGCCGAGGGAATTCATGACGATAAGCCGTGGGCCTGCGCGTTGGAGTTTTACTACGCGAACGAAGAGTCCTTTTACTGCCGTTTGAAGGATAGTGCGGATGGACGGATTCCGGAAGGCGTTCGCAGGCATAACGTGGTTTTCCTCCCGCCCATGTCCGGCTTGTCCGAGCGGGAGCACCGCAAGGAGGCTGGCGAAATCGCCGTGCTCATCGGCGAGGGACAGACCGCCCAAGTGTTGCGCAATCTTTGCTGGCAACTGTTCTCGCGTGAAGACAAGTCCGCTTGGAAAGAACTGGTCGGTCACATCAAGCGCCTGTTCCACATCTGTCTTCTCGATCCCCAATACATCAAGGAACGCAGCGAGCTCTCCCTGGGATACAAGGAGTCCTCGGGCGTGGAGTTGGATTTGTCTTCGTCCGGGCGCGGTTGCCAGCAG
>JAYTOE010000078.1:0-28289 GCA_043747935.1 Akkermansiaceae bacterium
AGTGTCTGCCGACGCGTTGTTGTCCGATATGAAAGTGGGGAGTCTGGAGCGGTTGGGAAGGTGTGGTGCCGCTCGCCTTGACTTCTTCAGAGTAGCACAAACGGAGGTGCTTCCCATTACGTGATTGCGTAGTTTTTTTGCCGACAGCCGGCGGGAGATCGGCGCCGAACAATCAGTAGGGTTCCTACACTAGGGACGGAAGAATTCGAACCACGGATCAACGCGGATAAACACGGATGGAAAGTCAGGAATGGACAGCTCAACTGTGATCCGACCCTTTCATAAACCCTCGAAATGTCCAAAACTCAACTGCATCCCCCATCTGATCCGCGTTCATCTGCGTTCATCCGTGGTTCTCTTTTTCATTCAGGCAGGTTTTCTCCCTAGTGTAGGAACCTTGCGGGCTTGCACGAATCAGTCGCTTGCCCATACTCGCGAGCGATGAGAATCCTATCGCTCTTGCTCGCCTGCCTTGGAATCGTGAACGCCGAACCCCTGCGCGTCTTCATCCGCTCCGGCGAGAAGACGCATGCGCCGGGTTGCCACGATTATCCGGCCTTCCTCAAGGACTGGACGGCGCTGCTCAACTCGCGCGGCGCGAAGGCCACGGGCGGCAACAGTTTTCCCACCAAGGAACAGCTCGCGGAAACGGATGTAGTCATCCTCCACGCGGCGGAGGCAGGGAATATCCTCGGGAAGAATCGCGAGAACTTCGAGGAATACCTGAAACGCGGCGGCGGGGTCGTTGCGATCCACGGCGGGGCGGTGGCGCAGGATCACGGTTGGTACAAGGGCGTGATCGGCGGTTCGTGGAATTTCGCGCAGACGAAATGGCTGGAGGGGGAGATGTCCCTGTATTTCACCGACCGCGAGAACCCGATCACGGAGGGTGCATCGAACTTCGATCTCGAAGATGAGATCTACTACGACATGGAGATCCTGCCGGAGGCGAAGATCCTCGCCGCCGCCTACACGCCGAAGCCGAAGCAGGGCGAGGCGAAGCCCGGCGCGCCGGTCAGCGTGTATGACATCCAGCCGCAGATGTGGACTTATGAAACGGGAGAGCGCCGCGCTTTCGTCTGCATCCCCGGCCACCAATACGCGAATTTTTCCCATACCTCGATCCAGACCCTGCTGCTGCGCGGCATCGCGTGGGCGGGGAAACGCGAGGCCGATTCGCTGCTCGGCGCGAATCCGAAACTGGCGGACGCGCTGCGCTATCCGGTCGGCGGCCCGACGAAACCCGAAGAGGCCGCGGCGAAAATCGAGGTGCATCCGGAGTTCGAGCTCTCACTGGTGGCCGCCGAGCCGCTGATCAACAAGCCGCTGAACGTCGATTGGGACGCGAAAGGCCGGATGTGGGTGGTGGAATCCCCCGAGTATCCCAACGGCCTGCGCAAGGCGAACACGGATGTCTGGAAGGAAAGCGGTTCCGTAAAACCCGGTGAATACGAGCGCGATCCCCTCGACCGGATCAGCATTCTAACAGATACGGATGGCGACGGGCGCATGGACAAGAAGCATGTCTTCGCGGACAAGCTGGAGCTGGCCACCGGTTTTGTGTTTCATAATAACGGCGTGATCGCCGCCGCCGCGCCGGACATCTGGTTTCTCGAAGACACGGATGGCGACGAGGTGGCGGACAAGCGCACCAAGCTCTACACCGGCCTCGGCAACGGCGATACCCACGCGGTGATCAACAACCTCCGCTGGGGTCTCGATGGCTGGGTTTACGCGACCCACGGCTACAGCGCGGGCGAGGTCACCGCACTCGCTTCGCCGGATAAACCGAAAGTCCGCGTCGGCTCGGGCGTGGTGCGTTTCAAGCCGGACGGCACGGAGATCGAAATGGTTTCCAGCAAGGGCGGCAACACGTGGGGGCTTTGCATGACGGGGGACGGCCAGTGTTTCTGGACGCAGCCGACCAGCGGTACCTTGCTTTTCCACACCGTCCTGCCGGAAAGCATCCTCGCGAAGGGCAAGATGCCGGGAACGAACAGCTTTCATGGCATGGTGAGCGGCCAGAAGACCTTTCCGCTGATGGATTGGAAACAGGCGGCTTACAAGCAGATCGACTGGGTCGGCTCCTACACGGCGGCGGCGGGCTGCGCGATCTACGAGGGCGGCGCGTGGCCGGAGAAGTGGAACTACTCCTATTTCACCGGCGAGCCGACGATCAACATCGTCAGCCACTATTTCCTGAAAAAGGACGGCGTGACCTACACGGCGGAGAAAGAGAAAGGCCGCGAGGAAACGGAGTTCATGCGCAGCGGCGATCTCTGGTTCCGCCCCATCGAGACCCGCGTGGGGCCGGATGGCGCGCTGTATGTGATCGATTTCTACAATCAGGCCGTGATCCACAACGACACCCGCGGCCCCCAGCACGGCAATGCCAACGCCGCCGTCCGCCCGGACCGCGACCATTACTTCGGGCGCATCTGGAAAGTGCAGCACAAGGCGGCGAAGGAGATCAAGGTGCCGGTGATTGACAAAACCAAGTTGCGTTCATTGGACGCAGCGGCGCTTAGCCAGAACGCCCAAATAAGCATGACCGCGAACCGGCTGATACGAGAAGAAAGGAAAATATATTTAGTCGAGTTTGAGTCCGGTGCATTGAAAACATACGAACAATTCGCAAACAACCCTTCTTTGGAAGGTCGTAAGGAACTCATAGCTGCTTTCGCCGCCGCCCAAGATGATTGGACGAGATCCGCTCTCATCGCCGCCGGAGGCGGGCAGGCGGCTCAGCTTGTCTCGGATTGTCTTGCGTCCGCAGATGCGGATAAGCTCACCGCGCTTGTTACGAACCTCCTGCCCAAGTCCATGGAAAAAGATCCGTCGGCCTCCGCCGGGAAGCTGATCATCGCGGTCTCCGCCGCACCGGCCGCCGCCGATGCACTCAAGGGAGCCATCGTCGATGTCATCGCAGGCAACCCGTCGGCGAAGCCCCCGCTTTCCCCCGATCTTTCTGCGGCCCTTTCACAGATCATCGGAAATCCAGCGATGGCTCCGAAAATTCTCCCGTTGATTTCCCGCTGGGATACCGACGGGATAATGAAGGATGTCATCCAGGTGCAGATCGATGCCCTGGCGGTGAAGGTCGAAGAGGCGGCTGAGCCTATCGCCGAGAGGAAAGCCGCCGCCCGTTCGCTCATCGCAGTCGGTTCCCAGGATTCCGTGGCACCCGCACTCTGGATCTTGCAGAATTCCAACGAGCCTGTGGAGCTTCAACTCGCGATCGTGGAGATGATAGGCGACAGCGGCTTTTCGGAAAAGCTGGCGATGCTTTTCAACGAACTCAGCCCGGCCATACGCATGGCTGCCTTCGACCGTATTGTCGAGCGTCCCGCCGCCGCGCTTGCGTTCCTCGATAGGGTGGACTCCGATCCCGCCGATCCCTCCGGTGCGATTGATCCGAAGGACATCGGCCCCGGCAATGTCGCGCGGCTCCGCAGCCATCCCGACAAGGCGGTTTCCGCGAGAGCGAACGCCTTGCTCGACAAGCTCAAGCCCGGCGCGAAGCAGAAGGCGGAGATCATCGCGAAATTCCTTCCCGAGGTGACCAAGCCCGGCAACGCCGCGAACGGATTAGTAATGTATGCCGCCGCCTGCGCGGTCTGCCACAAGTTCGGAGATGTTGGCAAAGTTGAGGTTGGCCCCACCCTGACCGGCATGGGCAGCCACGGCGCGGCGGAGCTGCTCGTCCACATCATCGATCCGAACCGCGAGGTCGATCCGACCTATTGGCAGTGGAACATCACCACGAAGAAAGGCGAGACGCTGGCCGGTGTGATCACCACGGAAAACAACGCGGCGCTCACGCTCCGCAATCAAGGCGGCGACACGGAAATTCGCAAGGAGGACATCGCCTCGCGCGTGAACACCCAGCGCAGCCTGATGCCGGAGGGGCTCGACGGGCTGGGGCCGGAAAACCTGCGCGACATCCTCGCCTACATGACCGAGGTGGATGCGGGCGCGCACCGCGTACTCGACCTGCGCGGCGCCTACACCGCCGATGCGCGGCGCGGGCTTTTCGCCAGCGCGGAGGCGACCGACGACAGCGTTTTCCCGAGGAAATTCGGCAACATCAACGCGGAGGGCATACCCTTTTTCCTGATGGATCCGGCGAGAAGCCCGGACGGGAAAAGCCTCATCGTCCTCAAGGGAGGAAGTGGGAAAAATGTCGCAAAAGGTTATCCGCAAAAGGTCGAGATCGCGGCGGATGTGAAGGCGACCCGCCTGCATCTGCTCAGCGGGATCGCGGGCTGGGGATTTCCGGCCATCGACGACGAAAAGCCTGCGATGAAAGTGACCCTCACCCACGCTGACGGGACGACGCAGGTCACCGAGCTACTCAACAAGCGCGACTTCGCGGACTACAACCGGGAAATCAATGTGCCCGGCTCGAAGCTTGTGAAAGGCATCGTCACCCGAGGCCAGTTACGGCTGGTGACGATTCCGGTGAAGAAGCCGGTCGCCATTACGAAGATCACCCTGGAAAGCTACGATAACATGATCTCGCCGGTCGTCGCGGCGATCACGGCGGATTTTTCCGCGAAGCCTCCGGAAACAAGCGAAACCGCCCCGGTCCGGTGGCAGGACGAGCCTGCGGAAAGCATCGCCGCGACAGGGCTCAGGTTTCTTGAGCCGCGCAGGACGGATGAGAGCTTGCGTGTGCTTGTCGTCGGTGCGGGATCTTCCCATCATTTCCCGAGAGATTTCATCGCCGCCGATATCGCGACGCTTTCCAAGACCGGCGCGGATGTGATCGGCACGATGAATCTCGCCGAAGCGCTGGATGCGATGCCGAAAGCGGATGTGCTGGTTTTCTCCGGTAACCACAAGCAGTGGGGCACGCCGGAATTCCAGAAAGCGCTGCACGCTTTCGCCGACGCGGGGAAGGGGATCGTGCTCATCCACGCCGCCACGTGGTCGCATCCGTGGGAGGGCTACAACAAGCGCTTCGTCGCCGGGGAAACGAAAGGCCATGGCCGGGGCGACGTGATTGCCGAATCCGTCCGTCCCGCCGTTCATCCCATCCTCAAAGGCGTGCCGGAAACATTCACCATCGCCGACGAGTCCTACCACTCCGTCTTTTTCAAGAAGGAAGGCCAGACCACCCTCATCGAGAACAAGCCTGACGGCCAAAGCCCCGATCCGCATCCCGCACTCTGGATCGTCAACGATCCCAAGGCGCGCATCGTCTGCTACACCCACGGCCACGACGACAAGTCCCACGCCCACGAAACCTACAAGACCATCCTCCGCAACGCCGTGAAATGGGTTTCCGAGAAATAACAACCCACAATCAAAGTCTTCCCTGAATCCTGAACACTGAAACCTAACAAACTTCCTCCCATGTTCACCCACGCAGAAACCGCCCCACACGATACGACAGACGGCCGCCACCACATCTGGCACTCGAAGCCCGGCCTCACGCCCACCGAGGATCTCCTCGTCGTCCATTGCACCATGCCGCCGGGCGGAGGCCATCCTTTCCATATGCACCCGAACAAGGAGGAGGTCATCTACATCATCGAGGGCGAGGCCGAGCAGTGGCTCGAACAGGAGAAACAGACGCTCGGCCCCGGTTCCTCCGTCTTTATCCCGGCAAGCGCCGTCCACGCCACCTTCAACCGTAGCGACCGGGATCTGAAATTCATCGCCATCATCACGCCATGCTCCTCGGAGGGCGAGATCCAGGTCGCGGTGGATCATCTGGAGCCGTGGAAAACGATACTCGCGGGGATGGGATGACGGATCTACTCTCGAAAAACCTTATCGCAAAGGGACGATCGGTGTGGAAAAGTCCGCTATCTAACAGCTCCACAGACACAAAGGGACAGACCTTATGCGGAAAAAATCGCTTGAAGTGTTCGGCTGAACGCTTCAAGTTGTGGGTATGAGACGTGCACGGTGGATCGCCCCCTGGAAGGATTCGGAGACGAAGCCGGCCATTTACCACTGCAATTCGCGGGTTGTGGATCGGCGGTTTGCGTTTGGAGTGGAGGAAAAGGAGCGGTTCCGGACATTGATGCGCATGATGGAGAATTTCACGGGGTGCCGCGTGTTGTCCTACTGCCTGATGTGCAACCACATACACATTTTGGTGGAGGTTCCGCCGATGCCACAGGACGGGATTGCGGACGTTGTTTTCCTCAAGCGCTTGTCGTCGATCTACGGAGAGAATTTCGTGGCGGCTGTGGCCGGGCAGTTGGATGCGGCGCGGATCGAGGGCGGATTGAAAGGGGGGAATTCGGGACGTGTTGAGGAGATCAAGGCTCGTTTCACTTACCGGATGCACGATTTGGGAGAGTTCATGAAAGGGCTGCTGCAGCGTTTCACCCAGTGGTTCAATGGGCGGCACAAGCGCACGGGAACCCTTTGGGAACAAAGGTTCAAAAGCGTGATCGTTGAAAGCGGGACGGCGGCACGGACGATGGCGGCATACATTGACCTGAATCCGGTTCGGGCGGGAATGGTTGAGGATCCGGGGGAATACCGTTGGAGCAGTTACGGGGAGGCTGTGGGTGGAGGTAGCAAGGGGAACGGGAAGAAAGCCCGGGAGGGGCTGGTTCGGGCGATCAGCTCCGACACGGATACAGGATTTGATGCCGGGAAATGGAAAGATGCGTCGCGGAGATACCGGCTTTTGCTGGGGATGGCGCTGCAAAGAAAAACCTCAAACTCTAAAATTCAAATTTCAAGGAAGAGTTGTGCGGCGGACGGTATGAATGCGGCGGAGGTTTTGGCAGCGGCGGGGGAAGGGAGGGCGACCGAAGATCGCCCCCACTTGCCGGAGTTGGGGATGGCAAGAATGTTGAGGCACCGGGTGAGGTATTTCACGGATGGCGCGGTGATCGGGAGCAGGGAATTCGTCAACGAGGCGTTTGATTCCGCTAGGGAGAGATTTTCCGAGAAAAGGAAAGACGGGGCGCGGCGAATGCGTGGGAATGCGGCAGCGGCGCGGAGTCTCTGGAGCATCCGGGCTTTGCGGGTCGGGATCGGCTAGCGGTATCGTGGATCTTTACGTGCAGTTACCTGTGGTAAAACTCCGGGAAATCGGAAACGGTTCCTGAACCCAATTTTCTAAACACGGTCACTCACTCGCAGTCCTTATGATAAAGTTCATACCCGGTTATTTCCCAATTATCTCCCTCCCGATCGATCCATCCGCCACAGACGATGCAGGTATTTGAGTAAGATAGAATCGGGCAGGGTGGCCATTGAAGATTTGGCGCTTCCGACATCCAGCGCAGCAAAACGATGAGCGAGACGGTCGGCGTGCTCGCCGACGCCTACGCCGCGACCCGCGACGAAAAATACGCCGCCCAACTCTCGAAGTAGGCCAGCGACCGAGCCAGGCCATGAAGACAGGGCGAATCCGCCGGATGAGCTGTTGCTCGCTCATATGTCGTAGGTTGGGGACTTGCGATGTATATGGTGAGGGGGAGATGGGGAGGCGCTACATCGGTTCTTGTCACGATCTCTTCCACTGCCCACCGTTCACTCGGCACTTCTTCCTGAAATCTTCCAACTGAACACTGACAAACTTATCCCCATCTTTCTACCACTTTTCCCTCACCACTATCCTTCACGACGTCGATCAGTTTTTGTCCGTTCACGATGAAAACGCCGAACCAAAATCAAAGATCATTCCCGAACCCGAGTGCCCACCACTGCGTTAACTTGGATCGCCCCCAACCATGACGGATTCCTCCCAAACAACGCGAGCGCTTTCACTCACCCGCCACGATGCGGGAAGCGAACACGCCGTGGAGGATCTCGTCGCCGTAGAGGAGCCGCTGGAAATACGGATTGATGGTTACCCGGTTGCTGTCCTGATGCGGACTCCCGGGAATGATGACGAGCTGGTGTCAGGATTTCTCATCACGGAGGGAATCCTCCAAAACCTCGCCCAGATCCGTAAAATCGAATCCCGTGCGGATGAGAACCGCAGTCTCGTTTTTCTAAACGAAGAGGTAAATGTCGATCTCGGGCGACTGACTCGCCATCTTGTCAGCAGTTCGTCCTGCGGCCTCTGTGGTAAAGCGACGCTCGAGGACATTTTCTCGAATTTTCCTCCACTTGTTGAACGGTTCCAAGTGACCGACCAAGTTTTGTTAGCGGCTCCAGAGCAGCTTCGCACTGCACAAAACGCGTTTAATACGACAGGAGGCCTGCACGGTGTCGGGCTTTTTTCACTGGAAGGAAAGTTGCTGATCCTACACGAAGACATCGGCCGCCACAATGCGGTGGACAAGGTCATCGGCCATGCGCTGCGAGAAGGCATACAGCCAATTGACACGTTTCTACTCGTTTCCGGACGCGTCTCGTTCGAGATCATGCAAAAGGCACTCGCCGCCCGAATCCCGGTGGTGGCTGCCATCTCCGCACCGAGCTCGCTGGCAGTCGATTTCGCGAAAAGCTCAGGGCAAACTTTGATCGGCTTTCTCCGTCCGCCGAGGTTTAACCGTTATGCAGGGTGATCTGAATCTCGATCGACTTACTCGTCGGGGTTCCACTTCCCTCTGCCTGACTTCCCGCTGGGACAAGCACGTTTGCCTCAGGAAAATAGGCGGCAGCACTCCCACGCGGCATCTCATACGGGATCGCCAAGAAGTTTTCCGCTAAGCGAATCTCATTCTGCCAGTAGCTGGTTAGATCAACCGCCGCACTGGGCCGGATTCCACGGTCTGCCAGATCGTGGGGATTGATAAAAACAATCCGCCGCGCATTGCCGATTCCCCGGTAACGATCGTTATTCCCATAGATCGTGGTGTTGAACTGGTCATGACTGCGAATCGTTTGCAACACCAGCCTCCCTGGCGCAGGTTCGAAAATGTCGAGTGCCGCAGTGCTGAAATTCGCCTTTTCGTTAGGCGTATCCCAAATCCGTTTTTTCGCAGGATTCGGAAGATAGAATCCACCGGCTTCCATCACCCGTCGATTGAAATCCTCAAACCCCGGGATCACGCGTTCGATCAAATCACGAATGCGATCATAGTCCTCCGCCAACCACCGCCACTTCACCGAATGATGCGAAGCAAACAGTTTTTCTCCCAAGCGGGCGATGATGTCCACCTCACTCAACAGATCCGGCGATGCCGGCGTAAGCACCCCGCGAGACAATTGCACCACTCCCATCGAATTCTCACATGTGACAAAGCGATCGTTTCCATCAATCTCACTACGGCCTAGGCAAGGCAGGATCAACGCCGTGCGCCCGGTCACCAAGTGGCTGCGATTCAGCTTGGTCGAGATATGACAAGTGAGATCGCACTTGCCCAATGCTTCCGCAGTGTAGGCCGTGTCAGGCGAGGCCTGGAGAAAATTTCCGCCCAAGGCAAAAAACACCTTCGCCTCTCCCCGATGCATCGCGTGAATCGAAGCCACCGTATCAAAACCATCCTCGCGCGGCGACCGAATGCCACAGGCCTCATCAAGAGCAGCTAGAAACCACTCCGGCATCTTCTCAAAAATCCCCATCGTGCGATCCCCCTGCACATTGCTGTGCCCGCGCACCGGACAGAGCCCCGCACCCGGACGCCCGATCGCTCCGAGCATGAGATGCACATTGATCACCTCCCGGATGGTGGCGACCGCATTGCGATGCTGCGTCAAGCCCATGGCCCAACACGTAATGAGCTTGCGAGACCCTCTGGCCAGATCCGCCGCGAGTGCGCGGATCGAGACTGAGTCGATCCCACTCATCCGCAAAATCTCCGACCACTCCGTTTCTTCCACGCAGCAGCGATATTCAGCAATACCTGCCGCATGGGATGCGATAAACTCCTGATCCAACACTGTCCCTACTGCTGCAGACTCCATTTCAAACAATGCCTTGGCAAGCCCCCGGAAAAGCGCGAAGTCCCCATTGATCCGCACTTGCAAGTAATTCGAAGCAAGCGGCGATGCCACCCCCAGCATCCCAGAGATTTTCTGCGGATGGGCAAAACCGGTGAGACCTGCTTCACGCAGCGGATTGATCGCCACAATCTTCGCACCCCGCGCCACAGCAGCCTCCAAGGTGGACAACATCCGCGGATGGTTCGTCCCCGGATTCTGGCCGACGCATAGAATGACATCCGCCTCGAGAAAATCATCCAGCGTCACCGTACCCTTCCCGACTCCCACCGACTCCTTCATCGCGAGACCACTCGACTCATGACACATGTTAGAGCAGTCCGGCAGGTTGTTCGTCCCAAAACTCCTTACCAACAATTGATAGAGAAAAGCCGCCTCATTGCTCGCACGGCCCGATGTATAAAAAGCAGCCTCATTCGGCGAAGCGAGTTGTTTGAGATGGTCTGCGATGATGGCAAAAGCCTCATCCCAAGCGAGCGACTCATAGTGGGTCGAGCCCTCACGAAGGATCATCGGCCCGGCAATCCTGCCTTGGCGGTCGTGCCAAAGATCTTCGTGGCCAGCAAGATCCTCGATTGAATGCATTTTGAAAAATGCAGCATCCGCCAACTTCCGAGTCGCTTCCGATGCGAGTGCTTTCGCTCCATTTTCACAAAACTCGGTGATGGAGCGCTCATCGTCAGGATCCGGCCATGCACAACTGGGACAATCAAAACCGCCACTTTGGTTCATCTTGAGCAGCCCTTTGAAGCCTTTGATCGGCCCCGCCTCCCGTAAAATGTGATTCATCGACGAAGCAACGGCGGGCACTCCGCCCGCCCACGTTTTCGGTGCCTTCACCCCAATTTTGCTTCCATCGTCCAAAGTGCTTCCAATCAAAGTCAATCCTCCGCAGATGCAAGAAAAATGCCAACATCTGTCGGGTGCCGCCCCGCCCTCGTGGAGCGTTGGTTCAACCGCATGGGTCAGTCCACTGGCGCGCCGCAGGAGGCTTCACTTGCGGGTCGATCCAATAGTATGGAGAGGTGGATGCCCGGCGCGCCCCATACGCATCCGCATGCCGTAGCTGTAGTCCGTCATCCCGAGTTCCCCATAGCTGCCCTCGCTGATCAGCCGGAGTTCGCGGTAATGAGAGTTCGGCGTGACGCGTTTGAAAGTCATTTTTCGGTAAGATCCGGATGTCCCCACCAACTGTTCACGCGCTGGCCGTCGTAATGCTCCTCAAAGGCTTTGACCGCATCCTCCATCGTCCCGTCCGCCTTCATTTCAATGTCCGGGAAATCGATGAGTGCGCTTCGATCTGCTTCGTGATCGCCGCGGCGTTTTCGGTGGCTTGTTCGATGGGCAGGCCGGGCTTGGCACCGGGGGCACCTGCCACGCCGGGGCGCTGGTGGCCGATCTTGGACATCCAGGCGTTGAAAAGGATCCTCATCCGCTGATTGACCAGCTTGCGGATCTCGATGCCATGCGCGGGAAACAAGGCTTCGGCCGAGGTGACACCATCGAGCTCCGCGCCGAAGAACTGGGTGAGGAGTTCTCTCGCCATGATCCAGTGACCCTCGCGGCCCGGATGCACTCCATCATTGGAAAGCGTGAATGCCGGGTTCTTGGCGCGACCCTCATCGAGCGCCTTGCGCATCGGCCCGTGGAAATCCACCACATTCCATCCCGCTTCCCGTTTCGTGAGCAACCACTCCGAGTAGCGCGTTAGGTTTTCGTCATGGAATTTCAGGGTCGCGTTGCCCTTGTCATCGCGGACGGGGGGCGTGCAGAAGATCACACTTTTCACGCCGGACGTGAACGCCGTATCGCGCAGATGGGTGATCGCATCGGTGAAGCGCTTGGTTCCCGCGTCGTCGGAGGGCAGGCTGCTGCCATCGTTCATGCCGTAGCAGACGAAGAGCAGATCCGGCTTCGTAGCGGCGAGGGCGCGATCCAATCGCTCGCTGACGGAGGGGCGACCAAAGCGATGCCTCTTGAGGTGCTCGGCATTTTCCTCCGCTGTCAGATCGCTGGCGGTCTCGCTGCCAAGCCCGAGATTGATCACCTCGGCTTGGAGTCCGTTCGCCGCCAACCAGCATTCGAAATCAGTCACGTAATCGCCAGCCTGTGTGATGCTGTCGCCAAGGAACACGATGCGCTTCACGCCTTCCAGTTTCTCTGAGGCGGGGGAATCAACCGCCTTTGCCGGCAAAGCCAGGAGCAGCAGGGTGATAAAGGCGCGGGAAATGAATGAGGGTTTCATGAGACGGAGTTAGTCGGTTGCTACGTGCAGAGTCTGAAACGAATCGGACTGAACCATTCTTCCACCGAATGAGGGCAGATGCCGCACGGTTACAGTGATCATGGATGGTGGAGCAGGGGATGGGATGCATTAGTGAACTCCCCGTTCATTAAAAAGGTGATCCGCCGGGTAAAATTCGGGTCGATGGTTGACAGGTGGTTTGGGGCGTGGATGATCCCGCCCCTATGAAAATCCGGACTTTGAAAACTCCCCTGATGATTGCCGCTGCCATGGTGGCGATGCCTGCCCTTGTGCATTCCGAGGAGACTCCGGTCGCGAATCCTCCCGCAGCCGCCGAACCGGCACCTGCCCAACCTGAAAAGATCATGCCCGAAACACCTGCTGATGTAGCCGCCGCCCCCGCCGATGCCGTAAAGACCGCCAGCGGTCTGGCCTCGAAAGTCCTGAAAGCCGGAACCGGCGACAAAAAGCCGACCGCCGCCGATACGGTGACCGTTCACTACTCCGGCTGGACCACGGACGGGAAAATGTTCGATAGCTCGGTGAGCCGTGGCGAACCCGCGAGCTTCCCGCTCGGTGGAGTGATCGCCGGCTGGACGGAAGGCCTTCAGCTCATGGTGGTGGGAGAAAAGCGCCGTTTCTGGATTCCGGAGGGTCTCGCCTACGGCCCGGTCGTCGCGGGCAGCGATCGTCCAGGTGGGATGCTTTGCTTCGATGTGGAGCTCCTTGGCATCAAGGAAGCGCCCAAGCCACCCGAAGGCACCCAGAAAACCGCAGCTGGAGTCGCCTACAAGATTACCAAGGAAGGTGCGGGCGAAAAGCCCGGCATCGATCAGATCGTTACGTTTCATTTCACCGCCAAGACCACGGACGGCCAGGTGGTTCAGGACAGCCGCACGGAGCCGGCTCCTCCAAGCATACCGATCGACAAGCTGCCGCCGGAACTCGGCGGGCTTTTCGCCGAGATGAAGGCTGGTGAGCAGCGCCAGTGCTGGCTTCCAGAGCCGCAGGCTCCCGGCGGATTCATCGTGGCGGATATCGAGCTGGTCTACTTCAAGGCCGCGCCTCCGGCTCCTGCTACTCCTGCCGATGTCGCCGCACCTCCGGCTGATGCCCTCAAAACCGAAAGCGGGATCGCCCACAAGGTGCTCGCCGAAGGCACCGGCAAGGAAAAGCCGAAGGCCGCCGACACCGTGAAAGTCCACTACTCCGGCTGGACGACAGACGGCAAGATGTTCGATAGCTCCGTGACCCGTGGTGAACCCGCTGAGTTTCCACTCACTGGCGTGATCAAGGGCTGGACGGAAGGCGTGCAGCTCATGGTTGTTGGCGAGAAGCGCCGCTTCTGGATCCCAGAAGGGCTCGCCTACGGGCCTGTGGTTCCCGGTAGCGGTCGTCCCGGCGGCATGCTTGTTTTCGATATCGAGCTGATCGAGATCGTCCGCTGAACATTCAAAAATCAGTATTCATCAATCAGCAATCATCAATCCACTCCGCGCGGGAATGACGATTGATGATTGTTGGTGTTTGATTTTTGATCTGCCCCTCCTCTTCCCTCATGTCCCTGTCCAAAAAAGGCTACAAGACGCTGAACCATCGTGACGTCCAGTACCGCTGGATGATGAAGAACCGCAACGGGGTCAATGAGGCATCGATCTACACGAACGCCGCGATCGGCGGACGTGAACTGATCGCCGAACTGCCGCGGGTGGTGATGTTATCGATGGTCATGGATGCGGTCGATTTCGGAAACGCGAACGGCTGGAATCCCAACGAGGAGGGCGAGCCTTTGCGCTGCAAGCACACCCGTAAGGGTTTCGTTGCGGTGGACTGAGGATTTCCCAGCTAGGTTTGGAGTTCCTTTCGCAGGACGATGATCCTTTCCTTCAGGTTGAGGAGATTCTCATAGGTGGATTCGGCGAGATATCTCGCGCTTTCGGCCGTCCTGTCGAGGAGAGGGAGGACGGCGTTCAGTAGACGGATCGTGGCGGGGACATCATCGAATCCACCTTCGTAGTCGAGGTGGATGAAAGCCCCCCCGATCTGTTCCTGGAGCTTGAGCAGGTTGGTGTGGAGATCCTGCTTTTCCTCTGAGCCGTCCGCCGTGTTGATCACAAAATCCTGGACGATGATGAAACAGAGTTCTTCGATTTCGTGCGGCTCGGGTTCATCGCCAACGTATTCTTCTATGAGTTCCATATCCTCGGCGAAGCCTGTCGCCCAGTCATCGCCTTCATGGACGGTTTCCGCGCGGGACTGTTTTATGGCGGCCTCGCCCTCCGCCGCTTCCTCGGCCGAGAGAGACCATGCCATTTCGACCAGATCCAGGGTCATCAACTCGCAGTCGATCTCAACCTGTTTGAATTTCTGGCTAAACCATTCCAGTTCAAGGACGGGAGCGATCCTAGTGGGCGGGTCTTCCTGTTCGCTGTCGAAGAGGCGGTCGTAGTGTTCCTCGGGCGGCAGCACGGGCACCCGGCGCTTTTTCGAATAGCTGATCCGACCGACTGCTCCTTCGCAGAGGGCAGGGATGAAAAAATGCTGTGCGCCGGGCTGTTCCTCCATGCGGGCGTGCGGATTCCTGAAAGACCAGAGCGATCCGGCGAGGTCTCGGCAGGGGTTGCCCTGGAGCGTTATCAGGCTTGAGGTGTGGTTCGTGAATTTGAATCTCAAAAGGGTTCTCCCCTTGATCCGGTTGTCGATGCTGCCGTCGAAAATCGCCGCCTCTTCCAAGTGAAATCCCATGCGCCATGGCTACACGAAATACCCCGGCGAGGTGAGTAGAAATTTCCGGCCACATCGATTTTAGGCATTCGGTTCGGATGTTGACTGGCTCAACGATGCATCTGCAAGATGTCGGTGATGAGTGAAATCAAAGACCCGCCAACGACGATCCGAGGTGTCCTGCGGCAGCTCGGGCCGGGGCTGATTATTGCGGGATCGATTGTGGGTTCGGGGGAATTGATCATGACGACCGCGGTGGGGGCGGAGGCCGGCTTTGTTCTGCTTTGGCTGATTGTGATCGGCTGTTTGATCAAAGTGTTCGTGCAGATCGAGTTCGGGCGTTTTACGATCACCAGCGGACGGACGACATTGGATGGGCTCAACATGGTGCCCGGCCCCCGGCTCCGGGTGAACTGGTTGTGTTGGTTTTGGTTGGTGTTTACCTTCGTGGCGTTGATTCAGCTTGGGGGGATCATTGGTGGGGTCGGGCAAGCGATGGCGATCCAGCAGCCGCTCAGTGCCGCGGGCTCGGAGATGAACGTGCGCGAGGACGCGGAGATCCGGGTGAAAGTCGCGGATAAGATCATCGAGCGCTTTGAGGGGGATGATCTCATGGCGAGCAACCTTGGGAAATTCGTGCAGCAACGCGATGCGGCGAAGGCGGAACTTTCAAAATGGGAGGGAAAGGAAAAGGTCGTTTCCCATGACTCGATGTCTTGGGCGATCATCGTCACCCTGGTGTCGATCGTGATGCTCGTGGTGGGGCGATATCGGCTGATCCAGAATGTTTCTACCTTTCTGGTGGCGTCGTTCACCTTGGTGACGATGGTGAACCTGTTCTACCTGCAAGCTTTGCCGGAGTGGCGCGTTTCATGGGCCGAATTACTCAGCGGGATGACTTTCCACGTCCCGGAGGGCAAAGGGTTGTTACTGGCACTGGCTGCGTTTGGAATCATCGGGGTCGGCGCGACGGAGTTGATTCAGTATCCGTATTGGTGTCTGGAAAAAGGATACGCGAAGTGGACGGGGCCGCGTGATGACTCGCCGGAATGGGAGGCTCGGGCGCAGGGATGGATACGCGTGCTGCGCTGGGATGCGTGGTGCTCGATGATCGTTTACACGTTTGCGACGATTGGATTTTATCTGTTAGGTGCGGCGATCCTGGGGCGCACCGGCCTCAATCCGGGCGGGGAACAGATGATCAGAACCTTGGGGCAGATGTACGTTCCGGTTTTCGGCGAGGCAGCGCAGGTGGTGTTTTTGTTCGGCGCTTTTGCCGTCTTGTATTCGACCTTTTTCGTGGCGACGGCGAGTCATGCGCGGGTCTGTGCGGATGCATTGCGGGTGTTCGGCGTGACGTCGGGCGACGAGAAGTCATACCGCTGGTGGGTGCGTTTGTTTTGCATCTGCTTGCCCTTGCTGTTCCTGGGGAGCTACGCGTTTTTCAAGGCACCGGAGCAATTGGTGTTGGCGGGCGGCTTCATGGGCGCGCTGATTTTGCCGATGCTAGGTGTGGCGGCCTTGTATTTCCGCTACCGCTGCTGCGATGTGAGGTTGATGCCCGGTCGCCTGTGGGACATTGGATTATGGATTAGCTGCGCGGGGCTGTTCGTCGCGGGTGCTTTTGCGCTTTATGAGAAAGTTTTGAAATAGGTGCTGAAACTGCTCACATTCCCGCAACTTTTTGCCATGCGGGGTTGTGAAGAGGGTTGTCAGCTCATATTACATCCGCGTTTATCTAACATCCCATGAGCGATCACCTTTTTCAAGCTCCCAGCCCCGAATATCTGGCGGCGCTGTTGCCCCAGTATGACGTGGAATTGTTCATCGCGCAGGGTGGAATGGGGGCGGTTTACAAGGGACGCCAGATTTCGCTGGATCGGGACATTGCGATCAAGGTGCTGCCGCGTGAAGTGGGCGAGAACCAGGAATTCCGGGAGTCTTTCATTTCCGAGGCAAAGTCGATGGCGCGGCTCAACCACTCGAATCTATTGGGCGTGTTTGATTACGGGACGGTGGAGGGTATGCCCTACATCGTGATGGAGTATGTCGAGGGGGGATCGCTTCACGAAGCGTGCTACAATCAGGCGGTCGAGGCCACGCAGGCGGTGATTATTGTCAAGGGCATCTGCGACGGTCTGACGCATGCGCACGAGAACGGCATCGTTCACCGCGACATCAAGCCATCGAACATCCTGCTTACGACGAAACTGGAGCCAAAGGTCGCCGATTTCGGACTGGCTCACGCGGCGGATTCCGATCAGCCGGGCTTGGTGATGGGCACGCCCGGCTACACCGCGCCGGAAGTGTTCCAAGACCCGAACCTGGCCGGAGCGCTGGCGGACATTTATTCCGTCGGGGTCATCCTGCATCAGTTGTTGACCGGCATCGATCCCGCAGGATCCATGACTGCACCTACGCAATCGACCGGAAATATCCGGCTCGATCTGATCTGGCGCAAGGCTACGAACCTCGATCCCTCGCAGCGCTATGCGTCTGTTGCGGCGATGTCCGCCGATCTGGAGAAATGGATCGCTGCGAAGCAAAAGTCAGTAACCGCCCCGACTCCGCGGCCGTCGAGCGCTCTCGGACGCCCGGCACCTGTCCTGACCAGCAGCGGCAGTTCAGCGGGCAAGTTTTTTCTCATCGGTGTTCTCGGCGCTATGATCGTGGCCGCCTATCTGGTGCTGATGGATCGCAAGCAGGAGAATGATACGAAGGTAGCTGGTAACGGGACGGTCGAAACTCCGGCACCCACACCCGATCCCGAAGTGCCTTCGGAACCCGTTTCGAGACCGCCGGAGGTTCACGAACCGTCGCCCGAACCCGAACCGATCGAAATTGTTGAGAACGATGACGAGGAGGAATCCGAAGAGGCGGAGGAACCCGAGGAAATGGCGGAAGTGGACGACGAGCCCGAACCGGATCCGGAACCCATCGCAAGCGTTGAGCCGGGAGATCCGGAGCTGCGCGAACGAGCCGTCGGCCTGATCGGCGAAGCCCGCGAGAAGCGCGACAAGGAGCTCGCCGACAACGTCAGCATCCTGCGCCTCGACCTCAAGTCGCTTTCCCACAGTGCCGAATCGGATTTGCTGAGACTGGTGGAAAGACTGAAGCAAGACATCGTGGACAACCGCATACCCGTGATCGACGACGTTTCTGGATTACCGGACAAGGTGGTCAGCGCTTTCAAGGACTCGCTGGCCGAGGAGGAGTCGATCGACACAAAATACCGCGCCGACCTCACCCGCATCGGCGACGCTTACATGACTCGCCTCAAAGGTGCGGCCGACGAAGCCTCCGAGGAGGATCTCAAGGCGCGCTTGCTCGCGCAGGCGAAGGAGGCGGAGGATCTGGATGAATGGATCGCCGCGCTATCGCCGGAGCCGGAGCGGGTGGTCAGGAAAAGTTCCGGCGGCCTCGCGGGGGGATTTGTGGGTAATTGGGATGTTTACGCGGATGGGCCGGTGGCCCGTTGGGTAGCTCACCCGGATGGCAGATTGGAAATCGTCGGCCAGAAATGGGAGGCATTCTGGGTCATTCTCGCAGACGGAACCCTTGAGCTGAGATGGACGGGAAAGAAGCCTTATGTGATGAAACGTGATGGCGAAGATTGGGTTGGAAAATCCCCTTTCGGAGCTCCCGTCACAATGAAACCCGGGGACTGGTGAGTGCCGCATCACTCCGGCAGTAGTAGGGAAGGCGGCACGCCGCCCCAGATCGGGTGGGCGGGATCTAGCAGGTTCTGGCCGTCGAGGATCACCTCGCCGGTGATACGTTCGATAGGCAGGGAGCGGACCGAACAGTCGGACCAAAGGATGACGGCTTTATTGTCGAAGGGCATGGGATCGAACTCGGCGCGGCCTTTCACGAAGGGAGCCATGGCGATGGGACGGGGGACGTTGTCGTCGGTGCGGATGTTCTCGACGTAAGCGAAACCGCACTCGCCGGGAGCGATGGCCTCGTCGCCGGTGATCACTCCGTCCGGTTTGCTTGTGCCTTCGGCTTTGGCGTAGAAGGAAACTTCACTTTGGGTGATGCCTGCGCGGAAGAGTTGGCGGAAACGTGCGTTCGAGGATGAGCCGGTGATTTCCGGTGTGCTTGTGTTATCAGCGACGGGGCGGGCGGTGGAGGCGTCCGGGAAGCGTCCGTATTCCGACTCGAACTCCAATAGGGCTAGTCCGAAGGAGCGGGCGTTGCTGGTCGCTTCCGTTTGGTCGGCTTTTTTCCTCTGGCGCATGACGAGTGGGACGGTGAGTCCTGCGATGATCGAGACACCGATGAGAAGCGTGCCCAGATAGCCGGTGATGAGTCCCGCGAGGGCGAAGCCGTCACCGGTTTGTTGGCCTTGTGAACGCTTGATATTGCCGCGCGCGATGTGGCCGCAGATGACAGCGGGTATGCCGGTGATTCCGCATAAGAAAGAGGAGATCCCGAGCACCATGCTGGTGATGGCAAGTCCGGATGTCTGCGGCAACACGCCCGGAGGAAGTTGTGGCGAGGCGGCGATGACGGGTAGCTGCGAAAGCGGCAACCAGCCCGCCGCGCCTTCATACCAGACAAGATCGGCTGGCTGGTAGAGACCGCTTGCGACGCCCGCCTGGATTTCCTGGTGCGTGAAAGGGCCGGTCTGCTGGCCGTTGTGCTGGATGAAAATTCCCATGCGGGAATCTGGTGCGAACGGAGAGGGGAAGGGAAGGAGAAAGTGAAGCGCTTACGCCCCCGGGTTGGCGGCGTGGCGTGCGGTGAAGAAGAGCTCCATGCGGTGGTGGAGATCATCGTAGAAGCGGCGCTTGATGGCATCGATGGCGGCGCGCTTGTCGGTGTCGTGGTGGGCGATGTGCTCCTCCTCAGCGCGCATTTTCTCGGAGAAGGAGCGCTCCATTTCCACGAGGGAATCGAGGAACTCGCGGGCGGCGCGGGTGTGCTCGACTCCATCTACGAGGGCGTGCTCGAGGGCATGGTTGCGGGTGATGGCGAGGTGGTTTCCGGCGGTGAGCTGCTGCATGTAGCGGGAGCGTGTTTCGCGGAAGGCGCGGTGCTCGGTGTCGAAGGTCATTTCATCGCGGTCCACAAGGGTGTCGTAGGGGCCGGGTTTGGTGAAAAATTTCACGATGAGCGGGATGGTGTCCACGAGCATGAAGAGCAGGGTGAGGACGATGTAGGTGTAGTAGGCGAACTGGCCACCCTGGTCGCCGGCCTTGAAGAGGCGGTTGAGGGCGAGGGTCTGGGTGAGGATGTCGCGGCGGGGCTCCGCGCGGATGGCGGCGAGGCGGGTGGTTTCCTCGGAGCCGACGGCGGCGAGTTCGTCCTGGGTGCGGGTGAGTTCGATGAGAAGGCTGTCGATCTGCTGCTTGATCGTTTCACGCAGGGAGTTCTGCTGGGTGACGAACTCCTCCGCCTGGTCGTTCTCGACGCGCTGGCGGAGTCCCGCGACACGCTCGGACTCCGCCTTGTTGGCGAGCTCGATCTCGGCGAGTTTCGTTTCGAAAAGGGCGATAGCTCCGGCCTCTCCTTCGCGGGCTTGGGTCTGGAGGGAGGCTTTCTCGGCGGTGAGGTGCTCCAGCAAAGCGCCGAGGCGTTTCGTCTCCTCGCGGCGCGGCTCGAGCTGGTCGGCGCGGATCGAGCGGGCGCGCGGCCCCTCGCCGGCGAGGCCGGAGCGCTGGCCGTTGAGCTCGCGCTCGAACTCCGCCTGCCAGAAGGACAGTTCGGTCTGGAGCTTGGCGTATTGCGGGGTGAATTCGTCGGTCTGCTTCTGCACCACATCAAGTCGGGCGCGGTAGGGTGAGGTGGCCTCGTCGGTGGCGGCCTTGAGCTCCGTCTGCTGCTCGGCGGTGAGGCCGGGGATCGCGGCGGAGGCGTCGTCGCTTTCCTGAAGGATGAACTTGGCTTGGAAAGATTCGTTCCAGCGGAGTCGCTGGTCGGCCAAGGAGGTGTCGATGCCGCCGATGCGTTGGCGGACTTTTTCCTTCTCCTTGTCGAAGCCGCCGCGGACGACCTCGATCTCGGCGGCGCGGTCGGTCTCGATGACGGAGGAGACGGTGTCGCGGAACAGGAGAAGGACGAGGGGGTGGGCGATGGTGATGCCCATCAGGATGGCGACAACGAGGCGGAGGGAGAACTGCGCCATTTTCCGGAACACGGAAAGGTAGGGGCGGTATCCGGCGAGCAGGGCGCGGTCGATGGTGAGGATGATGAAGGCCCAGACGCCCGCGACGGGATAGATCACGCCCGGCTTATCGGTGAGCGTGGAAAGTGCGTAGGCGCAAGCAATGAAGGCGAACGCGCAGGGCACCAGAACGGTGGCTCCGAAGGCGACGTATTTCCTCTGCTCCCAGGCCGGGCAGCGCTCTAGGGTTTCGGTTCCCGCGCCGGAGAGCCAGAAAAACACCCGCTTCATCGTATTTGTCATAGCCTATCCATACAGGGCTGCCGAGGTGGGTATTTCAGAAATAAGAAGGAGGGACATTTCTGTCCCTCTTTTTCTGCGTCGGGATGTCAGGACAGGAATGTCCCGCCTCCTATGGCGAGACCACGAGGCGGTCCGTCTCCGGCTCGGATTCGAAGAGGAAGCCGTTTTCCTTGTAGGTCTTGAGGCGGAAATGGGTGGCGGTGGAGATCACGCCCTCAAGCGAGGAGAGTTTCTCGGAAACGAAGCGGGCGACCTCGCGCAGATCCGCGCCCTCGACGACGACCATGAGATCGTAACCGCCGCTGGCGAGGTAACAGGCGACGACCTGGTCGAAACGGGCGATGCGCATGGCGAGTCGGTCGAAGCCGCCGCCGCGCTCTGGAGTTACGCGAACCTCGATGAAAGCGGAGACCGAGGTGTCGCCGATGATCTCGGGGTTCGTCACCGCGTGGTATCCGAGGATCGTGTGATCCTTCTCCCAGGCTATGATTTTCCCGGCGACCTCCGCTTCGGTGGTATCGGTTATGTCGGCGAGCTCTTTATAGGAGGCGCGGGCTTTGCGGCGGAGGATTCTGAGGAGGTTCATGTTGGGGAGTCGGGAGTCAGGATTGCTTGGCGAGTAGATCGCGGATTTCGGTGAGGAGTTTCTCCTCGGCGGAGGGTTCCGGGGCGGGGGCGGGTGGTGCCTCCTTGGTCATCAGCTTGTTCATGGGGCGGATGAAAATGAAGAATAGGATCGCGCCGGTGATCAACAGCGAGATGAGGGCATTGATGATGATGCCCACATCGAAGACCCAGATTTTCAGGGAGATATTCGGATCGCCGCCGATCTGGTTCAGCAAGGGGTTGATGAGTCCTTCCGTGACGGCGGTGACAAATTTTCCGAACGATGCGCCGATGAGGACGCCTACTGCTAGGGAGATCGCGTTGCCTTTGAGGATGAACTCTTTGAATTCGCCGACGATGGTTGGTGCTTGCATGGTGCGGATAGGCAAGCGGTTTCCTGAGAGGGAATCAATGCGTAATGTTGCAGGCGGGTTTCCCGGCTTGGCAACCGATGCCTGTGGTGGCAGTCTTGCGTTGTCATGGACTCATCTCCTATACTTCGCGACGCGCTGGCTGCCCTGAACCGGCGGCGGCTCGAGTGCGTGATGATCGGAAATGCCGCGGCGGCTCTACATGGCGCGCCCGTGACCACCATCGACATCGATTTCATGTTCCGCGCCACACCTGCGAACCTCAAGAAGCTCAAGGCGGTGGCCGCCGATTTGAAATCCGTTATCATGCGCCCGTATAATCCGGTTTCGAAGTTGTTCCGTATGACCAATGACGACCGGGGCATCCAGTTGGATTTCCTGCCCGTCATCCATGGCATCCGATCCTTCGAGGGGCTGCGGTCGAGGGCTTCGAAAATCTCCGTCGCGGGCGAAGAGGTTTTGCTCGCCTCGCTCGAAGACATCATCCGCAGCAAGCGCTCGGCGGGGCGGCTGAGGGATACGGCCGTGCTGCCAGTGCTGGAAATGACACTCCATGAGAAAAAAACCTCCGACCGTGAAAAAGAAAGCCGCTGAACCATCGCGCCGCCGCCAGTTGGAGGCGCTGAAGCTCGAATCCGACCGGGAACTCGTGGAGCACATCCGTCGGAGGCTCGCGCTGCCCATCGACAAGCGGACGAATTTCCTGCGGGTTAGGCTTCCGTTGCCCCATGGCGGGTCATGCCTTTAATCCAGCAATAAGCGCTCCAGTTCCGCCGCCGTCCATGCGGGGGCGTCGGTGGGGGTGATCGATTCATCGAGGGACTCGGCCAGGGCTTTTTTCGAGGATTGCAGATCGACGACCTTTTCCTCGACGGTGCCGCGGGTGAGGAGCCGGAAAACCGTAACGGGCTTTGTCTGGCCGATACGGTGGGCGCGGTCAGTGGCCTGCGCCTCGGCGGCGGGGTTCCACCATGGGTCGAAGTGGACGACGACATCCGCGGCGGTGAGGTTGAGGCCGTAGCCGCCAGCTTTGAGGGAGATGAGGAAAACGGGCGGGCCGTCCGGGGATTGGAAACGCTCGACGAGTTCGCTGCGCTGGCGCGTCTGGCCGTCGAGGCGGAGTGAGGAAATTCCGAGGGCGTTGAGCTGGGTTTCGATTTCGATGAGCTGCGTGCGGAACTGCGAGAACACCAGCAAACGGCTGCCTGAAGAGATCGATTGCTCGGTGATTTCCAACAAGCGTTCGAGCTTCGCGGAGCGGCGGGGGATGGGCAGGGATTTGAGTTTCTCTGAATCGAACAGTGCGAGATCGCAGCAGGCCTGGCGGAGGCGTAGCAGGGTGGTGAGCGCCTGCATCCGGGCGGCGGCGGTCTGGCCGGAATCGCGGATCTCATCGATGCGCTTCTGACCCTCCCGCTGGATTTCGCGGTAAAGGGTGGATTGGTCGGTGGAGAGGGTGCAGAACTCGTCGATCAGGATTTTCGAGGGGAGTTCCGGCGCGACCTGCAACTTCGTGCGGCGGAGGGTGAAGGGGGAGGTTTTTAACCGGAGAAGCTGACTGGCGCGGGCGGCGGTGTCGGGCGATTGAAGCGGCTGTTCGTAGCGCTCCGCGAAATCCTTGCGGGAGCCGAGCCAGCCGGGCTGGATGAAACGGAAGATCGCCCAAAGATCGCGGGCGGAGTTTTCCACCGGCGTTCCAGTCAGGGCGATCCGGTTCCGGGCGTTCAGCTTGGCGACCGCCTTGGAGTGATCCGTGTCCGGATTCCGGATCAGCGAGGCCTCGTCGATCACCGCGACGAGATACTCCTGCTTCAGGTGCCAGGCGAGGTCGCGGGCGAGGGTGGCGTAGGTGGTGAGCACGACGTCACCGGGGCGAATGGTTTCCCTAAGGCTGTCGCGTTTCGGGCCGTGGAGGATGATGGTTTTTCGTCCCGGCGCAAAGCGGGCGAACTCGGATTGCCAGTTCCCGAGCAGGGAAGTGGTGACGACCACCAGCGCCGGAAGAGGCTGTGAACAACATGTGAATTGTTGCTCCATGCAAGCGATCGTTTGGAGCGTCTTGCCCAGCCCCATGTCGTCGGCCAATAGGACTCCACTGTAACGATTCAAGCGGTCGATTAACCACGAAAATCCCTTATGCTGGTAAGGGCGGAGATCGGCGGATAGCGAGTCCGGTTTTTCCCTGTGAATAACCTGATGAAAATGCTCTAAGTCATTGGTTATAGATGATCTACGAAACCTTTCACTGATTTCTTTTATAATGAGTGCCGAGGCGTTTTTTGCGATGAAATGACCGTTTTCTTGGCGGAGATCGAGATCTTCGAACAGTGGGTCGATGAGGTTTTCGATGTCCTCGGAAAGGATGATTTGCTGGCCGCCGGGTTGCTGTGAAAGGGAGCCTTTCGAGCGCAATAGGCGGCGGACTTCGGCTGTGGATAGAATCGAGCCCGAGTCGGTCTGGAAGAGAAGATCGAACTGAATCGAGCTGTCGTCGGAAGCGATTGTTTGAATGATCGGGGATACGAAAACGAAGGAGGAGGCGAGGGTTTGAGCGGAGGGGGAAAGGGTGGTTTTCCAGCCGGGAGGGAGGGATTTGAGGGTTTGGGTGAGGAAGGTCTGAATGGCTGGCGGATCGGCGAGTTCGTGGACGGGAACGGCTTTCCCACCGACGCGGGAAGCGAGGATTCCGAGGGCGGCGGCTTCGGCGGCCGGGTTGGGGGTGATGACGATTTGGTTTTCGAGGCGGGGGAGTTTCCCGGAGTCGTAGGAGGAGGTGAGGCGGAGGATGAGTTTTGGGCGCTGGCTATCGATGTGGAGTTCGATTTCGGGAGTCGCAGGGATGAATTGGAGGGACTCGAACCATTCCGAGGCGGTGAAATCGAGGTGGGTTTGGAGGGTTTCGAGAAGGGCGAGGAAGGTTTCGAGGGGGAGTTTCGCGGGTTTCTGCTCGGCGAGATTTTGGAAAATCGGCAGTAGCTCCGTGGAAACGGGTTGAGTGCCAGTTTTCGAGAGGGAATTCGGGGTGATTTGCCAGAAGGACGCGCCGATTCGGATCAGGGTCGTGGCGGGTGGTTCGAGGGTCACTTGGCCGTTTTCCAAAGAACATCCGGCGAGGTGAATCTGGGTTCCTGAATCAATGGAGAGCGGTGCGCCATCCGCTGTGAGGCGCGGGTGTTCGGCGAGGGTTTCGAGAAACGCGGGGAGGGTGGTGGGATTGAGCGCGAGCTGGATCGATTTCCCGGAGGTGGCCTTGTTTGCGATGAGCCAGGCGGTGAGGTTCTCGTCGGCGAGACTGGGCGCTTCTTCGGATGTTTCGAGCGAGACGGAGACGTGGCCTTTTTCGAGGGATTTTTGCCACGGGCCGAGGAGGCGGATTTTCCATGAAACGGAAGGGATCGTGGCTTTTTCGCGGATCGGCAGCGGGGCGGGCGGGGCGATGAGGTGAAGGCCCGTGGCGATGGAGTGGGGGCAGAAGGCACCATCGCGTTGGTTGGCGGGGCAGGAGCATTTCGCATCGAACCAGGTCGGTGTCCTTGCGACGACGGTGGTGCGGTAGGTTCGTTTGCCGATCTGGACGCTGCCAGTCCAGCCGGTTTCGGTGCGTTCCGCGCTTGTGACGGCTCCGATGTTGAGGAGGGATTGGGCTTCCTTGAAATCCTGCCAGGAGGCGGCTTTGCGGAGGGCGGATTCGTCGAAGGCGGGCACGCGGCAATCGAAGCGGATGGCGGCGCGGGGGGAAAGGGAAAGTCCTGATTCTTCGCGCTTTCCGTTTCATGCGGCAGCGCGGAGTCTTCCGGCCGTGCCCGCCCTGATGTTGATCCTCGCCTGCGCCCTTTGGGGTTTGAGCTTTCCGCTCATCAAGACGCTGGATCTTGAGCAGAGGGCTCGGCTGCCCGAGGCGTCCGGCGTTTTTCTTGCGGTATGGCTGCAGATGGCGCGGTTCGGCCTGGCGGCTCTGGTGATGTTGCCTTTCGTGGCACGCGCGCGCCTTACCCAGAAGGAACTGAAGCAAGGCGCTTGGCTTGCGGTGTGGGGCGGACTCGGTATGGCGCTGCAGACATGGGGGCTCGGTCACACGAAGGCGTCGACCTCAGCGTTTCTCACCCAGGCCTACTGCGTGTTCCTACCACTGGTGGCGTGTCTAAGGATGCGTAGTTTACCCGGCGGAAAAATCATCATCGCGACGCTGCTGGTTCTGGCGGGAGGTGCGATCCTTTCCGGTATGAAACCGAGCGATCTACGGATTGGGAAAGGTGAGGCGGCGACTTTGGCGGCGGCTTTCATTTTCACGTTCCAGATCCTCACGTTGGAGAATCCTAAGTATTCGGCAAACCGGGGGCTGGCCGTTACTTTCGCGATGAGTGCCTTTATCGCGCTGATCTATCTTCCGGTGAGCTTGTTGGTGGCTTCGGAACCTTCGATGGTGATCCGGGCAGGTGGCTCGTGGCCTTCGTTTGGCATCGTGCTGGTTCTCGCTGTTGTCTGTTCGGTGGGCGCGTATGGCTTGATGAATTCGTGGCAGCCGCGCTTGCCGGCCACGGAGGCGGGTCTGATCTACACGACCGAACCGCTGTTCACGGCGGGTTTTGCGATGTTCCTGCCCGCGATGCTCGCCGGAATTGTGGGTCAGTCCTATGCCAATGAGTCGCTCAATCCATCGCTACTCATCGGCGGCTCGCTGATCGCTTTGGCGAATATCCTGATGCAGTGGAAGGGTAAGCCACATCACAGTCCTGTTACCTGAGTGGTGGCCTAATCATTTTACGCCCCAAAGCTTCGCAACCAGTGCGGCCATTCCGGGGTCGTGCTTTTCCAGCTCCTTGCGGGTGTAGGGAAAGAAGTCGTTGCGTGTAAAAAAGGCCTCGGTGCTTTCCGCAAAGTATTCCGCGGGGTTGGAGATCGCGTAAGCAACATCCATGCGCTTGGTGCCATCGGCATCGGTGCGTTCGACGCGTTCGTATCCGCCGCCGGCCTTCGCCTTCTGATAAGTGGCGCGTATCTCGGCATTTTCGCTTCCCTGCGGGAGGACAAGGTCGTGATAGGCGTGTGCGAGTTCATGGAGGGCGAAATTCGGCATGCGGCGGGTGTCCTCTTCGAAGACCGCGATGTTGGTGAACTCCACTCCCTTCGCCATTGCCGGGTCGCGTCCGTTGTCCTTGAGCCAATCTGCGCCCGGATGATACTCCGCGCTTTCCCTGATGCCGGGATAGGTCGGCGAGAAATACAGGGGAACCTTTTTCAACTCCACGACGGCCGGAGCGGGGACGACGCGGATGATCTCCTCAAGCTGGGGCTTGAGCAGGGAAAGCGCCTTTTCGGTGGCGGGCAGGTTCGCCTCGTTCAGGAGGTTTTTGTTGATGTGAACCTTCCAGCCCGAGACCTCGCGGATCTCGCGCTCGATGCCGCCTTCGGCCGCCTTGCCGCGCGCCTCGGCCTCGGCGCGGATCTCTGCTTTCACATTCTTGAGCCTTTCTGGCCAAACAAAAGTGGGGGCATTGGCGGGATCGTATCCGGCGAGGTGACCGGTGAGGCGCGTTTCGGGTCGCGTGTATTTCAGTTCCGTTTCCCCGAAAACCTCGCGGCAAAGCGCGGCGAGACCCGGATCGTATTCGATGAGCTCGGCGCGGGTGTTGACGTGGTTGTGGTCGTGGTCCTCCTCGCGGTTGTTGTCGAACCAAGATTGCACGCCTTCCGCGAAGTATTCGCGGTCGTTCACCGAGGCGTATTTGCCTTTCCAGAGCCCTTTCGCCATCGCCGCGTCGTAGGATTTTTTCAGTCTGCCGTCGAAGGAAGGATCGACCCGCAACACGCCGCGGAGGTGGATGTTGTGCGCCATTTCGTGGATGAGGATGGACTCGGTGGAATACGGGTCGCCGGGGTAGCCGAGAAGATTTTCCTCGCCGCAGGAGCAGTAGGGATCGGTCTCGCTGCCGCCGGTGCCGCGAGCGCGGGCATCCCAGAAATCCTTGGGTTTGAAGTGGGCGAACTCCGGCAGGTCGGTGGTGAACTCGTTCCACGCGATGATGCAGAGGCGCGATCCGCTTTCGATCATCGCGTTGCGCAC